>JBHORK010000024.1:0-32509 GCA_042565725.1 Verrucomicrobiota bacterium
CTCAGCCATGATTAACCTCCTTAATTATTTTTCTTTTTTTTCTTCTGCCGCCCTTAATACATACAACAAACTAAGTAATTTCTGATTCATAACACCAACAACGCCACTTAACGGCGCACAAACAACTCCAACCAACTGGCTCAGAAGCACCTCTCGAGAAGGTATATTGGACATTTCTTCAATGTCCACGGCCAATATTGATCTATCCCCCATCCTTCCGCCTTTAATTAGCGGCAGGTTATTCTTGTTTTTAAATTCTACTAATATTTTTGCGGACAATATTACATCGCTGGATCCAACAATCATTGCAATTGGACCGCCAAAGAAGTCCGCAACGTTATCCCACCCCAGTTCTTGAGCCGCGATTCTCAAGAAATCATTCTTAACAACCTGAAAACAAACATCCGCCTCACGCAAACGAGCGCGCAATTCAGACAACTGCACCACGGTAAGCCCACGATAGTCCGCTAAAAACACATACTCGCTCTTTTCGAGCGAACCGCGAATCTCACTAACAATTGATTTCTTTTCCGGTCTCATTATTTAATTTATCACTTAAGAATCTTTTACATTTACCGCAAGCCCTACGCCCATCGTTGTGCTTACGGTGCATTTTTTTAAATATGCTCCCTTTGCCCCTGCGGGCTTTTCCATTTTAACCGCTTCGATAACTGCATTCACATTTTCAATCAGCTGTTCCGACTCAAAAGAAAGTTTCCCGGCCGGCACATTAACATTCCCGTGCCTGTCCATACGAAATTCCAGCTTACCGCTCTTGCTCTGATTCACTGCCGTCGCCGTATCATCAGAAACTGTCCCTGTCTTAGGATTAGGCATCAAGCCGCGAGGACCAAGCACACGGCCAAGCTTTCTAACCTCTTTCATGGCCTCCGGCGTAGCTATGGCAACATCGAAATCCGTCCAACCGCCCTTGACCTTCTCTATCATATCCTCATTCCCTACAAAATCCGCACCAGCCTCCTTCGCCGCATCTGCAGCTGGACCTGAAGCAAACACAAGTACCTTTACTTTTTTCCCCGTACCATGCGGCAAAGTAACCGTTCCCCGTACTGTAAGTTCAGTTTTCTTAGGATCAATCCCAAGCCTGATTCCTATCTCTACAGTCTCATCGAATTTCGCTACAGGATTAGCCTTCAGAAACTCTATCGCGTCACTAATCTCCTGTATTTCTTTCGGAGCTTTTGCTTTTATTTCGTTATATTTTTTACCGAACCTTGCCATAACTTCCTCAATAAATTCTTCTTCCACTCATCATTTACCTGCCCGCAGTGCTGCGCACAGCGTTGCAGGCGGGTCTCGTTTATCTCTCTACTTCTATTCCCATACTGCGCGCAGTACCCTCTATAATACGCATGGCGCGCTGCTCATCACTGACATTCAAATCTTTGGTCTTCATCTTTACAATCTCGCGAATCTGTTCACCTGTAACCTTGCCCACCTTATCCCGGTTCGGCACAGGCGAACCCTTTGCTAAACCCGCCGCACGTTTAAGCAATGAAGAGGCAGGAGGACTCTTGGTGACAAACGTAAACGATTTGTCCTGGTAAACTGTAATTACCACAGGAATAACAAGCCCCGCCTTCTCCTGGGTAGCGGCGTTAAATGCCTTGCAAAAATCCATTATATTCACTCCCTGCTGACCCAAGGCAGGCCCTACCGGCGGAGCAGGATTTGCTTGTCCCGCAGGTATTTGCAATTTTATTTTGCCCGTTATCTTCTTTGCCATAATCTACCTTTTTCTACGACCTTTCTACCTGCCAATATTCAAGCTCAACAGGAGCCGTTCTTCCGAAAATTGCCACTGAAACCTTTAATTTGCCGCGATTAGGATCTACCTCCTCCACAACTCCACTGAAATTCAAAAAAGGACCATCTGTTATCTTTACAGTCTCACCCGGCTCAAAAACAATCTTAGGTTTTATCTTTTCCTTTTTCTCTTCAACCTGATGAAGAATTATCTCAACCTCCTCCGGCTGCAAAGGAGCCGGCTTCTCTCCCCCTATAAATCCAATTACACCGGATGTCTCTTTGATGAAATGCCATGTCTTCTCCATCACTTGTTTGCTGTCATCATATAAAGTAATATGTATCAGCACATAACCCGGAAAAAATTTTCTCGTTGTAGTGGATTTGACCCCTTTTTTAACCTCAGAAACCTTCTCTGTCGGAATAATTACTTCACCTATGTAATCTTCCATTTCTTCCTGTTTAACGCGCCTTCTGATGTTTTCACACACCTTAGCTTCCTGTCCCGTAAGCGTATGTAACACAAACCATTCCTTTTGCATTTTTATCTTACCCCTAAGGAATCAGTGTCTTAAGCATCACCATCAACAGCCAATCACTGAGGCCCACATAAATACCAAGCATTATTACCGATACAATAACCACAATGGTCGATCCCATAAGCTCCTGCCTTGTAGGCCATGAAGATTTTCTCACTTCACCTATCACTTCGCCCACAAACCCTTTAACCGACCGAAATTTATTCATAATCAATCCAGCACTTTATTTAATTCCGGAATGCCGCCACATCTTGGCAGGCCAGGAGGGACTCGAACCCCCAACCCCCGGTTTTGGAGACCGGTGCTCTGCCAAGTTGAGCTACTGGCCTAATTGACCGGTCAACATACACACACTTTGTATGTAAGCAGACACAGGTACAATCTTCTTAACGGACTTCCTTATGCAGGGTACGCACCCGCTCAAACTGACAAAACTTCTTTATCTCCAGCCGATTGGGCGTGGTTTTCTTGTTTCTTGTCGTTGTGTAATTACGACGTTTACACTTCGTACAGGCCAATACAACAAGCTCTCTCGGCATCGTATTCTAAACCCCCATTGCAACTTGCAGAAAACAAACAGTTCTACATTTTGCGGAATGCAACTTATTCAATAATTTTCGCGACTGTTCCGGCACCAACCGTACGACCGCCCTCGCGAATCGCAAACCGCATCTTTTCTTCCATCGCTACCGGTACTATCAACTTTACTACTACGCTCACGTTATCACCCGGCATTATCATCTCCACACCTTCAGGAAGAGTGATATCACCGGTCACATCGGTAGTACGGAAATAAAACTGGGGACGATACCCTTTGAAGAACGGCGTATGACGACCTCCTTCTTCTTTGCTAAGAATATAAACCTCAGCATCAAAATGCGTGTGAGGCGTTATAGAGCCGGGCTTGGCCAATACCTGCCCCCGCTCCACTTCGTCTTTCTTTGTCCCACGCAGAAGAACTCCAACATTATCACCCGCGCGTCCTTCATCAAGAAGCTTACGGAACATCTCAACACCAGTAGCCGTAGTTTTCTGTGTGTCGCGCAGACCGACAATCTCCACCTCATCGCCAACCTTAACAATACCGCGCTCAACCCTGCCGGTAACAACTGTGCCGCGTCCCTCAATAGAAAACACATCTTCAATCGGCATAAGATAAGCCTGATCAATCACCCTGACAGGTTCAGGAACATAGCTGTCAAGTGCGGCCATGAGCTCAGTAATACACCCGCAAGCCGGATCATCAGCCGAACCTACCTGTGTTGCAGCCAGCGAATCTCCACGAATTATAGGGATATCATCGCCGGGGAAGTCGTATTTAGAAAGCAACTCTCTTACTTCAAGCTCCACCAGGTCAAGCAGTTCCGGATCATCCACAAGGTCAACCTTATTCAGGAAAACCACTATCGCCGGCACACCAACCTGACGCGCAAGAAGAATATGCTCACGAGTCTGAGGCATCGGACCATCAGCCGCGCTCACTACAAGAACAGCCCCGTCCATCTGCGCCGCGCCCGTAATCATGTTCTTTACGTAGTCGGCATGCCCCGGGCAATCTACGTGCGCATAATGACGATTATCCGTGCTGTATTCTACGTGCGATGTCGCTATCGTAAGAATTTTAGTTGCGTCCCGACGACCATGAGCTTCAGAAGCCTTTGCCACCTGATCATACGCAATATAGTCACAAAGCCCTTTCAACGACTGAACCTTCGTGATTGCCGCCGTCAAAGTTGTCTTACCGTGGTCCACATGTCCAATAGTACCAACATTAACGTGAGGCTTTGTCCGATCAAATTTTTCCTTTGCCATGATTATTCCTCCAATTATTTTATTTCTTATTTCTCTGTTCTAATTTTCAATGGAGCCCATGAGCGGGATCGAACCGCTGACCTCATCCTTACCAAGGATGTGCTCTACCAACTGAGCTACATGGGCATAAACAATAACCACCATGCTACAGCGTTCAACAAAACCATCAACCCGCTTACTGTGACTCACACAAGAATATAAAACGACAGAAAACAACAGAGTACAATCCGCCTTTCAGTTCCCTTAACAACTGCTTTGGCGAACTGCTTCTGTTGTTTTTACCGATGAAACATATATCTTATGCTCGGATTCTCACCCGAAAATAACCGCCGTAAATTACCAGACCCTGAAACGATGTCAACCCCTATTTTGCTTTTTTTTAATAATTCTGGAAACACCTGAAATTATCTCGTATACCCCTTCCCTTAACAGCAAAACACGCCATACAGATAAAACGGCGCATCCTTCTCTCTATACTCCGATAATTCTCTCCTCAACTGCCCTGCCAAACTCACTGCATTTAACTTCTTTGCCCCCATCCATCAAACGAGCAAAGTCGTATGTCACAATCCGTTCTTTTATGGTCCGACTCATACCCTCAATCACCAGATCCGCAGCTTCGTCCCATCCAATATAACGCAGCAGCAGCTCGCCCGAAAGAATAAGCGAACTAGGATTAACCTTGTCCTGTCCGGCATATTTCGGGGCAGTACCGTGTGTAGCCTCAAATACCGCCGTCCCCGTCTCATAGTTAATATTCCCTCCAGGCGCTATACCTATGCCGCCAACACACGCTGCAAGAGCATCCGATATGTAGTCGCCGTTCAAATTCATAGTAGCTATTACAGAATATTCGGACGGACGTGTCAGGATCTGCTGAAAAAACGCGTCAGCGATCACATCCTTGACCAATACCTTGCCAGGAGGCGGATTCCAATCACAGTCCTCTGCCACAACCGCAACACCTTTTAATTCATTGCGGACAAGTTCATAGCCCCACTCCTTAAAAGCACCTTCCGTAAATTTCATAATATTACCCTTATGGACAAGTGTCACGTGGGGCAGCTTGTTTTTTACGGCATAACGCACTGCTGCACGAATCAAACGCTGAGAACCTTCTTTTGATATCGGCTTAATCCCAATAGCGGATGTATCCGGAAACCGGATTTTGTTCACGCTCATTTCCTTCTCGAGAAAATCTATTATCTTCCGCACATCAACAGTATCAGCCGCCCACTCAACACCCGCGTATATATCTTCCGTGTTTTCTCTGAATACAACCATATTGGTTTGCTTCGGGTCTTTCACAGGCGCAGGCACTCCCTCAAACCAGCGCACAGGCCGCAAACACACATAAAGATCCAGTTTCTGCCGTAAAGCCACATTCAAAGAACGTATTCCTCCGCCCACCGGAGTCGTAAGAGGTCCCTTGATCGCAACATGATACTCGCGAATAGCATCCACCGTCTCTTCCGGCAGCCAGCTGTTTTTTCCATAAATACCGGCAGCTTTTTCTCCCGCAAAAACCTCCATCCAGGCAATTCTCCGCTTATCACCATACGCAGTTTTAACTGCTGCATTCCACACAGTCATCGCCGCGCATGTAATATCCGGCCCTATGCCGTCCCCTTCTATATAAGGAATAATCGGATTGTCGGACACTAGAAGCTGTCCGTCCGCCCTTACCTCGATTTTTGCTCCATCCGGAATCTTTATATTCTTATATTTCACAAGCCCATGCCCCCATTTATATATTACCACCTTCCCCGTATTTGCTGCCCGGGATATACCGTGTAGAGGCGCGGGGACTCGAACCCCGGACCCGCTGATTAAGAGTCAGCTGCTCTGCCAACTGAGCTACGCCTCCAGCCTTCGCACTGCGGCTACTTTCAGTAGTTTTGAGCTACGGTTGGCAAGCCAACCAATAGAATGCAGATCGAAGGCTGGAGCGAGCGAAGGGATTCGAACCCTCGACAGCCACCTTGGCAAGGTGGAGCTCTACCACTGAGCTACGCTCGCTATTCCCAAATAACTAAATAAAGTTATGGGAATTTTACAGAAAGTCAACAAACCTTTTTGTAATAAATACGGGTTGAATCCGGCAAGTATAGATTCCTGCCACGATTCTATCCCTTTATGCCCCTTCGAATTTGCGTTCACATGACAAGTTTATCTTTTCCCTTTAGAATTGACAAATACAGGCTGAAACGTATTATTTAATCCTCATGAATATCCGCAATATATCGTTAATGGCACTTGCTTTCTCGATTATTCTGTTAACCCCTATCACGAATAATGCCTCCACATCATTCAGAGAATCAAAAGATACCTATAACAAAATGCTGGGTAAAATTGAGACTGACCTTGATTCCCAAAAAGAAACAGCATTGACACAGTACAAAAACCGCCTCGTAAAAATAAAAACCATGTTCCAGGAACAGGGCGACCTCGACAACCTCTTACCCGTCATGGACGAAATCAAACGCTTCCAAGCCCAGCAGAATATTCCTAACAAACCCGGCATGACATCACCAATCATCACCAAAATCCAGGAATCCTATCACAACACAGTCTCGGAATCCGAATCCGCGAAACAACAGCTCTATCTCGACCTCTCCAGAAAATGGGTTAAACATCTTGAAAACCTAAAGACCTCCCTTACCAAAGAAGGAGAATTCGAGGAAGCCTTAAAGGTAAAGAAGGAAATCACTGGGTTAACCAAGAAAATTTCCGTAATGGAATCTGGTTTAAAAGCTGACACAGACACAGTATTAACCGCATGCCCCCAGTGCGATGGAAACGGATACACGGTTCCAGACTGTCCACGTTGCAAGAACACGAAGAAATGCTCTTCATGCCAGGGAAAAGGACAGGTAGAAGGACTCAGACTGGTGTCGAAATGCGTTGCTTGCCGAGGCACTGGCGATTGTCGTAAATGCAGTGCTGACGGTGGATCTCATAAAAAATGCAGCAGGTGCAGAGGTAAAAAGCAGATTCGAGTCGCCGCAGCTCCAAAACCAAAACCCGCAAGTAAACCAGACGCCACCGCCAAACCCAAAGCCAAACCCAAATATAAGCCCAAGCCCAAACCCAAATCCAAACCCAGTTCAAGCAGTATTCAGCAGGGAATGGATCAATATATTAAAACCATGGGGCAACTCTTTACGTCCTATAAGAACCAGGAATCTCAGAAAACCGATTTTGCAATAATTGCACAGAACTCTGCCAACCATATCGGGAAATTGTATACATCCAACGTAACCCTCATTCACGCATTTCCAAGAACTGTCTCTATTGGATTCGAAACCAAAAGTGAAAAAATCAAGACAGATCTGCTTCCCTACTCACATAACATAGGAATCATGGCTACTGACCTCTTCAAGAAAGTCGGAAAAGCCGCACAGGTACAAATCACTTACGGCATTATCAACGAAGACAACTTTACACTGTTTGACATAAAATCGCAGTAAGAATGCTTTGCCCAATGGGACAGGAAGGGATGAAGGGGATAGAAAGGGGGCGATCCCCTTGTAGTCTTTCCGCTCTTGTCTTGAACGCTGAAAACTGACACCTAGTGCCCTGCCCCATAAACAATATGGCACAGATGAGCGCAGATAAAATCAAACGGTACCACCCTCGTCAATAACGGTTTTTATTACCCTGCTTTTCTAATTATGTAACCTTGCTGTCACGAAAATACATTTTGTTTGTTAGTGAAAGCAATTAAATATATTTCACTTATACTTGTTTGTTTTACTATATGGACCATTACAGGAACACATGAGTCTGCTCTCGGGGACGAACGCTGGAACGCCACTCCTAATGATATTAATAACTTGCTTAAATCCCTGAAGAAACTCGAGGGGATCAACGGCACAACGGAAATTAAAACCATTGCTGAAGTAGATGCTAATCCTGAAAAGAATCCTATAATCTATTACAGCGGTCACTATAACTATGAGTTCGCAGAAGGTGATCGGAAAATGCTCAGGGAATATATGCTGGCCGGCGGAATGATGGTCTTCAATACCGGGCTGGGTTCCGAGCCGTTCTATCGCTCGACAAAAAAAGAGCTTAACCTTATTTTCCCGGAAATACCGTTACAGCGGATCAGCTCCGACCATCCTATCTTTCACGCGTATTACGATGTGGATCTCGTGAAGTACAGCCCCGGCGTGTACAAGACAGGGTTTGTCGGCAACGAGCCATGGATGGACGGTGTTACAGTCAACTGTCGGCTCGTAGCACTGGTTTCCCGATTCGGTATGGCGGTGGCCTGGGACGGCGGCGAAGTACACCCGCAATTCGCTTCTTATATGCCTGATTCCGCCGTTAGACTCGGATTGAACATTCTTTCTTACGCAACGGCAAGCCGGGCATGGGCCAAGCAGGAAGCCCGTAAAATAAAAATTGAAGGTGCGGAAGATCCCGGCCCCGATGCTATGCGCATGGTCCAGGTTGTGTACGATGGAGAATGGAAGACAAGACATGCAGGCATGTCGGTTCTACTCCAGACATTCAACAAAAAAACAGAAGTACCGGTAAATTTTGGAGTGAAAGAAACGAAATTGTCGGACAAGGAGATATATGATGCTCCTCTGTTATATATCATAGGTCATGAACACTTCAGACTCAAAAAGACTGAAAAAGCCATGCTTAAAAAATACTTGGAAAACGGTGGATTCCTGTTTGCCGAAGCATGCTGCGGACGTAAAGGATTTGATCTTGCGATACGCGAACTGATGAAATCTATTCTGCCGCAACCCATGAAGCCTATACCTGCAAATGACAGTATATTCTCCATGCCTAACGAAATCACTAAGTTGGGTGTAACCTCGGCAACGGCAAAGGAACTGGGAGAAGCCTCAATATCCCCGAAACTTGAAGGAATAAAAATCAACGGCTACTACGCGGTTATCTACAGCCCGCTCGGCATGGCCGGCGCGTGGGAAATGTCGCAGAACCCGTACGCGCACGGTTACAACACTGACAGCGCTTTAAAACTCGGCCAGAATATCCTGATGTACTCGATTCTTCAGTAAGAAGTTGGTGCGGATTATGATCACCGCGCGCCTCCGCTTTGGAAACCACGCCGTTTGTAATGCTTCACCCTCGCACTTGCCTACACGCTTTCTTATTGATAGATTTAAAGCTCAAACATTCGGGCGAGTGGTGAAATTGGCCATGCACCAGAGCAAAGCACGGTGCACGGCAAGCCCCAGTACCAGAGCCGGAGCAGCAGAGCAAAGCACGGTACGGGGCAAGCCCTGAAGCAGAGCGAAGCACACTTCAGGGCAGGCAGACACGATAAAAATTAGGGCGAGTGGTGAAATTGGCAGACACGCAAGATTTAGGATCTTGTGCTTTACGGCTTGCGGGTTCGAGTCCCGCCTCGCCCATTTTCAAGATCGTTAATCGGTAGCGGTTGCGTGATACAAGAAGAGGACACGGGGAGACGGCGAAGGGAAGAATGGAGAATGCAGGACGCCTAAAACACGTTTAGCGGTGGAGAGAAGATCCCAACACCATCAGTTTTATGTCTAAAAGATTGTTTACCTGATACACACGCAACCCCAACCGTAAGACGTTTCGAGCTGCGCAACCTCAACCGTAAACCGGTTTACAAAGCCCCAACAAATCGCTCAAGCCTGTCTACGCCCTCTTTAATGTTTTCCATACTGCATGCGTAAGACAAACGAACATTGCCGTCTACGCCAAACGCCGCTCCGGGCACAACGGCAACTTTTTCTTTTTCCAGCAGGCGCTCGGCAAAACTTACAGAATCTACACCAAAAGCCGATATGTTCGGCAGTATATAAAACGCGCCCGAAGGCTTTACGCATGTTATGCCTTCAATTGCTGCCAATCGCTCATAAATATAATCACGGCGTTTTTCAAAAGCGTCTGCCATCTCTTTTACGCAATTCCCGGAATCACGCAATGCTTCAATCGCACCAAACTGCGCAAAAGTGTTCGGACCGGAAGTACTATGACTTTGAAGCGCACCGGCTGCCTTCACAAATTTCAGAGGGCCGGCAAAGTAACCAAGCCGCCAGCCGGTCATGGCATACGCCTTGCTGAATCCATTAACAGTAATAGTCAGATCAAATACATCACTCGAAAAACTTCCGACACTTACATGACTGAGTCCGTCATAAATCATCTTTTCGTATATTTCGTCCGACACAATATAAATCCCATGCTTTACAGCAACATCAGTCAGGGCCCTTAATTCATCTTTCGAATAAACTACTCCTATCGGGTTAGATGGACTGTTAATGACCACTGCCTTTGTTTTGCCAGTTACAGCAGATTCAAATTCATCAGGCGTCAACTTGTAATCGTTTTCCTGTCGACAACGAACAATAACCGATTTGCCGCCGGCCACACTGACCATCTCGGGATAGCTCAACCAGTAAGGAGCAGGAATAATGACTTCATCACCTGCCCTGCAGAGTGTAACAAAAATATTAAACAATGAGTGCTTCGCACCATTACTCACAATTATCTGTTCAATATTATAGTTCAGCCCATTATCGCTCGAAAGTTTTTCGACTATTGCTTTTCTAAGCTCAACAAGACCGGTAACAGGCGAATATTTAGTTTCACCCGCTGCCAGAGCTTTTTGCGCCCCGGCTTTAATATGTTCGGGGGTATCGAAATCAGGTTCACCTGCGGCAAAACTGCATACCTTTTCACCCGCACGAGCCATTTCTTTTGCTCGGCTCGTAATACCTAAAGTAACCGAAGGTGATATTGTAGATATTTTTTCGCTAATTTTCATCGTTCCCTGATTTACCTTTCCACAGGTTTCTTAATTTTCTCATGAATCCATGCCTTATCTTCGGAACCAGACTACCCATCACACTTATCCGCAAAAGCATATCCCCGTAATATTTATCTATCAATGCCTTTATCGTATCTTCCTCTAAATTTATGATTTCCATTTCCCGTACCGAATTCTTAGGTGAATCAGACGCATGCGCGGCATTTATCATAATATTGCTCCCGTACTCACGCCGTACAGAACCCGGCTTCGCTTTATTGGGGTCGGTAGGGCCAAGTATAGTTCTAATTTTGCTCACAGCGTCCACCCCTTCATAAACAAGCGCAAAACATTCTTCCCTGCCTAAAACATTCTTTTCGGATTCTGTACACTTGGAAGGTCTGTACCCTGTCATGAAATGCACAATATTTTCAAACTCTCCATCGGCAAAAAGCGGACCCAGATGGCTGCATAAAGAATCCACTGCTTCCTGCGGAACCTCAAAGCCAAATTCCCGCGCAAGCGCATCCGCAGCGCGATTGAGGGCAATATCCCTAAATTTCTTCTTCAATGTTTCACGCACAGGACCATAAAACCTCTCAGCCTGCGATACTGTCATCTTGAATTTCTTGATCGCAACAATCCGAAGCCCCGAAGACGACAAGATATCAATAATATTACCCGGGCGAGAGCTGTGAGATTGGAAATTATCGGGTTTGAGAAGTACCAGTGTCTTTTCAACACGTTCACCTCTCGGTACGTCGGAAGCGGAATCTATGATGCCGCCATCACTGTTTGTGTACTTCGCCCACAGATCAAGAGTTGCCGCAGCTCTCTTCCTGGTGGGAGCAACAAGAACAGCTGGTTCGAAATATTGTACCCTTTCCTGGCTATCAACTACATAGTCTCCATAGGTGTCCCTGATAGTCTCGCCACTGCCCCATCGCAGTGTGGCGCTGCCAGTCACCTTCCAAATCCTGGCTACAGCATCATCACCTTCAAATAAAAGCATCATCACCCTTTGCGGCTTGCCGGTCGAATGGTCCGGAGCATAAGAGTTCAAAATGTAATCCGCAATAAGACTGCAGGTTTCCTGATGATCCGATTCGGCATGACGAACCAGCTCGGAATATTTCCCGACCAGATCCATGCTGGGCCCGAACATACGGGCACCGACAAAATCCAAATCAGTGCGTCCCATATATCGCGCTATAACACCGCCTGTTCTAGACTTTGCTATTGTATATGGATTAATTAATACAAATGCCAGTTCACGCGCCATGTTTTCTATTCCCTATCCTTTCCTACTCTTTCGCAAGGACAAAAGAGACTGAAGTACTAACACAATAGCCATAGTCAGCAAAAAACCAATGGAAGCAAGAAGTGCCCAGTTAATTCTCTCCGCTCGAACATTCGACATCAGCAAATCACATAAAGCCCACACACAAACTACCATCATAAAAACCATGGGTATCAATGCTATCCAGAAATTGCTCTTTTTTCTAATCAGAATAACAGTAACCACCAAAAGCATTAACGCCGCCAAGAGCTGATTGGAGGCGCCGAACACCGGCCACACCTTATCACTATCTCCGCTAAAAGCAAGATATCCCGCCATTAAAACAACTATTAATGTGGCCGTGAAACGATTTGATAACAAAGCAAAAGATTTTGTTTTGACTTTGTCGTCATCAGTTGCCCGGGGATGAAACAATTCTTCCCATGTAAATCTTGTAAGCCGTGTTGCGGTATCCAGCGTTGTAAGCAGGAAAGCAGAAATGGCAAGAGTAAAAAAGTTTTTACCTGTTTCTACCGGAAGCCCTACTTTCTGAGAGAAATGTGCCAGCCCTTCGGCAAAAGCAACCACTTTCCCTTTAGTAGATATAACTTCCGCCATTGATTCTTTGGATAAATAAGCCACGCTTATTAACGCCATTATCGCTAAAACACCCTCAACGAGCATCGCACCATATCCTATGGGCAGAATATGCCTTTCATTATCAACCTGCTTCGAGGTTGTTCCCGAACATACCAATGAGTGAAAACCGGAACAGGCGCCACATGCTACGGTAACAAAAAGAATAGGGAACAAATATGAAACACCGCCGCCTCTGACTACTTTCCAGCCTTCACATGCCGGTGCTTTTAAATCAGGTGAGGCCAACAAAATACTTACAAAGCCAAGAACTATCATACTGTAAAGCAGAAAAGAATTTAGATAGTCACGCGGCTGAAGAAGAATCCATACCGGCAGTACCGAAGCAATAAACACATAGACAAAAAGTATACAAAGCCATATTTTCCCGGCAATCTCAGGAGAACAGGAGAAGAGAGATGTTAAATCCAAAGGATATTCAGAACCTAACTTGATGAAACAAAACAAAAGAGGAACAAAAACAAAACTTCCTTTAAGAATTGACATGCCTTTGCGGTATACCAGCCATCCGAAAACCGGTGCCATTGCTATGAACAACAAAGAGGCTGTTGCTACGGCCGGATTGGCAACAAAGGTTTCAGACACATAATTCGCAAACACTGCCACAACCAATACAAGTGCTGCCCAGCAGAACAATAAAAATATCTGCTTGCCGACATAACCAATATACTGCTCAATTACATTGCCAATTGACCGACCCTTGTGCCGAACAGAGAAAAACAGCGCCACAAAATCATGCACGGCCCCGACAAAAATACATCCGACAATAATCCACAACGCCACAGGGAGCCATCCGAAATACGCAGCCAGAACAGGACCAACAATCGGACCCGCACCAGCAATAGAAGCAAAATGATGGCCAAATAATACCGGAAACTTTGTCGGCACGTAATCAACACCATCTTCTTCCGTGTGGGCCGGTGTAGGTCTCAGAGCGTCTACATGGAATAACCTGCATAAATACCCGCCGTAAAAACGATAAGCCACGGCAAATAATAATATCACAAAAACCAGTAAAACCGCTCCATTCATAGAGTAAGAGAATAAAATTTCAACATAAGGATGTCAAAGGCGTTATTGACGTAGCGCTTTTTTGATGATACATGAAGCTTTCCGTTGAGGAGGAAATACGTTGAATTATATCAAGCTGGCACAGGACATTATAAACACGGAAATTGAAGGCCTGCAGAATGTACGGGACAATCTGGGCCAGAACTTCCCCAAAGCGATTGACATCATTCTTGAATGCCTTGACAAGAAAGGCAAAATCGTCGTTACAGGCATAGGCAAGAATCTGCATATTGCTCAGAAAATTTCAGCAACCCTGGCAAGTACCGGCTCAACCAGTGTTATAATGAACCCTATCCAGGCCCTGCATGGAGATCTCGGCGTTCTGCAAAAAGGAGATGTTCTTCTGGTCCTCAGCTACTCAGGCGAATCAGATGAATTGCTTTCGCTCATCCCGATAGTAAAACGCGCTAATGTACTTGTAATCTCTCTTACAGCAGAAGAAACCAGTTCACTCGCAAAACACAGTGACGTTGTGATTCCTGTAGCAATCCCGCGTGAAGCCTGCCCCTTCAATATGGCACCCACCAGCAGTACAACAGCCACTCTCGCAGTCGGTGATGCACTGGCCATGGTGCTCATTCACGCACGCGGATTCAAAAAAGAGGATTACGCAAAACTTCATCCCGGCGGCGCTATTGGACGCGCACTTCTGCTTCGAGTATCAGACATCATGCGGGCCAGTGACAGACTCGCTATTGTAAAAAAAGGTGACAAGGTCAAGGATGCCCTGATCGCCATGACAAAAGCCAGGGCTGGATCTGCCGGCGTAACTGATAATAGCAACAGAATATTAGGTATCTTTACAGATGGCGATCTTCGCAGAAATATAGCGAAACACCCAAACATCATGGAAATTCCGATTGAAGATGTAATGACTTCTTCGCCTATTACTGTCACTGCCGATCAGCTTGCCGTTGACGTGCTGAAAATCTATGAAGAGCATAACATCGATGATTTGATGGTGGTGGATGCCAAGGGTCATCTGCTGGGAGCTGTAGATGTTCAAGACCTACCGAAGCTGAAAATCTTATGATACCGGGGACAGGAAGGGACGATAGGATCAGAAAGGGTCAGAAAGGGCGCATATCATAAAAACATTATAACGCCCAACACGCCGACAATAAGACAATAAACTCCAAATATCCAGAATTTGCCTGACACAAGAATCTTTAAAAGACAGTGGATCGCAAAATACCCGACACACGCGGAAACAAGAATTCCTGCAATAAGACTTACAGACGTTATTTCACCAAGGTCAGCACCATCAAAAACCAGTGTTTTGACGGCAGCCCCGATAAGCGCCGGAATAGCAATAAAAAACGAGAACTCTGCTGATCGTTCCCGAGAGACCCCCAGATGACGTGCCAAAGTTATCGTAATACCCGAACGACTTATACCGGGAATAAGAGCAAATGCCTGAGCCAGACCAACAAAAAAACTGGTCATACAGTTCAAGCACCGGCCTTGTGTTTTGTGAATTAAAAGAGAAAGCAGAATCAACCCCGTAACACAAAGCATAATGACCACTGTCATCGGACTCTCAAACATTAAATTAATTTTATCAGCAAATAACACCGCCACAGCAAAGATAGGTAATGAAGCAATAATAATCGTCTTAGCGTAATACCTGCTGTTATTTTCGTTCTTTATAATATCGCGCAATAAACCCGAAATCCTTTTTCGGTAATACACTAATATCGAGATGAGTGTTCCTATATGCAGACCCACTTCAAGCAACGCACCGGGAGATTCCAGCTTCAACAAATGCTTGGCAATTACCAAATGTCCGGAACTGCTTACAGGAAGAAACTCTGTCAATCCTTGAACAACTGCAAGCAGTAATATTTTGAGAAATGAAAACATGATAAAGCATTTCGAATATCACATTTTATGGCGGGAGCGACGGGACTCGAACCCGCAACAACCAGATCGACAGTCTGGGACTCTAACCAATTGAGCTACGCCCCCGAAAAATGCAATCGGATAATAAAACTTTGCCAATTATTATCAAGCTCAAAAGCAAACAGAATGTAGGATCGCTCAGGACTGCTCGACAGCTTGACAAAGTTTCTGATAGAAAAATCCCGCGCTAGGCCAACGTTCATTGACTTCTCTGGCAAAAGCTTGGATAACGACCGATTCCACCGCATAAGGGATATCAGACGATTCAAGCGCAGGCGGCCCTCCAATAATTGCTTCGGCAGTAGAGTCAAATGGATATATAGGGTTTCCCGTAAGAAGCTCATAAACAATCGCACCCAGCGAATATACATCCGCCCTGGGTTCCGGTGAATACCCCATAAATTGTTCAGGACTCGTATATGTTGGCGTGCCCATAACATAAAGGTCATCTGCCTTCAGTGAAGCATCTCCGTGCCGGGCCGTACCAAAATCCACAATCTTAAGAACGGATTTTTCGTTCACCATAAGATTGGCCGGCTTAAGATCCCGATGAATAATACCGCATCCGTGCGCGTAATCCAATGCCGATGCGCATGAATTAGCAATATCCAGAACGGCGTCCATCGATAAAGGCCCAACTTCATTAAGAATACACCTGAGATTCTTTCCATTCACATATTCCATGATCAGAAACAAACATCCACATTTAATATCAAAGTGATGCAATCGTACAATATGATCATGAGAAAGAGTCATAATAACTTTAGCTTCATTTTTGAATTCTTCGATTGCCGCATGATCACGCGTTAATTCGGCAGGAAGCACCTTGATCGCAACATCTACGTTCAGAAACATATCCTCAGCCCTATAAACAGCCCCCATTCCACCTTCTCCAAGCTGAGCAATAAGCTTATACCTGCCGTCCTTAAAGATAAGGTCACGAACATCTTTCGACTTAGCAGACGCGGTTTTGTTCTTGCCTTTCAGGACTACTCGCCGTTTACCTTTATCCGACTTAACAGGCTTTGCACGACGCTGGACTAATATTTTCCCGTCTTTCTTCGAAGTCTTAATAGATTTTTGTAGATTTTTCATCTGAAATATGCTTGCTCAAATAAAATATAAAACGAATAAATCAAACATGTTATTAGAACCAAACAGCGGATCAGTCATCTTTCTGGACTGGTCTTCTCAATTTCTTTTTTTCTGAATTCTTTCGTTTTTCCTCAAGAATCTTCTGCCTTTGACGTCTCGAACGCCTGCGTTTCTGGCGCCGTATTTTCTCTTCCTTCTGACGCCGAGCGCTGGCCTCGTGGAAAACACGCTCTTCAATCTGCTCGCACAGTTCTTTTCGGGCAAGAAAACGGTTCAGCTCACGAGAACGCTCCCTCTGGCACTTAATCTGAATTCCGGTCGGCACATGCTTAAGATACACGCAAGACGATGTCTTGTTAAGCTTCTGGCCTCCTTTCCCACTGCCACGAATAAATCTTTCAACCAAGTCATCATCAACTACACCAAGCCTTTTCATGCGCACAGCAAGCCGGCAGCGTTTAGACTTTGTTACATATTGATTTGTCATATTTTATATTACGTATCTCGCTCGCCCCGTTTCGCCGTGTCTCCCATCTCCCTTCCCTCTTTGACTTTGCCCTCATAATTGGTATTATATGCGAAGCTATTCAACATACAGTCAAAATCAAAAGACAGACAGGGCACCACCAATAACAGAAAGACTGCGCGTAAAACTTAGCTTCACAGGGTTATACACCAGTCGCTGAGTATGCAAATTGCAAGATGAACGCTGAAACTTTATCAAAATATTTTTTGTTTGCCTATTTTTTTATTATATTTCTACCCGAACACTATGCCCATGCCAAAGAGGAAGAAGAAAAAACACCCATTTCTTTTGAAGAAATAAATGAAGCGTTCAATATACAGCTGTTCAGTGATGATTGCCTCTGGGACGATGAAGACATGGCAACAGCAAAACGCATGAAACTGCCGCGTGAAAGCAAAACATCTACACAGGCAAGTTTCAGACATTATCCTTCCGCTAAAACAATCGTTCTTGGAATCCGCCCGTATTCCCTTGCCATGTATTCGCGAGACGGAAAACCGACCTATATATCAGCAATCTTCATTAACAAAGGAGATTATGCTCCATACCTCAAAATAAAAAATAATAAATCCATGAACGAGCTCGAAAAATACAAACTCACACACAAAGCATTTTCAGAGTTCAAAAAAATCCTGAAGAAAGAGGGCGACATAATTCGTCAGAACATGACCGACTTGCTCGGTGAATCAAAACGAACCACTTTCGGACAGGGACACGGCATGAAAGACCGCGTGTATCGCTGGGATTGGAACGATCACGCTTTCCTGCTGGCAATAACAAGAGATGAATACATCAGCCTCAAGATCATGTCTACCGAACAGGCAAATGCCAACGGGAAAGCATTACACAAGACAACAGACTCTGAACTGAGGGCAAAGCTCAAGCAAGCCGTTCAGCGCCTGCCAAATGGTGATGTGTTCGTTTCGGATATCCCCATGGTATCTCAGGGCCCCAAAGGATATTGCGTTCCCGCAACCTGGGAACGTTATCTGCGCTATATGGATATTCCCGCAGACATGTATTCACTCGCAATGGCAGGGGGAAGCGGTAAGGGAGGCGGAACTTCATTTGAGTCGCTTATCGAAGCAACAAATCAACTTGTATCACGTCATGGCCGGCGTATTCGTTCATTCAAGTCTAATATATCAATTAGCAGTATATCACGTTACATAGACGACGGGTTGGCATTAATGTGGTGCATGTACGTTGTACCACAACTTAATAAGCAGATCTCCCAGCGTTCAAAAAAAAGGCCTCAGACACCAGACATGAGCAAATGGATTGAAACAATCAAACCATATCGGAAAGAGGCAAGAGAAATATCTAAAGATACGGGACATGGGCACGTATGCATGATAATCGGCTATAATAAAGAAACAAAAGAAATAGCCATTTCCGACTCTTGGGGCGCCAATTTCGAAAAACGCTGGATAACCACCGAAGAAGCCGAGGCAATTGATCATGGCAATTTTCTCATCATTACCTGGTAAGTAAATCACTTCCGAGCCATCCGTTTTGTTAAAACATCAATAAAAACGGCCTCAAATAAGATTTGCTCGTACTGCACAGTTTTAATATAATACGAGCCTGAAGGCATATTTATGACAATCAAAAGCAATCAAAAACAAGGTACACAGATGAAGACCAAAAGAAGAAATATGAAATACGGAAAAAATCAAAAAACAGAACAGCCCGACGCACCCCCAGTTAAAAGACGCCGAAGACCTCGAGGAGCAACTTTCATTGGTTACTGCAGCGTATGCAAATGCATGATAATGCAAGCAGACAGAGTATCGACATTTATTTATCAATGCCCTTCATGCGAAAAAAAGGAAAGAACTAAATATCTGAAACCGGCAGTAATCAAGAAACCCCAGAAAAAAGACAAAAAGACCACCAAATAAGCCGATTGCGCTATAAGCGCATCGGATGGAGTGTTGGAGTCTTGGAGCAATGGAAAAAGCGAGTCTTCGAGCTTCCGCCTACGCCAAGGCTATGGAGGACAAGACGGCGTACAAAACAGCGATCCACCAAAAGCGAAGGAACGGGGGTTTGTTCTGCAGACCTAGCGAGTCTTCGAGCTCCAGACAAAGAACAAGCCCCGTCCCGAAGCAACAAGTTACGGCATCTCAATCTTAACAACCAGTCCTATGCATAACGCTGAGGCAATAATAAGCCTGCGTATAATACCGCCCTCCGGCACAGCTTCATCTATCTCAAGCATATAATCATCCGCGCTGGTACACAGTTCCTTACCGAGTCCAGCCCACTTCTTGGTCACACGAGCCAATTCGATATCATCCGATGCAAGAAATCGGAAATTCCAACCTGTCAGCCCTCCTTTCAACAAACATACAAACCTGCCGCTGGCATCCAACACATCAAATGCGCCGCTGATCGAAAACGGTTTCTGCTTGAAACTGCCAATTAATTCACCATGGTCATCATAAACCTCCACACAAGACACAAAACGCGGAATTCCTCTTTTCATTCTTAATACCGGCTGACCATCTACTGTTTTAAGAGCAATATCGAATGGCGTGGTTCTTTTATAGCTGGAAAAACGAAAAATCTTTGTAATCCGCCCCAAATTCTCTTCACGCGCTTCCATTATCACCTGACCGGTATCAGGATCAGAAACATCAAAATTGAATGCCGCTTTTAATATTTCCGCCCGTTCCTTTATCCGAAACTGATTCCTACTAAGAACATCCATAATTATACTTTCCTTCATGTCATACAATGATAGCAATACAAATCAAACATCAAAAAAACTCTTTCCCCCATCAAATACGGTTATCGTCGATCGGTTGCGCTACTCGAATCGCGTGAGCGACGTTGTCGCAACGCGACTCACGTCGTTTATCGTTGAACGGTTGCGCCATTTTCTTCTCCTACTTGTCACTTGTAACTCTTGTAACCTCTTTAATACGCAACCCTAACCGTATGACGTTTCCAGCGGCGCCGCGTCACTCGCTTGGACTCGCAAGCGGCTGGCAACCCCAGCCGTAAACCGTTTGCATCGCAAAATCCTCAACCTATCTTCCAATATACTCTTTTCGCACCTTTATATGTATCTCTCTGGGAATACCTTCATCTTCCGCAATATCATTAAACATAATTACTGCATCCAGCTGATCCATGTCACGATCAAACATATCATCCGTGATTTTCCTGGCAATAGTTATTGCGCGTTTTTCCCATTCTGTTTCCGCAAGCTTTTCTTCTCTGGCCTCTTTAAGCCTTGCTTCTATCGCCTCAGCTTTCTTTCTTTTCTCCGACTTCAACTCAGCATCCTTCAGAGCCTTTGCCCTGAGAGCCTTTAGATTCATCTCACGCTCTGCGATTTCTTTTTCAACAGCGGCTTTAAGCCGCATCTCAACAATTGCCGCTGCCTTTTCTTTTGTCGCCTTCTCTCTCTTTGCCCGTACCCTTTCAAGGCTTGATCTTAAAAACGATTTAAGCCGGGACTCCTTTTTTGCTTTTTCTTCGGCCTCTCTAGCGGCGTTTCTGCTGACTTCACGTACATCCCGCAGTTCAGTTCGCGCATCAGCCTCCAGCCGCTTTGCCGCTTCTTCAGCTTTTCTCGCAGCGGCAGCTTTCCGTTCCGCCTTCTTTATTGCGGCCTTTCTCTCATCTGCGGCACGCTTTCTGGCCGCTTTAACCTTTTCCAGCTCTATATAAAGCTCTGTCTTCTGTTCCTCTTCTCTCTGTTCTATTCTTTGTTCTCTATGCCGAATTTTATCGCGTTCTCTTGCCTCTGTTTTCCGTGCTTTTTTCTCAGATTCGGCTTTCTTAGCTAACCGCGCCGAAACTGATTTCCCTTCTTTTACCTTTCGTCCTATAACTGCCGCCGTTTCCAGCCGTTTCCGCAACTCAGGAACAGTCTGCATAAATTGTTCACGCAGAATTTTTCTTGCCGCTTCCCCTCTTCTTCCCTCCCCCGCCACAGTCGCGATTATACCTTCATCCGCCCAGTTTTGAATCGTTCTTCTCGAAGCCCCAAGAATCCTCGCCGCTTCACTTATACTGACAATCAACCTGTTTTCTTCGGCATCCTCTTTTATGTATGTAGAGTCAAAAAGCCAATGCCCTCTTTCAGACTTTTTCGCCCATTGTGGATATCTGCCTCCATGTTCACGCACATAACGATAAGCACGCGTAATATATACCGACGCTTTTAAAGCGCCCTCAATGCAGCCAATATCCCTGCTCTTAATCCATTTTGCGCTCATGAACGATCATTTTACAAAATACTGAACAAAGGATACAGGGCTAATTTGCAGTGCCTACAACATCTCTCACCCGCTCGCCCCCTCGCTCGAGTTCCCGAGTTCACAGAGAGCATTAAACACCAGCCTTCACCAACCTCCGTCGCCAAGGCTATGGAGGTCAAGAGTCTACGGCCTGACAGGCAAAAAGCTCAAAAAAGAATGTTTCGAACAAGACTAAGTCGGCATGTATCTCTTGCTATGCAAGAGCCAGGTACATTCCTTATATCCTGTAAATCCTGCCGTACCAAGCCGTAGCCTTGCGCGAAGGTTGGTTGATCCCGTCTAAATTTCTTTTCTCTGCAGTATCTGCGTCTCTGCGAGAGATTTTCTGCATCTTGCAACTTGTAACTTAAACCACACCAATATAAAATAGACCGAATGAAAGCCAAATCAGGAATACTCCCTTGGACAAAATCATGCTTCGTCTGCGGCGAAGAAAACCCGCACGGCCTGCGCCTTAAATCCAAGCTGGAAAACAACATCGTCATCCTGGAATATACAACAGGAAAACGCGATCTCGGCTGGCGGCATCTTGTTCACGGCGGAATCGCCATGACATTGCTTGATGAAGTAATGACCTGGGCAGCCATAGTTGCGACTGGCCATCCATGCGTAGCGGCAGAATTAACTATACGCCTAAAGAAACCTATCGAAACAGGATTGCGTATCCGCGCTGAAAGCAAAACTCCTGATCCTGACCCTAAGCTATTAAAAACGAAAGGAGTTCTTTTAAATGAAAAAAAAGAAATCCTCGCTTCAGCCGAAGGAAAATACATGCGTATGCCGCAAGAGAAAGTCTCATTATGCTCTGAAGATTTCATTACCGGCCCGGACACAATAGATCCACGCCTCATAATGAAAGGACTGTAACCCGCATATTGCATGAAGAAAAACAAACGGTTATAGAAATGTATTTTAAATAAAGGTGTTTACAATAAAGGGCAGGAGTCAGAATTCAGGAGTCAGCCGCCTAAGGCGAGGCAGGTAGACACAGACAAGAGAGGCAGGAAAACATGAATAAACGTTCCATATTAGCATCTATTCTTTCAGTCGGGTTGTTACTCATGCAGGGCTGTTCTTCTGTGCGGTACACAAGCACACTGCTCCCTTCTGAGGATAAAAAAGCCCGTATCGGTAATGCCAGGGTGAATATAGTTTCCGTTGATTACAAACCTTCAGACCCTAAGATTTCCACAGAACCTCAAAAAATGGACCGAAACATACTGATGGCGCTCGGTATGGAACGCTACCCTCTCCTGTTCTCGCCAGACAGGCTGGCGATTCCTGTGAGCGTAAGAATAGACAACGATTCCGTTGACAACAGTATTCTTCTTCTGCCATTGCTTTTCGCGTCGCTTTTAACCGTACCAACAATTTTCCCGGCTCCTATGACATGCAAAACAGAGTTTGATATTGCGGTCCAGGTTTTTGACGGCGAACTGGGAATGGTTCATAAAGACAAGGCAAAATTCCGGAGAAAAAACAGCGAATGGCTGTCTGCATATACACCGCTTGCCTTCATTGCTCCCGGCAGATCGGATATTCCTAAAAGGAATTATGTTATGGACTCAAATCAGGTTAAAAAAGACAGTGACGATTTTTCAAGAGCCTGCTGTCTCCAGGCCATTGTGAACTGCCTCCTCTCCTCTGATGCCGAAACAATGGAAAACGGATATAACAAAATGCAGTCGAGAGTCAACGAAATCGAGATCGACGGACAGCCCGGATGGGCTGTGCTGGTGCCGGAACGTTCCGGCGGTAGACTTGCCGGAACACACGATACGTTTCATGCTGAATATTTTATGGCAAATCCCAAGCAAGGCGGGAATCCGTTTGAAAAAGTTGTTGTAGCTAAAAAAGGAACCATTTGGAAATCAACACCACACTATCTCACAAAAACCGAAACACTGACTATTGCATATGCCGAAATAGCGAACGGTGTTCCGGTTAGAGCGTGCCTGAAGGTTTGTAAGAACCCGCCCGTCGAGGATTTTTTACAGTTCTACAGAAACAACAGCATCGAAATGGTCCGTTGGAGAACCAAACAGCTTATTACCGCTAAAAACCGTACATTGCCTGGAGTTCTAAAAACGGCTTCACGCGACAACCTGCTTGAACTGGCATCCCGGATCGAAAAAACGATACTGGACCTGAGTAACGCGACACAGCAGGAAAAATACAGGGCACACATGATGGTAGCAGATGGAAAAGGCAACCCCGAAAAAGAACATATGGCATCTACCGCCTATATGGAAAGAATAGCGGTGCTCAAACCTATGCTCGCGGCAATAAAAAAAGCACTCGCAAAACATTAACAAGAAAAGTTTCTTTAGACAGGATCAACCCTTAGGCCCATCCTCGGATCCGTCCTATCCTATGGATCCAGAGGATAGGATCAACGGGTCCGAGGACAAGATCGACCAACCTTCGCCAACCTCCGTCGCCAAGGCTATGGAGGTCAAGAGGCTACGGCTTGGCAGGCAGGATAAGAGAGAAAGAAAACATTGCTGTTGAGGTTAAGCTATTCCTCTTTCTGTGATTTGCCGGACAATATCATTTTGACCTGCCCCCAGTTCACCTTCTTTTCCGCAAGAATCTTCTTCAAGGTTTGTTTATCTTCATCAGCCAGATGATCCGGACGATATGGTGTCTTCTGAAGTATCTGCTCTATACGTCTCTCCTGCATACCGCCATCGGAACTATATGTCGCCGATTCTACAGTCTCCCTGGAAAGCACAGTTGTCAAATGTTCACTGCTCCAGGCGGTGACGTTTTGCATAAATTCCTCCTGCCGCTCCGCGTTGTTCCCGAAAAGTGATGAGAGAATATCGCCTTTGACATTGTTCCACAGTTTTTCCGTCTGATGTCGCGCAATTTGCATAAAAACGCCGTCCGTTTCTTCAGTTTGTGATGTTTCTATCTGCAGGCCTGTCCAGGGCCCTGAAGAAACTTTGGTATTGTGCGCATCCGTCTCTTTCGCCCGTATTGCACCTTGTTGAAGCAGTTCAGATGACACTTTACCAGAACCGATCCGGACAGCTCCATCGTCAGCTTCAGGAATATCGAATATTCCGCCAAGGCTTTCCTCCATTTCCATACGGCTGTGTTTCCAGAAATCATCCAAACTCTCTGCAAGCCGTTTCCGACGCAGTTTCTCCTGCCGTTCACGCTCCAGCCGGGCCCGTTCCGCAGCAAGTCGGCGTTCAGCCTCAATCTGAGCGGCACTGGGACCGGAAGAATATGACCGAGATGAAGAAGATGAAGAAGACGAAGAGGCAGGCGGTGGTGTGCAGTTATGGCCGGGCGGCTGATTACCGTGATAAATACAGTAAACACCGTAAACTTTTCCTTCTTCGCTGAACACATTCGCGTTAAGCAGCAAGCCTACGATTAAAACAACTGCAAAAAAACAGCATTGCAAACGATTCATATGAAGATTATATATTCTACTTCAGAAGGAGACAAGATTAATGAAGACAAAAATCCTTATCACGCTGTTGGCACTTGTTATATTTTCGCTTTGCGGATGCGGAAAGAAAGCGTTAACACAGAAAGAAACGGAACCCTTTAAAACTGCAATTGTAACTTACCTGAAACAAAATGATATGGAAATGAAAGTTGCCGAGTTCAAATCTCTTACGATAGCAGGAGATACAGCAACCTGCACTGCAGCAATGCAGGAAGCAGAAGATCTTTATGATCTGAAAGTCACATGGGGATTTACTTTCCACAAAGACAAAGACGGATGGAAAGCCATATCTTACAAGACTATTTAGCAAGATATCTCATCAATAACACCAGTCTCCTTCCATGGCATAATGTACCTCCTTCGAGGTTAAATATACCAAAGTGTAAACCATGTGCCCGGAATGAACTGTAAAGGATGTGCCCGGAATATACCTTGTTGGCGGAGGGGGAGGGATTCGAACCCCCGGATGGTCTCCCATCGCCGGTTTTCAAGACCGGTGCTATCGTCCACTCAGCCACCCCTCCTTCGCTAAAGCTACGGAGGGCAAGCCCTCCGCATCTAATTTTCGTTTAAGTTCTTTTCTGCCCCAACCGGACTTGAGATGTTTTTCTCGACCATGCACACCTTACAGCAACACGATCAGCACAGCAAGAACAAGGAAAAGGGAGCCTAAAAGAATTTTACTTCAATTCAATTAAAGTTTCGAGTCAACAAGGAATCAGTCTGCAGGCCCAATCAAAGATTCAACTTTTTCATGCAGAAGAGAACAGTCAAAAGGCTCGTATAATATATCCATTCTTCCCTCACTAAATTCGGTTATCCAGGTTTGCCGAAGCAAATCTACACCCATATTGAACAATTCAGGATAAGCTGTAATAAATAGTGATGATATTTTCTTTTTTCGTCTTAAAGCTTTATAGACATATAACCCTCTAAAATACTCATCAGACATATTATACAGGAAAAGAGAGATGTTCTCCTTGTTAAGAAATCCACATGCTTGAACAAAATCCGAGGCAGAAAAGACAGAATAACCTTTCTGAACAAGAACACTCTCATGACCTTTGAGCACGCCATCTTCATCGCCCATTACGAGTATGCATTTTTCTGCGGTCTGAGAAGTCCTCATAGAAGCGGGGATTATAGAGAAAGACCAGCATCCTATCAATGAAATTCCTGCAATATTTTTTATTATGAATTCGCTTAACCTGCGTATTGCATTGAGGGGGGGGTGGTTAAAAGTTCTTAACTTTTGAACGATTTTTAAGTGTACGGGATACAGCAACGTTCAGCTTGTCAGCCTCCACTGGTTTAACAATATATCCATCGGCATATGCATAACTCGCCTTATCTTTAGCGTCCTGCGTGTTCACTCCTGTCAACATAATCACTGGAATATAGCGTGTCTTTTTATTTCTCGACAACTTCCTTAACACACTAAATCCATCAATATCCGGCATCATGACATCAAGGAGTATCAGGTCTGGCCCTATACTTTCTGCTGCCCGTAGCCCTTCTTTTCCGTCGGCAGCTACCCAGACCTTATATTCTTTTGTGCTTTCCAGTGACTGCTGAACAAATGATCTTATCATCGGGTCATCATCTATTGCCAAAATCTTCTTACGCATATCTGTTTCCCCTAACTCAACGAAACCTAAAAATTCAAGCCCTAATACTACATTAGAATTAAAATCCTGTCTGTCAGGTAAACTTGGCAGTTTGGGAAGTAGCTTATGGGGGAAACCTTACAAAATCCGATTTACTTCACTCGACAAAACTTGAGGGCGGGTATTAATCGTCAATCATCATCTTTGCCCTGTTCTAAGAAATTGTCCGGCATTCCCTTTAGCCGACGGATTTCTATATTTCGGTACCAGATAACAAAACCTGAAGATTGATAATACTCGCCAAATCCGATCAACCCCTTATCCCCACCCCACCATTCTGAAGGTATTTTCTCATTGGAAAACAAGCGTTCTTCATTAAATAACGCTGTAATATGTCGATCCCATACTTGAATATGAAAAGTGTTAATTTCTTTTACATTCGCCTTAAAGACCTTCTTATGATCAAGTTTGAACCTTCTCCCTAACCATGCTTGCTGTTGGAATCTGAACACACGCAGAGAGGTGAATGTCCGTGAGACTACTTCCGAATACCCCATCAGAATTGCTCCCATCTGACCACGTTCCGCACCTTCTATGGACAGTTTCAACTTGCCCTTGATTTCAAAATTATCGCCAACCGGCGTATTGCAGAGAATTTCCAATCTACCGCCAACTGTTTCACCACGCAACCAACCGTCTTTATCAAAATTCCATTTACCATGTGCTTTATTCCAGCCCGCGAAATCCTGGGGCGGCATAAATGAGTCCCATAAATCATCTTCCAAGGCAGAACGCGTCTTCAAGTCTGTTATTTTTTCATTCAAATAAATCTTTATGTTTTTATTTACATTTTCTTTCTGGCGAATTCCGTCATAAATATTTGCGGCTTTCATGAATTCACCAGTTTCAATCAAGTTCCCTGCCTCAAGAACTTCTGATTTAAACTGTCCTGAAAGAAGTGATTCACCGATCACATTTGTGGAATTTGCGTTCATATATTTAAAATGGCGCTCATCCAAAGCTTCTCCCACTTCATTAAAAAGCGAAGTGGCTTTTTTATAATCCCCGGCAGCCCAGGCAAAAATGCCATAGAAAGTCTTGTCTTTAGATCTATTGTTAATCCTTGCGGGTTCTTTTATAAGTCCGTCATACAGCTTGCAGATATTCTTATACATTTCAGGTGTTTGGAAGAGCGCCGGGAAATCACCTCTTTCCCCGCTGATATCAATAAGAGTTTCCACATAGACAATGGGTATTTCGGTGTCAAACCGCTCTGTATCCAAACATTCCTGGGCAAAAGCATACATATGATCATGACTGCCAAACCATCTTGGGCGGAGATAGTAAACAAAACTATAATAAGCTTTTGTGTAATCGAATTGGGCCGCCACGGCACGATCAAGCCACATTCTCATTTCCTGCGGATTGGAACTTCCTGCGGCGACTGTAATCATCGTGTGTGCCGCTTCAGGATATTCAGGATGTATTTCCCACGCTCCTGTTAACACATCACGGGCTTTCCTGATATTCATCCTAAAACCTCTCCAGCCTTCTCTGCTTACATTATTTGCCCAATCATTTCCCCGGGATTCCCAGGCAAGATCAATATAATGTTTTCCGCTTATTACTTTTAATATCCAGGGATCAATCTCTTCACATTTGCTTATGGTTTCATAAACCTGATTCCGTTTATCCCCAAGGGTATTGTATGCATATAACAGAAGGTCTAACAAAAGTCTTTTTTCTTCAGGGAAGTATGTTCCTTCAGCCACAACGTCCGGAAGTAAATCAAGCACGGTGCTCGCCCATTTTTCATATCTTCCGGTTTCAACAGAGGAATGATTCTTTTCCGCAAAGTGAGGTTTTTTGTACCATTTGCTTTCAATCCGCTTGTATATCTCAGCTAAACGTAGTGCACAGCGAAAGGCGCGGTATTTAGCGGGATACTTTTCTTTCGAGAATTCCTCAAAACATTCTTCTGTAACTTTTGCGGATTCTTCCAGTTCCCCTTCACGCTTCAGAAAATCTCCGTAGGTATACAGAACCAAAGAATCATCACATCCAAGACTAATAAGTGCTTTTACTTCTTTAAGCAAAACATCGTTGTTCGGGCAGCCTGGTGAATCAACCACATTATCTACATAATGAGAAAAATAAGACAGTGCTGCTGCATCCCATTTTGCGTCACGCTTCCCGAATTCTTCATATGCCTGTGTTACAACCCGCTTATTAAACTCTTTTTTTATGATAAGGAAATCGGCACAGGTCTTGGCCTCTTTTCCAAAAGGGAGCGGTTTAGCCTTATAATTGGAAACTTCTTCAAGAATTATCCTATCCGCCTCGGAGTATTCCGTCTGTTGTTGTACTTCTTCTATGACGGAACGGATAGAGTGACGCTTCATAAAAAACGCTGCAATCAGCAATATGCCCAACACACCGAAAAGAACTATCAGGAGCGTCATGCCCTGCTTAGAATTATTACGCATAAAAAACACCTTTTTGTTATATCTGTTTATGTCCCAACAAGAACTCACGGGGCTTCGGAGTTCACTGCTAAGTTGTTATTGGCACATACAATGGGGCTATAGGGTCAAACCTTGGTTATTGACTTTAACCTCAACAACATAATTACCGGAACAAAACAGGCACTCAATCAACCCACTTAAAATCACTACCATCAGAGGACTGCCCTTCGACCCCAAACCCGCGTGTCGACTCTCTGGATAATTTCTTGCTTGATTCCGCTTCTGCCTCGTTCTTCTTTCGTGACGAGCGGGCTGGTTTAGCTTTTTGGATATCCATCGCTTTCACTAAAGCCAAATGCAAATCTTTCATGGTCACCGGCTTTGGAACTACCACGTCAACATTCAACGGGATCTCCCCTTCCTCAATCATTATATCACCGAACCCCGTCAGCATCAGTACGCCAATCTTCTGCGATACTTCTTTTATCGCCCCGGCCAACTCGTCCCCGCTCATGCCGGGCATCGCTCTATCTATAATTGCAACATCAAACTTCTGACTCTTTACCTTCTCTATACCTTCAGCGCCACTTCCCGCTGTCTCCACATGATGCTTCTGCAAGACCAAAACCTTTTCAACAACATTACGCGAAGCCAATTCATCATCTACCACCAGAATACGAAGCTTCCCGCTGACCTTCTTCTCCGCAACTGCTTTTTCCTTTTCTTTATTTGACCAAACGGGAATACCTATGCTGATCCTGGTCCCCATATTCGGCTTACTCTCAACGTTCAGCTTGCCCCTATAGCGCCGGATCATTCCGCTAACAATCGTCAGCCCCATCCCCATGCCAACGCCTTTTTTTGTAGAGAAGAAAGGTTCCAGACAACGTTTCCGAACTGCTTCAGACATCCCCTCCCCTGTATCACGAACCTCAATCGACACCCATGACTTGTCGCCATGAGCAGAGATCGATATCACTCCGCCACCAGGCATCGCTTCTGCTGAATTTAAAATAAGGTTGACCAACGCATCACGCAAATCGATCTCTTCGACAGCAACCGCCGGAATGATTTCAAGATTGGTGCGAATATCTATCTTGTTCCCATCCGCACCCGCCTGTTCTTTCCAATAAGGCTCAGTAAGCTTGATCGCTTCTTCAACAACATCATTCGCATCAGTAGGACCCGCCGATTCCGCCGCCGCATGAAAAAAGCTTGCCAGATTTTTCAGTAACTTCTTGAGCCGATCAGCGCCGTCCTGAATAATTTTGACCTGCTTAAACGCCTCGTCCTTCTCGTTGAAAGTCTCAGGATGACTAACCAGAAAATCACATGTTCCAACAATAGGCATCATTGCATCACCAAAATCATGGACAGTTCCACGAATGATCCGCTCCAACAACTGTAACCTTTCCTGACGAACAACCTCTTCTTGAGACTGCTTCAAGCTCGCCAGAGCCCTTGTAAGATGTTGTGTTGTTACCTGTGAGGCTTCCGCAGCCACTTTATGCTGGACCGCGTCGTCTTTACTCTGCCCGGCCTCTTTCTGCAAGCTGGCATATGCCTCTTTCAATTCCTTCAGCATCTTACTCAGAGATTGGGACAACTGTCCGACTTCATCATTAGAATGCTCTATACGAACCTTATGATCGAGGTCTCCTTTCAGCACCGCTTTAATCCAGTTGTTCAACACACTGATTTTCTTTAAAATATTTCTGCTATAAGAAATAATTACTGCCGCCATCGTGACACCCATCAACCCGAGCACGGCCATAAATGAAATGTCGAGTAAGGAAGATTTTGATAACGGCCCTAAATGCAATCTCAGAACTAATATAACGGCTATGGCAAATACAATGGGGAAAATCGCACTTAATTGCAGACTTGTTTTCAGCTTCATATTAACTCCTCATTCGCAGGCCAACGAAACTGTCTTACATTTTACCTATTAAGAAGCAACTAATCAATATCTAATTCCCGAGGAGGAACAGCAGGAAGGGATAGAAAGGGAATGATCCTGGATTTTAGCCATCCGACGAATGGAGCGGGAGACGGGAATCGAACCCGCAACATTCAGCTTGGGAAGCTGACATTCTGCCATTGAATTACTCCCGCTGTAATTTGCGAAAGAATAAATAATGGCTTTAGAACAAACAAGCTAAAACAGTGGATTGATCCTCTGCGAGATACGAGATACGCTTCACCAGCCTTCGCCAAGGCTACGGCGGGCAGGCGAGATACTTCTTATATGCCGCCACAGCATTTTTTATATTTACGGCCACTGCCGCACGGACATTGCTCATTCCTGCCCGCAGAACCCCGGGTCCCCCCGCCCTTCTCACTTCGCTCTGCCACAAGTTCATTGGCCAGCCGCCTGAATCCTTTGAGCGAATGATGATAAAACTGCTTCCATCCTTCACAAAGCATACTCATTTGAGAAGGATCCTTTCCGCGCGTCAACCGATTCTTAGGACAACATCCCGCGCAATATTTTAGATACTCACATTGAGCACACACATCATTCCATTTTGATTTTCTACGCCCAAATTCTTCGTAAAGCGGTGACTCTAGAAGGTCATCCCAAGAATCCCGCATGATATTGCCCAACTTCAACTCAGGCTCCACATAAAAATCGCATGGATATACATCACCATTATGCTCAACCACCAGATACTGCCGGCAATCGGTGTTCATGCTGCATGTATTAGCCACATCATCAACCATCTTCATTATGATAGAATCAAATAATCTTACTGACACTTTTTTAGTGTCAGCCTGAATCCATTCATCATATATCGCGCACAAGAACTGTCCCCAATCTTTTCCGTTAATCGCAAACGGCAACAAATTACCGTCTTTATCAAATTCCACACACTCAATATATTGATGATAATACACACCCATATCACATAGATAATGATAAATCTCCCGCGGCATTTTCACGTTGGCGCTGTTGACCAGTGTCAGGATATTATATTCGACTTTATTTTTCTTGAGACATTCAAGTCCACGTATGACATCGGCATGCGAACCCCTGCCGTCAACCGTTATCCTGTTAAGATCATGTATTTCAGGCGGGCCATCAATGCTGACACCGACAAGAAACTTATATTCCGCAAGGTGGCGCGCAAATTCATCGTCAATCAGTGTTGTATTAGTTTGAAGCCCATTAGAAACCGACCCGCCGCGCCTGCCATATTTTTTCTGCAAATTGGTAACCTTCTTAAAAAAATCCAACCCCATAAGAGTCGGCTCACCACCCTGCCATCCAAAACTATGC
>JBHORK010000025.1:0-30129 GCA_042565725.1 Verrucomicrobiota bacterium
CAACTCGGCGAAGGCATGGAGCATTCCGATAACTGTGCCGGTCTTGTCGGGCTGTTCCTGCCATTCCTATTCCACACTTCAATTGGTCATCTTTTCCTGCCCGTGGACCAGTCAATCCAAGGCACAACGCAAGAGGACCATTTTGTGAGAAACGTTTTTGTGGCCTGCGGCTTCGCATCCGTCTTTATTCCTGCATTGGCCACCTCGCTGTTCCTCGTTCGGGACAGATCGTCAAGTTTCTGGGCATCCATCCTGTGTGCTGGCCTCGCCATAGGTGCGGCCGTGCAAATGATCTGGCTTTCACCGGGTGGATGGAGTTTTATAATGAGATAGAAGGCCACAGGAGTGGCCAACAACGAAATCGACTTTATCGTTGCATACGCGCCAAAAAGTCATTTCAAGCGTTGGAAGCATGAAAAAACAGCCTTGACAATAATGTATCACTATAGTATCACTGTATTATGAAAACAGAACTAGTCACAACTCTAAAAAGACAGGCAACCCGAGTCTTGGCAGATTTACACGATTCAGGGGAACCTGTTTTGATTACAGAACATGGAAAGCCTTCGGCCTACCTTGTTGACGTGGATTCCTATGAATTCATGCAAAGCAGAATGAAGATTATGGAAGGCATATCGCGTGGAGAGCGTGCAATTCTAGAGAATCGCACTTTCTCACAAGCCGAGGCCAAAAGAAAGATGAAGAAATGGCTCGACTGATTTGGACTGAACCAGCCCTGCTAGATTTGGATGAGATCGCCGAGTACATAGCACTCGACAATCCCTTGGCTGCATCTCGATACGTTCAGAAGGTGTTTGACAGAGTAGCGCGGTTTGAGGTGCACCCAAACTCCGGCAAGCATCCGCCTGAGTTGCCTCGCGCTCCGTATCGCGAGGTGGTTGTTCCCCCTTGTCGTATATTCTACCGTATCGAAAAAAGCACCGTATACATATTGCATGTTATGCGCTCTGAACGACTGCTGAGAACATACTTGCTTGACCAAAGAAATAAAGAGAAATAAAGACTTCCAACAAAAACTTGCACACTTACAAAATTTGGCGCGCCAAATTTTGAAGGTGAAGTCAACGTCCGATTTCAAGAAGAACAAAAAACGTCTTGACGTTACAACGTTATAATGTTATTCTTACATTAAGAATGGAGGATGTAATGAGTACTCTAACTCAAAGAGCAACAATCTATATGGAACCAGTTCTACACAAAGCCCTTCGGCTGAAATCTGTCGAAACATCAAGGTCTATGTCTGATTTAGTAAATGACGCTGTTCGCGATGAACTGGCAGAAGACGCAGATGACCTTGCTGTTTTTGACGCACGCAAAAGAGAGCCCACTCTCGATTTTGAAGGTTTTGTGAAGGAACTGAAGAGAAATGGCACCATATAAGATTATTATTCGAAAATCCGTTTCAAAGGATATGAAACGGATTCCTAAAAAGGATGTGCAACGGATACTTAAAGCACTCAAAGCTTTGGCTCAAGATCCTCGCCCACCACAATCCAAGAAGCTCTCAGGAGAAGAGAAATATCGTCTCCGCTGTGGAGTATATCGTGTATTATACGAAATCCAGGATAAACAGTTAATCGTCTGTGTTGTAAGGGTAAGACACAGAAAGGCTGTCTATAAATAGACGAATCGAACAAAACCTTCCACACATATTTATGAAACCGCGGTTTCATAAAATGGTGAAGCAGTCGTTCTACGTGTTGCTCGGAGCAAAGTAACTCTTGAGACAGAAACACCTGGTATTCCCTCTCTCTTTTCTTTCTCCGCGTCCCCGTGTCGCCGTGTCGCCGCGTCCTTCCTCTTTCCCTCTTGACCATTGCCTCTTTACCATATATACCAATAACCCATGTATAAACCCGTATCCAACAAGCCGGATTTTTCGGCAGCAGAAAAGGAAATCCTTGAATTCTGGTCCAAAAATAAGACATTCCAGAAATCCCTGGATGACAAACGAAATGAGGCCGAATTCCTTTTCTATGACGGTCCGCCCTTTGCTACCGGTCTCCCGCACTACGGTCATCTGCTGGCAGGCACAATTAAGGATATTGTTCCGCGTTACCAGACTATGCGCGGACATTACGTCGATCGCCGGTTCGGCTGGGACTGCCATGGGCTTCCTGTGGAATATGAGGTGGAACAGGACCTCAATATCAGCGGTAAAACCCAAATCGAAAAACTAGGTGTAGATAAATTTAACGAATCCTGCCGCAGTATCGTGCTCAGATACACGAAAGAATGGCGCAATACTGTTTCCCGCATGGGGCGCTGGGTGGATTTTGATAATGACTACAAAACTATGGATTTGCCTTACATGGAATCCATATGGTGGGTATTCAAGTCATTGTGGGAAAAAGACCTGATCTACGAAGGTCAGAAAATTCTGCCTTACTGCCCGCGTTGCGCAACGCCTTTATCCAACTTCGAGACAAATCAGGGCTATGCCGATGTCTCCGATCCCGCGATAACAATAAGATTCAAAGTCAAAGGCGAAGACAATACTTATATCCTGGCCTGGACCACTACACCATGGACACTGCCCTCCAATATGGCACTTGCCGTGGGTAAAGACATAACATATGCCCGCGTTCAGGAAGAAAACGCGGCTTATTACATAGCTAAAGACCGCATGCATCACTATTACAAGGACCCGGCTGAATATAAGGCGCTGACCGAAATAAAAGGCTCGAAACTTGTCGGATCGGAATATGAACCGTTGTTTCCTTATTTCACCGATAAAGGACATGACAACGCTTTTAAAGTCTATGCCGCCGATTTCGTGTCCACCGAGAACGGTACAGGAGTTGTTCATATCGCGCCCGGTTTCGGCGAAGATGACGCCGCGTTAGGGAAGCAGGAGGATATTCCCGGCGTTTGCCCGATTGATGAAGAAGGCAGGTTTACCGATGAAGTAACAGACTATGTCGGTCGCCAGGTTAAAGAAGCCGACAGTGATATTATCAAACGCCTTAAGAAAGAAGAAAAACTTGTGCACAGAGACACCATCGTTCATAGCTATCCGCACTGCTGGCGCTGTGAAACACCGTTGATCTATCGCGCGATCTCAACATGGTTCGTCAAGGTAGAGCAGATCAAAGACAGAATCATTAAGGCCAACAAGGAAATTCGCTGGATACCGGAACACCTCAGGGATGGCCGATTTGGCAAATGGCTCGAAGGCGCACGGGATTGGGCAATATCACGTAACCGCTACTGGGGCACTCCGCTCCCGGTCTGGAGTAATGCCGATGGTTCGGAAGTTATTTGCGTGGGTTCCGTTGAAGAACTTGAACAGCTTTCAGGAAAGAAAGTAGAAGATCTGCATAAACATATTGTCGACGAAATCGAAATTCCGTCCCAAAAGGGAGGGGAACCCCTCAAGCGTATCCCGGAGGTGCTCGACTGCTGGTTTGAAAGCGGAGCAATGCCGTACGCGCAGGCACATTACCCTTTCGAGAACAAAGAACATTTCGAGAAACATTTCCCCGCCGATTTTATTGCCGAAGGACTCGATCAGACACGCGGCTGGTTCTACACTCTCATGGTTCTCTCAGTAGCGCTTTTTGATAAACCCGCGTTTCGTAATGTCATCGTTAACGGTCTTGTTCTGGCCGAAGACGGAAAGAAAATGAGTAAACGTCTCAAGAATTATCCCGATCCCACGTACATGATCGAAACATACGGCGCGGACGCGCTTCGGCTCTATCTGATTTATTCTCCTGTTGTCCGCGCTGAAGATCTTCGTTTCTCTGAGTCAGGCGTAAAGCATCTACTGCGCCATATTCTTATCCCGCTCTGGAACGCGTACAGCTTCTTTGTAACATACGCTAATATCGATCAATGGGCGCCGCGCAGTAACGGGCGAACGGGGTCTGCCCCAGGGAGCAATGTATTAGATAGCTGGATACTCAGCTCACTCGAAACTCTTACCGCAAACGTCACCAACGCTATGGACCAGTATGACCTCCAGCGCGCGGTCAGGCCTTTTGTCCATTTCATTGAAGACCTTACCAACTGGTATATTCGCAGAAGCAGACGTCGCTTCTGGAAATCTCAGGACGACGAAGATAAGACCTGGGCATATGAAACATTACATCATGTGCTTCTCCAGCTCTCCATGATCGCGGCCCCGTTTGTTCCATTCATAAGCGAAAGTATCTACCGCAATCTCAAATCGCCGGATATGCCCGAATCCGTACACTTATGTGAATTTCCCAAGCCTGACGCGAACAAACGCGATACTGAACTGGAAAAACAGATGAGCGAAGTCATGACCATAGTAAAACTGGGCAGAGTCCTGAGAACCGAGAAAAACCTCAAGGTCCGTCAGCCCCTCTCACTGATTCATGTCGTCTCTCGAAACGTCAAAGCGCTTAAAGGCATTAAACAGCACAGCGGCATTATTTTGGATGAGTTGAATGTGAAGGAACTCGAAACAGGCACGAACGAAACCGAACTGGCATCATTGAAAGCAAAAGCCGATTTCAAACAGTTAGGTCCGCGTTTCGGAAAAGATGTTAAAAAAGTAGCGCAAGCTATAGAAACAATAGAAAGCGATGAACTTTCAAAACTTGCCGCTGGCAAAACTCTGACAGTGCAGGTTGACGGCAAAGATATCAAACTTGAACCTGATGACGTTGTAATCACTCGTATCCCGCACGAGAATCTTGTAGTAGCATCTGAAGGTGAGCTGGTTGTTGCGATCGAGACACAGCTTACGGACGATCTTATACAGGAAGGGCTTGCTCGTGAATTCGTCAATAAAGTCCAGAACATGCGTAAAACCGCCGAACTGGAAGTCACACAACGCATACGAATTGAATATACCGGCGATCAGGAATTGAAAACCGCTGTAGAAAAAAACGCCGACTATCTCAAGGCCGAGACCCTTTGCACGGAACTCGAATACTCGGACAAGAAACCGCCTGAATCCACTGACTGGGACCTTAACGACCATTCCGCCTCAATCTCCATCAGGGCTCGTTAGGACCAACTCCTGGTAATTTGTTTTTTAAAATGATTTTGTAATTTTTTGCCGCTGAACGAGTGCAGTAGCTGATTAGCATGAAATACTCAAAGCAAATTATTTATCTCTGCCTGATACTGGCTTTTTTGTGGGCTTGCTGGTTCTCTTTCACCATTTATACTTCATTGATGAGTAAACACCTGCCCTGGTACGAACCATGCGGGATGCAATTCCTCGTGATACTCGTTTTCTCATGTCCCGTGATGTTCGGCATAGGCATAGCATATATTATACTGGGCAGGTTTATGCCGATTGGGAAACCAACAAAAATTCTTCCTTTCGTTACAGGCACTGCTATTACTTCATTGGTATTCATAGACGATTCTCTGGGATTAGGTATGCAGGTAGCAGGGGCCGCATGCTGTGTTCTTGCTGCAATAAGCATGATCTGTTTAGCGATCAAAGATCTGGCGTTCAGAAAGAAAATTGACCATACATAAGCCTTCTGCTAGCCTGAATATTGCATCAGCCCAGGTTATTAAATTGAATAACTACCGAGACATTTTCAAAAGCCTTGTTTTACGAGGAATCATTGGCCTGCCTTTACTCGTCGGTGGGATCATTATGCTTTTTAGCGCCAGCGACGCGCACAATCCGGGTATAGGGTTGTACGCCTGCGCCTTGATCATACCGGGAGCAATAGTTCTTGCCTATCCACTCGCTCGTTTTTTAGCGGAGCCGGCAGGCAGTCTTTTCTATCCGGTCACTCGTGCCTCTGGGCCGCAACCAATGTACAGCATTCCGGAGTCAAGGCGAGCAAAAGGACTTTACGAGGAAGCAATGGCTGGCTTTGAAAAGATAGCAGAAGACTATCCTAATGAGACTAAACCATATATCGAGATGATCGACATCGCCATCTGTGATCTTAAAGATTCCGAAAGAGCCAACGAGATTTATAAACGTGGAGTATCTGTTATGAAAAAGGATGAAGACAAAGAAGTTCTTGCAAGAATGTATAGCGCTATACGCACACGATTAAACAGTAAGCCAAGTAATTGAATTGTAAATTAATAAAACATAAGAAAGGACTACCAGATGAACAAGACCAGACTAATGTACGTATTCCTTATTGGGTCTCTAGCGATTCTGACGGGGTGCATGAAAAAAGCCTCAGACGAGATTGACTTTGGCATTGTTAAAGACTCTGTCTATCAGAACAAGTATTTCGGCTTCTCTGTGACTCTGCCATCTGACTGGAATATCCAGGATCAAGAGACGCGCAAGCAGCTCTCTGATGTTGGCGGAAAGATGCTTGCGGGGGAAGATAAAAATCTGAAAGCCGCTGTCAAGGCCGCCGAAATGACAACGGTAAATCTTTTTACTACATTTGAACATCCTCTGGGCACGCCTGTGCCATTCAATCCCAGTGTCATTTGTATGGCGGAACGAATTCGTCACATGCCGGGAATCAAGAGGGGCAAAGATTATCTGTTTCATGCCAAAAAACTGCTTGAAGCAGGACAAATGACGGTCTTTTTTCCCGAAGAAATTTCCAGCGAACAGATCAGTGGACGAGCTTTTGACGTAATGCATGTCGAGATACCGTTGGCTGGCATGGTAGTACGGCAGAAATACTACACGATCATCATAAAAGATTATGTCCTGTGTTTCATAGTGTCCTTCACTACCGATGAGGAGCAATCGTTTCTGAAAGACGTACTTAAATCGACTTCCTTTAAATAAGATAATGAACAAGGAAGCCGCAACAGTCTTTAAAAGGGTCGGTATAGTTGCTATTGCGCTAAGTGTCCTGTACGCAGTGCCGTGGGGTATGTCGAAGTATTCCCTGCGACGCGCGTATTCAGCGCTGGAAGCTGATGGTCGCCCCATGCGGGCAGAACAAATAATACCGGCACCCATTCCCGATGTAGACAATGCCGCCTTCGTTTATAAAGCCGTTGTTCAGCAACTCAAGGCGGAACGGGCAGGAGAGGACGATCTGTTGACACATCTGTCTGCACTCGCGAGGGATTTTCTCGTAGAAACACCGGATCCCGATATTGTGAAACAATTTCGCGCAATCGTTCGCAGTGAGCCAACAGCCAATGCGTTGTTGACTCTGGAAAAGGGCACTGCAAAGAGCGGTTGCCGATACGACCTCGACTACCAAAAAGGGGCTGGACTCCTTCTGCCCCATCTCTCGAACATGAGAAGTCTATCCAGAATCCTCTGTGCCAAGGCCCGCCTGCAGGCGATCGAAGGCGATTATGACGACGCATGGCGCACGATCATTGCCAGTCTGAGGTTGGCCAATGCGCTCAAGATTGACCCGCTACTCATCAGTCAACTGGTTCGCATGGCCCAGTTCGGTCTGACTGTTGATGCCATACATACACTCTCGACATTTGCGCTTCCTTCAGGTCAGCAATATACAGAGCTTGATGGTTTACTGAAAGCATTTGATGATATCGCTCCATTTATCACTGCGATGGATAGTGAAAGACTGCTGTTTGGCGAATGGGCATTTAGTTTGCCCCCAACCGAAGTAAGTAAATGCCTGTTCGAATCGGATAGCGCTCTACTTATGGTCGGCTGGGCTACCATCTTTAGACCTCTTCTTCATAGAGACCATGCAGCATATTTGAATATCATGCGTTTCTACGCCAGTAATGCGGCAGCGCCATATCACCCTCAAGATACCGCTGTCAGTGATCAGTTGATAAATGAGATACCCCGATATTGTATTTTCACCCGTATGCTTGTACCTGCGTTATCGGCTTGCAAAGGGCGACATCTTCTCATGATCGCGCAATCAAGAATTACTCGCGCTGGTCTTGCCGCGCTTATGTATCGGCACAAGCATGATGCTTATCCGGCCGATCTTTCCGTTTTAAACATACAGGATCTTACGGATCCTTTCTCGCAAAACCGATTAATCTACGGCGTTACTCCATCGGGCTTCACTGTCTATAGCATAGGAGAGGACCTTGTTGACGATGGAGGTAATAAAGGTAAAAAAAGACGTTCAGGTGATATCGTCTGGCGTTACACAGCGGAATAAAACGCCAGCCCGCAAAAATGAATGCTAAGCATATAAAACAATTCGCTGTTATAATGGCACTGTTTATCGCCGGCAGTATTCTCATGGCTGATCCGGCCCGGAAACAAATAATTACCGCTGCGGAACTTAAACCCGTCATTGAGAAACTGAAACCACTGCATCAGAAAATCAGTCAGCCCGGCCTTTCGGATTGGCTGGCACAGCACAATGAGCCGGGTCAGACCTTTAACCAGTACGTGCAAAGCCGGCCGGTCACACCACAGGGAATACGCAACGTCCTCTATATCCAGCCGATTGGCAAGTTCACGAAGACACAGCAGAAGATAGTGACTCTTACAGCCGAATACATGGAACACTACTTCAGTCTGAAAGTGAAAATAAACGAGACCATTCCACTGTCGGTCATCCCCGATACCGCTCGACGTACCCATCCGGGGTGGGGGTGTAAACAGGTTCTGAGCACCTACGTGCTATACAATGTTCTGAAACCGAGGCTTCCTGATAATGCCGCGGCAATGATAGCCTTTACAGCGTCGGACCTCTGGCCGGGGAAGGGTTGGAATTTTGTGTTCGGCCAGGCTTCCATCCGTGAGCGTGTCGGGGTCTGGTCCATCTATCGCAACGGCGATCCGGACAAAGATAAGGAAAGCTTTAAGTTGTGCCTCATGCGTACGATTAAAACCGCGGTGCATGAAACTGGTCATATGTTCTCCATTCGTCACTGCACCGCGTACGAATGCTGTATGTGTGGGAGCAATCACCGGGAGGAATCGGACCGTCGCCCTTTATACCTCTGCCCTGAATGCACGGCAAAGATATGTTGGGTCACCCAGACCGATCCAATCGCACGCTATAAGCGGCTCATGGGATTTTGTAAGGGAAACGGCTTTGAACAGGAATTCATATTCTTCGAAAAATCTATTCAACGGCTCGAAAAATGATAGAATGCTTGTGTTCTATGAAGTGAAAGGATGGCAGAAATAATGAATACTGAAGAAATACGACGGGGACTTCGCAATATTAAAACAAGACCCGGAACTATCGATGCCGTTGCCGAGAAAGGCGACGCTGTAATTGATAACATTTTGCCGCTTCTGCAGGATCGGAATGAAGGAGTCAGATGGTCAGCTATCAGAATCATGTCCGAGATTGGTGACAACCGCGCCGTTGGTCCTCTTATCACCCTTCTGGAACAGTCCAAGAATGCCGTAGACGCGGTAAACGCACTGCGATCCATTACAGGGCAGGATTTTGGCGAAGAATCCGGCGAATGGCGAAACTGGGCCACACAGGATCCGAAAATTCGTAATACAGCCGGCGCCGGTATTTTTTCCGATCAAGACCTGCTGACTGAAGCAACCAGAGACTTGTCCGTGACTGTAAGCGGGCAGGGGCCGCAATACACTGTTGCCGTATCATTACTCGATGGACGTTCACAAAAGGTATGGATCGATTTCTCCTGCAAAACCCCTGACGGTCAATCAATTGTACAACTCTGCACACCCTGCGGAGACGCAGATCAACAGAAGTATGAGGCGGTACTCAAACAGAACATGGCGATCCCTTATGGCGCGATAGCGATTGCTTCACTGGATGATGCGATTTGTTTTGCTATGGTCGACTCGTATCTGCGTAAAACCGTACATCCCGAAGACATATCAGCATCCATTATGTCGCTTGCTGTTCACGGTGACTCGCTCGAGAAATCACTTTCAGGAAAAGACCGGTTCTGAAAAAGTTGTTCTGGATAAATAAAAAGGAAGAGGGCTCGATTATGAAGCTTTATTTGAAATGGATAAATCCGATTGTGGCAATCGTGATTTTGCTGATTTGCTGCTGGATCTACTTTGGCGGATACTTCGTGAGCCTTGACGGCGGTGAAACTCCTTTTTCCAAGGGAGAGCACATCCTGGATGTAAATGATACAGGGTTCCAGATGTACTTCTTTGCCAAAGGGCTGTTTTGTTGTTCTATGTTGTTTCTCTTTGGTGAATTCCTGAAAAAGTATCTGGAAAGCAAAGAAGAGAAAGGATAATTATGAATAAACAGATCAGAAACTTTTTATTAATTCTCGCCGGCGCAGTTGTGTCATCGGTCCTTGGCGCGATTTTTGCCGTGGTCATTGCGAAGCTGTCTCCGGAATTTATAATAGACATCTTCGGACGGAAGCTATATCCGATTCGTTTTGCAGCATCAATGGGAATGCTGTGGGGGCTTTTTATTGGTGCTGGAACCATGGCATTCTGCCTTGGTGTTTCTGCTATAGCGAATTGGTTTAAACCCAAACAAAAAGAAGAGTAGAAGATTGCATAATCTGGTATTACGCGGTAATGTCTAAATACTGGTATTTGCATATCAAACTAAAAGAAAGGAAGAGTAATGAAATTGAATTATCTAATCGTAGCTATGCTCATTCTTACATCTCCAACCCTCGCTCAGGAGGCAGAACAATCGCAGCAAAGAACCATCTCGGTCAGTGGTACAGCTGTTGGATACGCGGTTCCTGATACGATTATCTGGAAGATCGAACTCAGTACAACCCAGGAGGATGTGCTCAAGGCCAAGCAAGTCAGCGACGAACAGGTTAAGGTCTTTCTCAAAATATTGCATGAAAAGGGGATTAGCGGATCCCAGATTGATACAGGTCTTATTCGTATTAAGAGTGACAGCAGTTCTAAATCGTCTACCCGCCGTTCCACAACTACAACGGTTTTGCGAAACATCACTGTTCGTCAAGTTGGCCTGTCGAACTTCGCTGAGATGATGAAAACTCTCGGAAACTCCATGCGTTCCAGGGTTCGATACGAATTCGTTTCCTCCAAGTTTGAGCAGGTAAACAGAGAGGTAATAGCCAAGGCAGTGGGCGCGGCCAAAGCGAAAGCAGATGCAATGGCCAAGACAGTTGGCGCGACAGTGGGTCGCGTTATGAATATCTATGAATATGCGCCCCCGGAATGGGGTGTCTACGGAGAAGGTATACCGAAAGACATACCGTCCGATGTTCATTCACCTGACGCAAAGAAAATTGCACACACAACATTTGTCATGTTTGAACTGAAGTGAGGAACGTCAGATAAGGAAGCAAGCCATAGCAATAATAACATGCGTTACCGCAATCTGTCTTACGGTGTTGGCGGAGCCGGCAACCAATCGTCCAGCGTCATGGGCGCAGCCGGTCAAATTGGATGGCGTGCCGAATCTGCATAAGGTTAGCAAGGATCTCTACCGAAGCGCTCAGCCTACTGCGCAGGGCATGCAGAATCTGGAAAAGATGGGAATTAAAACAATCGTCAATCTGCGTTCTTTTCATTCCGATCGAGACGAAATCAAAGGAACAGGGCTCGGATATGAACATATCTATATGAAAGCCTGGCATCCGGAGCGAAAAGAAGTTGTTCGCTTTCTTGAAATTGTTACAGCTCCCAAGCGTACTCCTGTTCTGGTGCATTGCCTGCATGGCGCGGACCGTACGGGAACCATGTGCGCCCTGTACCGTATTGCAGTTCAAGACTGGACCAGAGAAAAAGCAATTCAGGAAATGACTAAGGGCGGATTCAACTTCCATGAAGTCTTTGATAATCTTCCCCAATGGATTCAGGATATCGACATCGAGTCAATTAAATCTGCTGTATCGGCACCGCCCGTCAAGGTTTCCGCTAATTCGCTTCATGTGATCTGGCCCTACAATGTGCAGGGCGTCTGGGCCTTTGACGATAAGGACAGGAGACTTGTTCGAGAACCGTTTGTGGGTGCAATCAATCCTATGATCGATCAATTGGTTACAAATATTCCAAATGCCAAAGTTGGTTTTCGTCTTCTCTTCTCATCGGGCTTTATCCCTGAACACAATGCCAAGCTTGTCTGGGTCAAGAATGAGGGTAGGGGAAATTGGTATTACTGCGAAAAGTTCAAGACCCGTGGCTGGCTTTGTCCTGCTCTGCTGAAGTATTTTCCCGAACCACCCAAAGAGATATATGTAAGAGTTGAGCCGCTTCCCAAAGCAGTGATTAAAGAATGGAAGAAAAAAGAGCGGAAAGGATGGTTTGAATAATTTCATCAGCCATCCATCTGAAACGTTCTTAAATCCTGTTGATCCTGCCTGCCCCGTGTTCATCACTGGGGTTGATCCCGTCTAAAAAATATTCTTCTGTGTCTTTTACGGTTTTTGTGGTTAAATTTGAAACTCATGCAACGTTCAGATTAAACAAAATAAGAGACAATAAAATGACAAACATAAGCGACAATACATATGCCGTCATCATGGCCGGTGGCCGCGGCGAACGTTTCTGGCCGTTAAGCACATCAAAACATCCCAAACAAGTGCTTTCGCTTATCGGTGAAACTTCTCTGCTTGCAATGGCCATAGATCGACTCAAAGGACTTATCCCGCCGGAAAGAGTAATAGTTATAACAAGTGCCGACCTCGTTGATGTAACCTGCGAAGCCGCGCCCGAATTGCCGCGGAAAAATGTCATCGGCGAGCCGTTCGGACGCGACACAGCCGCGGCCGTCGCGCTTGGTTCCGCGATTGTTAAAGCCCGTGTTAATAACGGCGCTTTCTGTATTCTTACGGCAGATCATATAATCAGGGATCTGGACATATTTCACGCGACACTGCGGGAAGGGTTCAATATTGCATTGTCTGAAGATGTTCTGATAACTATCGGAATAAAACCAACTTTCCCAAGTACCGGCTTTGGTTACATTGAGTCTGGTGAATCGTTCGAGCATCAGGGCCAAATTAAATTCTTAAAGGCCCGAAAATTTGTAGAGAAACCGGATATAGAGACTGCGAAAAAATATCTCGAAAGCGGAAACTACTGCTGGAATTCCGGAATGTTTATCTGGTCGGTCAGTTCAATCCAGAATGCATTGGGCCAACATCAGCCCCAATTACTCGAAATGGCTGACAACATGGAATCTGTGGTTGATAAGCCGGAGTTCCGTTCATGTCTCGAAAAAGAATATGGGAAGCTTGAGAAAATTTCCGTGGATTATGCCATTATGGAAAAGGCGGATAATATCCTTATGGCTGAAGGAGTTTTCAGGTGGGACGATGTAGGCTCATGGAACGCGCTGGAAAATCATTTTGATGCCGATTCCTCAAGCAATGTTTTAACAGGAAACTGTGAGGTTTTGGATTCTGATAACAATATAGTAGTTTCAAAGGAGCGGCTGACCACACTGATAGGCGTCAAGGATCTTGTGGTTGTTCAGGCCGAAAACGCTACATTGATCTGCGCGAAAGATAAGGCGCAGGAAGTCAAGAAGATGGTCAAACATCTTCAGAACAAAGGACAGTACGAAAATGTGCTGTAAAATACGAGACACGAAATACAATATACGTTTCACGCTTCACTAGATACGAGATGCGAAATACGCTTCACGAAATACGCTTATGAGAATTCTAGCGCTTGATTATGGGGAGAAAAGACTCGGTTTCGCTGTAAGTGATCCCATGGGTATTATTGCAACGCCGCTGCGCGTGGTTGAGGTGGCGTCCGACAAAGAGGCGTTAGCCGAAACGCGGCATATATGCGAAGAAGTTGGCGCGGAAAAGATTGTGGTAGGGATGCCCATAAATATGAACGGGACCAAAGGCCCTATGGCCGTTAAAGTTAACGCGTTCTGCGAAGATTTGAGCAAGATAATCAGTGTTCCCGTTGATCAATATGATGAACGGCTGAGTTCGGCTACAGCCGAACGAGTGCTGATTGAAGGTGACGTGAGCAGGGCGAAGAGAAAAGGGTTAAGAGACAAACTGGCGGCCCAGATCATTCTTCAGAGTTATATGGAAGCACAGAGTATTTAACCGCAAAAAGCATCTCGCAGGGGTCGCAGAGGGAAGAAAAGAATTTAGACGGGATCAACAAGATCAACAGGATAAAGAATTATCAATCATGCGGCTGGAGCCGCCTGATTGAGGAAGGGTTATGTTTTTCTTCCTGATCCTGCCTGCCAGGCCGAAGCCTTGGCGTAGGCTGGTAAATCCTGCCTGCCCTGAGTTTACCTGTCATGTTGTATAACGTGATCGCAGGGTTAATCATGTCAAAAAACTCTGTGCTCTTGGGTGCTCTAGCGACGGGAGGAGCGGGTGAGAGTCTTTTTGAATATTTATTATGCAAAGATATAAACTTACTATTGCCTATGATGGAACCGACTACGCCGGCTGGCAGGTTCAGCCTAACGGTATGACTGTTCAGGAAAGGCTGGAAAACTCCATCCATAAACTCACTGGCGGAGAAAAGGTAAAAGTTCACGGCAGCGGCCGAACCGATCAGGGAGTTCATGCCCGACAGCAGGTTGCTCATTTTGATCTGAATAAGACAATTTCCTGCAAGACCTTGCGGAGAGGTCTGAATGCGCTGCTGCCGGCAGATGTAAGGATATTGAAAGCTCAGCGTGCGAACCCGACTTTTCATGCAAGACGCAGTGCGGTCAGCAAGGAGTATCGCTATTTTATATGGAACGGCGATATTATCCCTCCTTTTTTGAGGCATTATCGAACACACATAAGAACACCCCTCGACATAGTGGGAATGCGGAAAGCATGTTCCCTTCTGATGGGTCGCCATGATTTCACTGCCTTTTCTGCAAATTCAAAAAAAGAGATTGAAAGTGCCGTTCGCAATTTGTCCGAACTCCGGATCCTGAAACGTGGTTCTGAAATAGTTATTATCGCGAAAAGCGAAGGATTTCTTTATAAAATGGTTAGAAGTCTGGCAGGTTTTCTTATTAAAGTAGGGGAAGGAGCAAAGCCTCCGACAGACGCCAAAATAATTCTTTCCTCCAGAAAACGCACAGCCCGTGTACCTACCGCGCCGCCGCAAGGACTTTTTCTCTGGAATGTAATTTACTGATATGTAATACTAATCGGCCATGAAAATTCAAATACTTCCATCATTGCTGTCGGCTGATTTCGGAAATCTGGAGGCTGAGGCAAAAAAAGCCGAGGCATCCGGAGCAGACGCCCTGCATCTGGATATCATGGATGCCCATTTTGTGCCCAACCTCAGCATGGGGCCGGATGTGGTAATAATGGCAAAGCGCTGTGTTAATATTCCGCTCAGTGTGCATCTTATGATGAGTCATCCAGAACAGTATTTACTCAGATTCATTGAAGCGGGCGCGGATTCTCTGTTGATTCATATAGAATCTGAATGTGACGTACCGGAGGCTTTGGATCGGATTAGCGAGCTTGGCGCGCGGCCCGGTATTACGATCAACCCGGAAACTCCTGCGGAAATGATTTTTACGGTGCTTGATAAAGTTGACGAAGTTCTATGCATGTCCGTGCACCCTGGATACGGAGGTCAGAAATTTATATCCGATGTTCTGCCTAAAATAAGAACCATTCGAGACCGCGCCAATTCAATCATAAAAAAACTGGATATTATTGTGGACGGCGGAGTTGATGCAGACAACGCGGCTCAGTGCGCGGCTCATGGTGCCAACGCTTTTGTTGCCGGAACCTCTCTTTATAAAGCTCCTGATATGACTGCCGAAATATCTCTCATGCGTCAAAAGGCCGGTGAAGCATTTGTCGGCTAACCTGAACATTGCACGGGGAACACAGTGATCCTTTCTAACATTCGTAACTTTTGTATAATCGCTCATATTGATCACGGGAAATCCACTTTGGCTGACCGCATGCTCCAGATCACGGGCACAGTTCCGCCTCGTGAGTTCAGGGACCAGGTATTGGATGACATGGATCTCGAGCGCGAACGCGGAATAACCATCAAATCGCACCCGGTAACCATGAAATATAAAGCCGGGGACGGGCAGGACTACGAGTTGAATCTGATTGATACTCCGGGGCATGTGGATTTTTCCTATGAGGTGTCAAGAAGCATGGCGGCATGTGAAGGTGCTATTCTGGTGGTGGACGCGGCGCAGGGCGTGGAAGCACAAACGGTGGCCAATACCCACCTGGCGTCGGAGCGCGGTCTTGAGATTATCCCTGTAATCAACAAGATCGACCTGCCTAACGCCAATGTAAGTGAAGTTTCTAAGCAGATAGAAGATATACTGGCGATAAGTATGGAGGATGCCATTGAAGTAAGCGCCAAATCGGGGGCGGGGGTGGAGCAGGTGCTTGATGCTATCATAAAAAAAATTCCCCATCCTGACGTTACAAATGACAAAAACGAGACTCGCGCATTAGTATTTGATTCAAGATACGATGTTTTCAGGGGCGTAGTTGTACATGTGCGGGTCTTTGGCGGAGAATTGAAGCAAGGCGATAGAGCGATTTTGATGAAGACCGGCAATGAGACGGAATTGAAAGAGATCGGTATTTTTTCGCCCAAACCAAAACCAGTTGACAAACTCGCGGCAGGGCAGGTGGGTTATCTTGTGGGAACCATCAAAAAGCCTTCCGATGTACGGATCGGCGATACAATCACAATCGCCGGCAGTACTAAAGCGAAGGATCCACTGCCAGGCTTTAAGGAAGTTCGTTCAATGGTGTTTTGCGGCGTCTATCCTATCAATAACGCCGAATATGACAAACTGCGTCAAAGCATGGACAAGCTGAGTCTTAATGATGCTTCTTTCACTTATCATTCGGAATCCTCCGCCGCTCTCGGGTTCGGGTTCCGATGCGGGTTCCTGGGGCTTTTGCATATGGAGATTGTCCAGGAGCGGTTACGTCGTGAATTCGATATGGACATTATCAGCACCCAGCCTTCTGTTATCTATAAGATATATCTTAGTGACGGAAAGGTTATAGATGTCGACAACCCAACGCATCTTCCCGAGCTGACAAAGATAGACCATATGGAAGAACCAATGGTCCGGGTTTTTATTCTGTCCCGCAATGAAGACATAAGCGATATAATGAAAATTGTTATGGAAAGACGCGGCGAGGTTTTGAAAACCGAATCTATTGATACAAAACGGGTAATAATGACCTGTCCATTGCCGCTGAATGAAATATTAACAGACTTTCATGATAAACTGAAAAGCATCAGCCATGGTTACGCTTCCATGGACTATGAGTATGCGGGCTATCAGGAAGACGACATAGTGAAGCTGGACGTATTGTTGAATGGAGAAGTCGTAGACGCTTTTTCTTCAATGGTCCATAGATCAAAAGCCCAGTCTAAAGGGCGACAGATATGCAAGGCGTTAAAAACAGCAATACCTCAGCATATGTTCCAGATACCAATTCAGGCAGCTGTCAATAAGACCGTTGTTGCCCGCGAGAATATAAAAGCGTTGAGAAAAGATGTAACAGCGAAGCTATATGGCGGGGACGTGACTCGAAAACGGAAGCTTCTTGAAAAGCAAAAGGCGGGAAAAAAGAAAATGAAGCATTTGGGAACAGTAAATGTTCCTCAAAAAGCATTTGTTTCTATACTCAGATCAGAGTAAATTTATAGGACAGGAGCCAGAAGTTAGAACGATGAACTATTTCAGGAAAAGACGTATTGTTAAAACAGCGCAGGACATGCTGCATCGGGCCAGGTGTCTGCGCAATATACGGGAAGACTTGTTGAGTGAGTCGAAACTGCGGGAATTAGGAGAAGCGGAAAGACGACTGAAGGACGCGCTTGGTGATGGGAATATCGCTAATGTCCCTTCTGCCAGTGAACATCTTTTCAATACAATTAATAAGCTTGCGCCCGAACAGTCATTTTCCGCTTTCGCAGAAAATCTGGAAGTTATCATTGTAGCTGTAGCTGTAGCGATGGCTGTCAAAGCTTATTTTATTCAGCCATTCAAAATACCCACAGGCTCAATGCAGGAAACACTTTACGGGATTAGCACGCAATACAGGGCAAAGCCGCTTTTCACTGACCGGATGCCGATAAAATGTTTTAAGTGGCTTGTGTTCGGTGAATGGTACAAGGAGGTCCGTGTTGCAAAATCGGGGCATCTCAGCCGCCCTAAACTTGGCGGGATATATGACCAGGCCAATATCTATTATAAAATAGCGAATAAAACCTACAAGATACCCAAGAATGCAGTGGCAGCCGGGGGAATGATACAATGCGGTGATAAAAAATATATGCCGGGCGATTATGTGCCAGCGGACACGGTATTGTGGTCCGGGATAGTGGTGTCCGGCGACCATGTATTTGTTGACAGAATGAGATGGAACTTTGCAGAACCTAAACGTGGTCAGATAATGGTTTTTTCCACGGATAATATCGTAGGCCCGGACCCTCCACTCCCGGACACGTATTATATAAAGAGATTGATTGGTCGTCCGGGCGAGCATGTATATATAGATAATCCTCACGTATATATTAACGGAGAAAAGGTAACCAAGCCGGATTCCATATTAAGGATTACGGAAGGAAAGGGATATCGCCCGGCAGGCAGAATATATGACCAGATACATCTAGGTGATGGCGAGTATTTTGCGCTTGGTGATAATACAGATAACAGTAAAGACAGCCGTTACTGGGGGGCTGTCCCCGAGGAAAATATGGTTGGCCCCGCATTTATGGTATACTGGCCATTCTCTAAACGCTGGGGCTGGGCAAGGTAGAGAGAGGCCTCACTCCATCTTTCTCCCGTTAAATACGCTAAAAAACGTGAAGTTCAAATCCTTGCAAAAACACAAAGAATCATCTCCGCTTCCTCTTCTTCTAAAACATTTGTTTAATTTATTGCTCTAAAAAATAAGAACAATAAATTAAACAAATCTCTTCCTTGGGCAAAAGGGCTCCGGGTTCTCGAGGCGGGGACGCCGGGTGGTTTAAAGGTTTTAAGGGCTTACTATCTATTCATCTTCAGCGGTCCTCACGCCAGCATATTCCGCAACACTGACCGCTAATTCAACTCCGCCCTCTGGGTCTTTAGTCGCCAGAACAGAAAGCATAATCCCTGAAGTTGACCCAACCAATGATATACTGCCGGGCGAGCCGTATTCCACCGTAACACTTGGTGCGGATAGTATGTTCTTAAGTTCCGGCTTATAGTTTTTCCTGAACTGCTTCAATTGACTGGAATCGTAGGTTTCTCCATTAATATGCATGCCGTCTTCATTACCTGTTAACAGTTTCTCCCAGCCGGGATCGGTAAGTTTATCAGGGGAAATTGAAAAGAAACGACCGGCCAACTCCACTGAATTCGTATTCTTGTCAGGATCCAGTCGCGGTGTTACTAAAACGAACATATGCGAACCGTCAGGCATAGGCCATCCGCCTGTTAACAGGGCGCCGCCTTTCGGCACTTTAGTCTGGCAGGACGCTACTCCAAGATGCGCCTCATCCTGCTGATCTTCCGGTTCCTCGAGATTATCAAGGTCAAGGTTTTCTTCAGCGGGTTTATCCTGCGTCTCAGTAAGAACAGGGGAGGGCGATATCGTCTGCTCCCCCGAAAGCTCTGACTGGGTATCCGCCGCGAGAAGATCGGGGGCAGGGGCAGCTGTCTGCTTTGAAACAGTTTTTGTAAGCCCCGGTGATTTTTTATTTATCTCTTCAGCCACGGTCGGTTTCTGTTTCGCGCTGTCCTGAATCCTTGATTCCCGTAAACCAAGCCATAGAACAATCAATAGAATAGCGGGAATAAGTATGTACATGCTTCGTGAGATATAATTTTGATAGTTCATGGTTTTATATTGCCCTAAACAGGGTCCGGACGCCAGTGAAAGATATATGAAAAATCAAATCCTGTATTGCCGAAGATCCTTTTATTCCGGTAGAATAAGTTTCAGTGAGATCGTTTTTTAAAAAGAGAATTCTGAAAAAAGTCGGGCTGTCGTTCCTGTCTTTTCTTGTGCTATTTCTCATAGCCGAAATTATTATAAGAAAATATTTCCCTACCATCCCGGAGGGCGGTCACCATAAGATTTTTGTTCAACACCACCCCGTATTAGGATGGTCAAAGAAACCTGATTTTGCAGGAAAACACGTTACATCAGAATACAGTATTACTGAGCAAATCAATTCGCGCGGTATCAGGGGGCCGGAATATTCTTACACAAAAAAAACAAATGAACGCCGAATCATAATTCTAGGCGATTCTTTTGCCGAAGGTTACACGGTTCAGTTTCAAGACCTGTTTTCTGAAGTATTAAAAAAGGAGCTGAACAGTACCTCTTCAAACATTACATACGAAACAATCAATATGGGGACCGCGGGATACAGCACTGATCAGGAACTGCTCTGCTTCACTGAGGAAGGCAAGCGTTATTCCCCTGACATAACGGTCATTCTTTTCTATTACAATGATGTCTGGCTCAATAATCAAACTAAATATTGGCGCGGACAAAAACCTGTTTTCCGTTATCGCGAAGGAAAGCTGATAGCGGAAAATATTCCTGCGCCGCCTCCCGAAATCAATACATGGTCAAAAATTCAGGGATGGATATACGAGAAGTTCTACGTTTTTAGATTTATCCATGATCGAAGCGCCTCTATCAGAAAAGGAGTCCCCGAGAATTCAGACAGGCATGCGTCAAATATACCTTTGACTGTAACAGTGCTGAAAAAAGAAACTAACGAAAAAGCAAATGAAGCATGGCGTATAACCGAAGGTTTACTGGAGCTCTTCGCGAAAGAGACCGATAACGCGGGTAGTAAATTATTGGTAGTTTACGTTCCAATGCGTGAAGCGATTCATTCTGAAGATTGGAGAAAAACTTTAAAAACATACAATATTAAAGAGGAGAACTGGGATGTTAACCTTCCTCTGGAGCGAGTGGAAACAATATGCAGAAATAAGAATATTCCATTTTGCGATCTCACACAGCCTTTCAAAGAGAAGGCGCTAAATTCACAAACAAGGCTGTATTATAAGATCGACAGGCATTGGAACAAAGAAGGACATGCATTGACGGGAAAAGTTATTGCAAAGAAGATTCTGCAAATGGGCCTTTAGGGTAGAATCGGTCATTGCTCTAACCATCGGTGAATTCCTCATGAATAACAATAACATGCTTTTTCATGATTGTTGTTAGAGAACCATCCTGTTTGTCTTTTATGACAATAGTATCATCTGTATGTTGGATGTCGTATCTCTCATCGGTATATTTTACAGTTTGACCGTCAACAGTTCGAACCGAGGTTAGCTTGGCCATTTTCTCTCCTTCTATGCTTCTCTGGGCGAAGTGCGTGAGGCAATCAGATTGTAGAGCCACGCAAATATTGCCCCGCCAATCAAGCCATCCGCTAAAGCCCAGATCAAACCTATAACGCTTCCCATAGGGGTGATGCTGTACCCGCGATAGACACGCGCGATAACGACGCTTTCACCTGTGCCATCAAAAGCTATAATCCACCAGGTAAGCAAGAAGAGGCCCAGTCCCCAGATAATTCCACAGGTTAATCCAAAAGCCTTTACATTAAGTTTCATCTCGTCCTCCTTTATGCTCTGTTCGCGCAATAAGCGGATTATCCTCTTCTCTCGCGGAGAATACTTTTCATAATGTCGGTTCGACTGACAATGCCCACAAGTCTTTTGCCCGACAAGATTGGGACTCTCCTGAAAGACTTTTCTTTCAGGCATTTATTTATCTCGGACAAATCATCATTCTCGCTAAAGGAAATAACGTCTCTTGTCATAAGATCTCCAGCAGTTACATGATCAATACGGCTGTTGTTCAATAGTGTCAACATGTCCTTTTCGGTTACAATACCTACCAGCGTCCCGTCTTTATCGATTACGGGTAGTCCGGTGACACTGTCAGCAAGCAGCAACTCCATAGCTACATATATAGGGGTATCTTCCGATACAGTGATCACGTTTTTAGTCATTATATCTCGTGCTTTTTTCATTGCCCTCTTCCTCCATTGTGTTTTGTTAATCAGAGCTACTTTCTTCTGCGGGTCCTGATTCACCTTGTTTCCCAAATATCTGAATCGTCATTTTCATCCCCATCTCCTGCATGGCACGTTGCTGATCCAGAGAGTTTCTGAATTGCTTCATTTGGCTGTCCGTAAGGATTTCTTCCGCGCGTGCTATGTATTTATCCTGTATTTGTGTAAGTTCATCTAAATGTCTGTTTACTGATTTCTCGTTGAAGTTGGACATGTCAAAATTCTCCTGCTGATCAAAGTTATTTGAAAAGCGAAAGTTTGTCCGTTCTTCGTGCATTGAAACGATCATCTCATGCTCTTGTTCCTCGCTGAGCTTATTATCTGCGCCAAGTGACTGATTGAAAAGATTGACCTGCATTCTTTCAGGTTGAGTCTTCTCGAACTCTCCATATACTTTATAATCTTCTTCTCCAAGAAAAGTTTTGATCTTGTCGTTAAATTCTGAAGTCAGTTCCTGGATACGTATTATGCTCTCTTGCCTCTCTTCCGGCGATACTGAACCATCCATCATCCCTAAAGAGAGATCAATCAGTGACATCTGTTTTTCGAGTAAAAGATCTTTGAATGTTTCAGTGTCTTCTTCAGAAAGCTCCAGATACTTGAAGAGAGAGGCGTGGGAAATATCCATTGATGCCTTTTGCTGGGCACGGATCATATCCTTCATTCCTGGGTTTTTCATCATTTTGGCAATGCCGGCCATCGGCGATTTATTTTTGGGCGGTTTGGATAACTCCTTGCCGTCTGATACCTTTGAGTCAATCTCATTCGCCTCAATTTGAGATTCGAGCTTAAGAATTGTCTCTTCGTATGCTTTTCGTTCCTGCTCCTGGTTCTTTTGAGCAACTTCGTTGATATCGACCATGGGATGGTCTGCCTTTGACTTGGCGGAAGCTTCTTTCGTCGCTTTTTCCTGACGTAACTTCCGGATCTGCCGATGTTGCTGTACGCCAAAAACAAGCAATGTAAATGTGAAAATACTGAGCAGGAAAATGATAATATTCTTTCGCATTATTTTTCTCCGTTATTCTGCGGCTTATTCTATGAAATCATACACTACAATCTTTTTGATTATGGGTAGCAGGACTTCGTTCTTTGCTTTTTGATGAATAGGATGAGCGAGGTATTCATTCAAGCTCTGTGTATCGGAAAACGAAAGCGTGATAGCTACGTCAAAACCGTCATCTACAATCTTTCGATCACTTTCCAACACTTCTCCCGCACGGACATCGAGAACGCCGGGAATCTCCTTAAATGATCTGGACACTTCTATAATACGGCTTCGCTGGGTCACGTTTCCGGAATCTTTAAGCCAGCATAATACAACATGATGTACCTTGCCCCGGTCAGACTCCCGCAGCATGGAGCAGCCCGCTAACATAATCAGAAAGATAATCAGTAGTTTTTTCATCTCATAAACACAACTTATGGTTGAGTAGACTCAAGTCTTAATGTCGGGATTATTGTAAATTATGAAATCCTGTAATGCAATTGGTAAGTGGCGGCAGGAGACGAATAGATTATTTTTTATCTGCGTCTTTTATTAGCTGTTCAATTGTATCGGCAACTTGTTCGGCCAGTTTGCCGTATCCCGCTTTTGTGAAGTGGACATCATTATTCGCGCGTGCGTATTGAGCTAGCTCAGGTGCTATAAGCGCGTGCAGATCATTTATTCGAATATTATGTTTCTTCATTACCCGTTCAGCCGCAGCAAGGTATTCGCTTTCGGTTGTCGGGTCAATCTTGACCTTGGACTTTTTCTCCGGTTCCGGACAAGCCGGAGTTGTGGTGGCCCAAATGAGCCTGGATCCGGTCTTTTTCAGTTGAACAACCAATGTATCGAGTCTCTTCTCATAGGCCGAAGGGGTCCGATCATGCTTATTGTATTTCCAGCCATACATGTCCCATAATCCCCAGTTGAACTGGATTATATCCCATTTGGTATTGCCAAGCCATTTTTCGATATCATCGATCCCCCGCATGGTTGGCCCTGCGTTACCTGTGTTATGTTGTACAATGGCCTTTCCTTTAAGCTTCTGAATTACCTGGGGGGTATATCCCATAGATATTGAATCTCCTATAATAAGGATCCTGGGTAGCGAAATTTCCTGTGATTTGTCCTCTGCTATCGCTGTCGATAGAATAAACGAAGCAAAGAATAATCCTATGGAAAATAATCTTTTCATTCTCTGCTAATGGAGCCTCATATCACTTTGCCATGTTAGCGTTATTTGTCTAACAACTCTCGGATCTTCTTGGCATGATCCTTGTCTTCCCCGATTAGTTTATTAACAAAACTAATTTTGGGCGATAGATCGGTTGATTCAGTAATAAGCTTAAAGAAATGTTCTCCGGAACTTTCCTCAAACTCAAGGGCATGCCGATAGGCCTCTGGCTTGCTAAGTTTGGATTCTCCAAGAAGTTGTGCTGCCTGCTCAACATTTTGGATGGATTTCTGGAGTGAAGAGATATCTGAGTCGAGTATTTCAACAGGGAAAATATCTCTACCCATAAAATAGTCTCGGCCGTTTTTAAGTAAAGCCGCGTGATTCTTTTCTTCAAGACACAATCCCCACCAAAAGGAACGGTCTTCTTCGAAAATGTTTGACATCATGCGGTAGTATTCTGAAACGCTGAGCTCAAGCTGGATGGAATATTTGAACTGCTTCAGGTATTTTTCTGTCATCTTGCTCCTTGCTCCATGACACCAATGTATTGTCCTGCATTATTATAAACGCGGGGGGGAGGGCACATCAAGGAAAACGTGCGTTGCATGATTTGTCGTGAAATTAACATTATCTCCACTTATGCTTGCAGTCTGGACATCTATACAGGGGCCAGGGGTATAACAGACAGAACGCTCCAAATGTGATGACAGCCAGAACAGCCAACAGGGCAGGGCGTCGCACGTCGATCCCGTTCTTTTTCCCGCATCTGGGACAAGTTCTGGCTACAATAGCTTCTGATTCTGCCTTCGCCTTGAAGTACTCGGCCAAAACAGCGGCGGCACGCTCAGCATCCCGGGCCGATACAAGTAATTGAATGCCGCCGATGGCATTCGACAACAGAGGATTTGCAGCAACCGTATAGTCGCCGTCAAGATGCGAATCAATCCCCTCCGTCCCAAGCCTTACCTGAATCGGAGTAGCTTCCATTGGTTGTGAAACCGTCGCAACAACAACCATTTCGCGGTTATCGGTCATGATTAAGATTTTCGTCTAATTGCGGGAATCTGCTTTTTGTCAGGTGAATTCTCTTGTTGTACATTTTTCAGTATAAAATCAACGATAGGTTTCGAGTCTTTGAGACTATGAGGATGATGGCCCACGTTATCCTTGTGAATCACCTCGATATGGCCGCCCAGCTCCTTGTAGCGCTTTTCAATCACCGCGGTGTTTTCCGAGACAGGAACAACTTTGTCGGCATCGCCAACCACATGCAGTAATTGAACGCCAGCATTCGCTAACGCCTTAAGGTTGTCGACAGGGTTTCCCTTGTATTCTTCGGCTTGTTCTTTCGTCAGGCCATAAGCAGTCATAATTGCTTTATTAATTCCCGGCCAACTCTTGAAATCACATACAGGAGCATCCGCGTAGATGCAATGAACCTTTTCAGGATTCTTAGCCGCCCAATTGAAAATGATGAGCCCGCCTCTCGACATTCCTTCCAGAACAGTTTTCTTTGCAAAACCATGTGAAGTCGTAAGATATTTATAGAATGAATCCCAACGCGCGACAGCCTTTGGCGAACCATATAGATTCGAGACATCGAGATACACGACATGAAAACCCTTCTTCAGAAGAGCTATATCGGTCTGGGGTTGATGGCCCCAGAATCGCGCGCGCCATATCCATGGCTTACCGACGGCAATTTGATCAGGTACAACAATTTTGCATTTCATGCCTTCGATCGTGAAATCGTATTTGGCAAAAGAATGGAAAGATGATTGTTTTCCCGGCCACGATTCAGTTGCGATGATTGATTCTGATGAAGCAGCAGTTGTTGCCAATAACAGGCACACTCCCAGAATAGCGCCACTTGTTTTAAGTGAATCAGCATTTCTCACAATAGATTATCCTGGAACGCTTAAAAGAACAGAGATAAACCGATAAGCCCCCTGAAGGCTCCGTCTCCACTCTCACCCAGTGTGATCAAGTATTCAGCCGTAAAGTTTATGGCAGCATTATCACCCACGAATTGCTTCAAGCCCACATGGAAGTCGGCAAGCGCATCATCTTCAGTCGAACCTGATTCACCAACGTTCATGCTGATACTTGCACCGAAAAAAGGAATGAGTTCTTCTTTAGGGTTAATCATGTAGTCAGCACCGACTCCGGCTGTGCCTAACAGGTTCCCTGAGGCCTCTGTAACTGAAACAAGAGCCTTGATTTCGGCTCGGTCTGTCACAAAATACCCGAACGATCCAATAACCGAGTAGATGGTGTCTCCGTCAGTTGGCGCTGATAGCTGGACCATGCCGCTGACCTCCCTGTCGCCTCTTTTCGTATCTGCCAGGCACATGCCGACACTAATCAGCAAAATGGTTATTACGGATATTACTTGTTTCATAATAATACAGTCTCCTTTTTATTGTTACCCTCAGAATAAGGGTATTTGGCGTGCTAGAGGCAAATACTCTGACACCTCAATTCTTTTGTTCTGCTATCTGGCCCCAAACTATTGGGTTGCTTCAGGCATCAGTACAGAGGCTACCCCAAAGATTACTGAGCCAAGCAAAGAGATTCCAAATGGTTTCGCGGCCGCCTTCCAGTGTGTGATGAGGAAGATAAGCGAGACAAACGGTACAAACATACTTCCGAGTCCCCATAATACACTCTCTCGAAACGTAACAACGATAAACCATATTCCACCTATGAGAGATACGATAACACCAACTCCTAATAGAATCATTCCCAGTATTTCCATGACTATCTCCTTGTTTTATGTTTTTTGTCTGGCGAACTTTATAATTGAGTAGACCCAGCGATCTATTTATTGAAAATTATTATAAACAAGAAAATCTCTTAATGCAATTGGTAAGTGACATGAGGAATTTGCGCTGTAAGCGCAAATTCAAAGGGCTGGCAGGGGATAGAACCTGAATACTGACCCTATACTCTAATCCGAACATTGCACCAGTTTCAGGTGATGCAGCGCCGCGGCGCAAAGAGCGACGCCGTATAACATACTGCAAACCCTTTGCAACAAAGGCGATGCGTTGCATGAAGCTGGCCTTCTGGTGAACAAAACAGAAAAAATATCGCCGCAATTTCCTGTTGTAAACAGTAATATCTTTTCTCCACGCAAAACAGATCATAACACATTGCCTACCATAAACTTATCTAAAACTTTCTGTTTTGTTCATGCAATGTTCGGACTAGTCTTTCACTTTACAATTACAGCAGTTCCCGAGGCTGAAACCATCAGGATCGTGTCGATAAATTCATAGTCGACATCGACTCCTACCACTGCATTTGCGCCACAATCGGCGGCATGGTTTTGCATTTGCTCGAGGGCTGCGGTGCGAGTTTCATAAAACTTGTTCTCATAGCCATCAGTACGTTCCTCTGTAATTGCAGCTACGAGCCCTTTGATGTCTGTGCCCCAGCCTGACCCGAATGTGGCCTCCCCGAATACAATTCCCTTGTACTCCACAATCTGCTTGCCTTCGATCGTTGGAGTCGTAGTCACAATCTGCTTTTCTTTCATTCGTCTCTCCTAACTTATAATTGAGTAGAATTGTTTTCCAGTCATTTTGTTAGATTACCAATAATAGGGAAGGTTATCCATTTTTTTTGATCGAATGTGTTGTGGAATAACCTTGTATCCTTCAGCCCTTCTTTCTGTTTGCCAGAAAAGGTGCGACAAGTTCCCATAGTCCAAGGAAACCAAAATACAACATCCCCGCCAGGAGCGCCTGCTGGGGATTCTTTTCCCATTCTCCGGAACCTCGTCCGGGATAGACTTGGTTGAGCACTTCCTTTGTAATGCCCCCGCGGGGCAGTTTTACGAAGACGGATATAAATGCACTGGATACGTACAGGAGTACACTTACTCCCGAACGATATATCATCATGCGAGGCCCATCTTTGGCATTAAAAAGCATAGTGAGAAAACGGGAGGTCGTCACCCAGCAAAAGATCCAAAATAGAGTCCAGCTGTCAAATGCGAGCGAAAAAGACACTGCAAACATGGTGTAGACACAGACCAGCCCGGACATTAATTTAATTCTGTGGCTTTTATTAATTGGTTTGCCTGTTTTGTCCTTCCGCTGGGAGCAGGCTGCAAAGAACCCGCCCGAATGAACAAGGATAAACTCCAGCACCATTATGCCTACACTAAGCTTGACCCATCGGCCTTCGTCAATCGCCATGGGCGTTTGCCATGTTCTGAGGAACAGCACTGCAATCATCCAGCATGGCGCTGTCCCCATAACTCCAAAAAACAGATTCTTTATGAATTTCAACATGAGCAACTATTTGCGGATCTTTGCTTACGAAAAGAGGTTTTCGCCTTCTTCAAAACTTATGGGCGTAGGCCTGCCCCTTATTGATAAGGTAGAAGTAATTGTCAAGCATCTCCTTTTTGTTGTGAAAGAGAGGCCTCTATGTTCTTCAATGAATCACGAATGTCTGCAAGAAGGGATACGACCTCTCCTGCGGACTGAACTTCTGTATCTTGGGATGCAGACGCTTGTGGTTGTTTTGACGTTTCAGAACGTTCAATTATGGTTTGCTTCATATCGTGGGGTTTGATAATTCCCACGAGTTTCTCTTCAGGTGTAGACATTCCTGTGGATGGAGTGAATATCCATATCTTCCCATAACCAAAGATCCGTTCGAAAGGTCCCTGCCGTATATCAATATTTGTAATCTTTTCGAGAGGGATCGAGCGTCGCTTTTTCCAGAGGACACCTGATGCCTTTGTTACATACCGATCATCAAGTTCATACCGAATGGTATTAAAAAACAGAATGGCATAAGTTGTAAAGACAGCCAGTGGAATCAGGTATCCCATTGCCAGGGTTTTTTGCCAGGGTATGTTTGTTTCCAGACAGACAGCGACAAGTGTGCCACCAATTGGAAGACAGCCGATTACGATACCAATAATCCAGAATACCAACAGAATCTTCGTCGGGCGGAATTCAAGTTTCTTCATTATCTCTCTCCTTTTCTTTCAAGCATAACTTATGATTGAGTAGGATTGTAAATCACAAAATTCCATAATGCAATTGGTAAGTGGCAGGGAGAGGGCAAAGGCGTCAGGTTGTTTGAAATCGCTTGCCGCGCGTAACTTATTTTGGTATAATTACATCTAGACGGATGTGCTAAGCAAATTGTTGCTGGTGCTGGTTGCGTCAGGGTTGTTATTCACTGTCGGCTGCGAAAAAGATGATGACGATGATGATGACAATGCCGCCGCTGTAACTGAAGCTGCCGAAACAGCAGTGGAGTTAACAGCACCAACACTTTTAAGTCCGGGAAATGAACAAGTTTTCACTCATTCCCCCAGAACCCTTACTTTGACATGGGAAGCCGTTGATGGGGCAGTTTCATATGACGTTGAAATTGACAAGAGCGATATCGGAGGATGGTTTGAGTTTATAAGGACCAATGTTGCCGAAACCAGCTACGCTTTCGATTTTGTTAGCTTAGGGGAAGGAAGATGGCGAGTTAGAGCAAAGGATTCTGATGGTAACGAAGGACCGTTCAGTGCCTGGCGAACATTTACATTTACCATAGTTCTAATCCCATTGTAGTCGTAAACCCAAAATGCTCAGACACTATTTTGGATTTCTGTTGTCTTTTGGCACAAAGAGTATTGCAATGCCTCCAGGAATTACCGTGCTCACCATAATTCCCGCAATGATTGCTTCTCCGATCATGACATATGCTGAGATGCATACCGGATTATTGTAAACATGTTGCCTCTATTTCCTCTAGAACAAGTTGTTGGCCTTGGGGAGTCTTCACTCGCCACGTGTAGATCCAGCCCAAGTGTTGTACTGAAATGATGTCTCCCACGGCAACGAACTCGTTCAGTCTTGCACCCTTATCGTCCGGTGATGAACCTGTTGCAATGTCTGCCGCGCTGAGAGTGAGTTGTTGCCTTGCGAGATTCCAGTTGGGGGAATCAGTCATATCTCGTTCGCCGATCAGGCTACGGCATCCACTAACAGCAACAGCAGTGACAATAAGTAGACAACAGATGGTTCTCATATTTATTTCCTCAACTTATGATTGAGCAGACTCGTGTCTTGTTATTCAGAATTATTGTAAATCATGAAATCTCGTATTGCAAGTAGAAGGGGG
>JBHORK010000026.1:0-27807 GCA_042565725.1 Verrucomicrobiota bacterium
GTTTTACCAGGGGCAAACTGGGCAAATGCCGCAAAGCGGTCATAGATGCCCACACAAAACTTATTTCGAGCAGTGTGCCTCAGCCGATGGTCCTGGAACTTCTGCTTATTAATATGTTGTCGTGATATTAAGTGAGAAATCAGAAAGGTTTTCATAAATGAACAATAAAGCTGATATTGGCGTTATCGGGTTAGCGGTGATGGGGGAGAACCTGATACTTAACATGGAAAGCAAAGGGTTTACGGTTGCTTGTTTTAACCGAACAACGAGTAAAGTTGATGATTTTATAAACGGAAGAGCCAAGGATAAAAATATTACAGGTTGTCATAGCGTTGAGGAATTGGCGGCCAACCTGGAAAAACCGCGTAAAGTCATGATTATGGTGCGGGCCGGTAAAGCGGTGGATGCTGTTATTGATCAATTGATACCCTGTCTGGAAAAGGGCGACATAGTTATTGATGGCGGGAATACCCATTTCCCAGATACGGTGCGCCGTGTTCGAATGATGGAAGAAAAAGGGTTCCTGTATATTGGAGCCGGAGTATCCGGCGGTGAAGAAGGCGCCTTAAAAGGGCCGTCAATTATGCCTGGCGGTAGTCCGGATGCATGGCCGCATGTGAAGCCGATATTTCAAGCTATCGCAGCGAAGGTGGATGACAATTCTCCCTGCTGCGAGTGGATAGGGAAAGAGGGTGCAGGACATTTTGTAAAAATGGTGCATAACGGTATTGAATACGGGGACATGCAGTTAATCTGTGAAGCTTACCAGCTTATAGCCATAGGGCTTGGCATGGGTGCAAAGGAAATACATGAAGTATTTGCTGAGTGGAATGATGGAGTTTTGGATTCATATCTGATCGAAATATCAAGAGATATTCTTGCAAAAGACGACGATGAAACCGGTAAGCCCATGGTAGATGTTATTCTGGATACTGCCGGACAAAAGGGAACAGGCAAATGGACATCGCAGGCAGGGCTGGATCTTGGTGTAGGTATTCCCCAGATAGCTGAGGCCGTATTTGCGCGCTGCCTGTCTGCCATCAAGGAAGAACGTGTTGCGGCAAGTAAGCATTTGACCGGACCCGCCACGACCTTTGAAGGTGATAAAGATGAATTCCTGAGAAAACTTCATGATGCAGTTTATGCGGCAAAAATATGTTCATATGCGCAGGGCTATCAACTGCTCAGGGCTGCTTCAGAAGAATACGGATGGGCCTTGAAGTTCGGCGAAATTGCTCTTATGTGGCGAGGCGGCTGTATTATTAGAGCGCAGTTTCTCGGAAAGATAAAGGAAGCATTTGATGAAAACCACGACCTTGCAAACTTGCTGCTGAATCCATATTTCAAGGGTATTATTGCGAAATCTCAGGATGCCTGGCGTGATGTTGTAAAGACTGCTATAGATCTAGGTATACCTGTTCCTGCGATAGGTACGGCATTGAATTATTACGATTCATACCGTTGTGAAAGATTGCCGGCTAATATGCTCCAGGCCCAGCGTGATTATTTTGGTGCGCATACTTATGAGCGCATAGACAAACCAAGAGGGGAATTCTTCCATACCAATTGGACCGGCGAAGGCGGAACAACTTCGGCAAGTACTTATGTTGTTTGACATTATGTAAGAATTATTAAAGCTAAAAGAATGTTCCGGCAAATAAAGCAATGAGCAAAGTATTCACAAAAGAAGATTTAATCAGATTCAGTCCTGAACATGATACATTCGTAGGAATTGATTCCGATGGATGCGTGTTTGATACTATGGAGATCAAGCAGAAGAAATGTTTTCATCCGAAAATCATTGAACACTGGCATTTGGAGTCCATAGAGAAATATGTCAGAGAATCCGCCGAGTTTGTAAACCTGTATTCCAAAACGCGTGGGCGGAACAGGTTTTTGAATCTTGTAGACTCTTTTGATTTGCTTAGAGACAGGCCGGAAGTGGTTGAGTCTGAGGTAAAACTGCCTGAATTCAAATCGCTCAGGAAATGGATCAGCTCGGGAGTTCCTCTTGGCAATCCCTCTTTGGAGAAAGAAGCCTGTGAATCTGGAGACGCGGAGCTTAAGGATGTGCTTACCTGGAGCTTAGGTGTTAATGAACTGGTTACTGAAGTAGCGAAAAATATCCTTCCATTCAAATGGGTGGTCGAAAGCCTTGAGAAAATCCACGCAACAGCCGATTCAATTGTAGTTTCACAAACCCCTGAAGAAGCATTGGTCAGTGAATGGGAAGAAGGCGGTATAAAGAAATATATAAAATTTATTGCCGGCCAGGAATTGGGAACAAAAACGGAACATCTTCGGATGGCAACGGACGGTAAATATGAAGGCAGCAGGGTTTTGATGATCGGGGACGCGCCTGGTGACAGAATAGCGGCGGAATCCATTAGTGCCATGTTTTATCCGATTAATCCGGGCCACGAGGAAGAATCATGGGAACGATTTTATAAAGAAGCGTATGATAAGTTTCTAAAGGGGGATTACGCGGGAGCTTATGCTCGAAAGTTAGAAGATGAATTTGAAGCACTTCTGCCTGAAGCGCCTCACTGGTAGCGCAATACCCGGTTATGCGGGCTGAAAAATAGTTGCCATTATTATCCTTACACCTTAGATTATGGCCGTTTCCGGTATCTAACGCCAACGTAGCTCAGCTGGCAGAGCAGGTCATTCGTAATGATCAGGTCGTCGGTTCGACCCCGACCGTTGGCTTTCTTTAACACGGAGTCATTGGGGTGAGTCATTGGGGTCAGGTCTCAACATTCAACAAAGTGATTGACGGGGATAGAGGTGATATTGTATAGCTGGTAAATGGCAAGGCCGCTGAGAATAAATATAGAGGATGGCTGGTACCATGTGTGTGGGCGTGGGATAGACCGGCGTAGTATATACCTTGAAGATCGCGAGCGAATACATTTTCTGGATCTGCTTGAAGCAGCAGTAGAGCGCCATCGAATTATTATCCACGCCTATTCCTTGATGACAAACCACTATCACCTGATCGTCCAAACACCAGACGCAAATTTGAGTGTTGCCATGCAATGGCTGAGTACAAGCTACAGCATGTGGTTTAACCTTCGGAATCAACGGGTAGGCCCACTTTTTCAGGGCCGCTTCAAGAGCATACCAATAGAAAACAGTGCCTGGGCATATGAGGCTAGTCTATACGTGCACCTGAACCCTGTTATGCGCAGCGAATTTGATCTGAATCCGTGGAGCAAGAAGGCGGAATCAAAAGGATGGAAAGAACCGACGCCGGAACAAGTCAAAAGGCGATTGGCGGAACTGAGGAGATACGAATGGAGTTCGTACAGGACATATGCCAGCTACCGTGAAGGACCCAAATGGCTGACAACAAACGAACTTTTATGTCGTGCGGCACGAAAGAAGGATCAACGTGTACGGGAATATCGTAAAGATGTTAAGCATAGGTTGACCAAAGGTGTGACGGAGCCATTTCAGGAAAGGCTGAAGAGCGGAATAGCTTTGGGCGCAGAGAAATTTCTGAAACAGGTAAAAAATATGGCGAAAGGTTGTGATAGAGAGACGAAAGGGAAGCAGGAACTGAGACGTCGCGTTGAGTTTAAAGATGTGGTCAAAGCTGTAGAGGAGATAAAGGGAGAGAAGTACAGAGATTTTGATGGAAGAAGAGGAGATTGGGGAAAACCGCTGGTGTTATTGATGGCAAGGCTGTATTGCGGAATGACGTTGAAGGAAATAGGTGCTGCTGTTGGCGGCATGGACTATGCCGCGGCAGGAATCAAAATTAAAAGATTTCAGGAAAAGGTTGAAAACATGCGGGACCTTGCGATAATAACAAATAAAGTAAAAACGAAAGTGTTGAATGTTGAGACCTGACCCCAATAGTCCCTTTAGTTCTTGGCATACCAGTGCCTCCACCTCCATCTAAGAAATGTTACTGGAATTGTGCGCTGTGCCATGAGCTAACTCATGTGAATGACTGGAATACATTTAAGGCTGCTAATCCAGGTAAGTCGTGTACGGAGTTGCGTGATGAGTTCTTTCTCCATGGTGACGAGCTTGAACCTAGGGCTTATAACAATGAGTTTAGTTGTTTAAGTGCTCAAATGTGGTCGGGTTAACTGTTAACGGGTGATTTAATATTGTCATAGTACTTTGTCTTTAGATGGGTATAGCGGAGGGTTGAGAAAATGCGGCATTGCAGGGTATTCAATATATTTTTTTTGTTTGTGATGGTGGTTACGGTCTTGCCATTTTTGTGTTTGGCGACTCCCCAGCAACATGATATTCTTAAAATTCAAAACAAATCATACGCTATGGCAGTTGGATGGGGCACGAATGCTTATGAGTACATGCCGCTTGAAGCGTTTTATACCAACAGAGTCGATCGACCGAATTTTTGTATAGCACCGAACGTTATGTCAACAGGTAATTGGAGAGGGTATGTTGCTTTTTGGGAGATTGATGGTGTTGATTTATACCTCACGCAAATTAATACCTATATTGATGGCAATGTGGTAACAGCAAAGGATCTTTTTCCAGAAGAATACAAAACAAGAGGAGTAAAAGCAGATTGGTTTTCAGGGGTGATTCGCCTGCATCGGGGTGTTGTGGCGAAACAGATAGATGCTGTCTCTATACTCGATAAGAATGAAAGCGAAGTATTTATTCTTATCAATAAAGGACAGGTAAGGTCAGTTATTATCGGTGTGACAATGAAGTTTGATGTGTTATTTCCCACTGCGCCAAATAAGAAAGAATCTATACGGAACGAAAATAAAGAAAAAACAGAAAACAAACCGAATAAATAATGTCGTTTTTCTTATGATAGACGACATTATTTGAAAAATAGAAAAATTAAGGCTTATATTAAATAGCGTCACCTTTCCGTAGAAAGGTGACGCTATTTTGTTTTCTCTAATCCTCAAAAATCAATTATTTCACGGGCTTTTCCTGTCAATTTCCTCCTTTCCGGAATTCCTCTATTTCAGATTGGCTTTTTTTATCGAAGAATTCACATGTTTCCTCCTCTTTTAATACTGACAACAAAGGCATGTTGCCATTATCACTCACATTCCATGCTCACCAAATAACGTCGCCTTTCTACGGAAAGGCGACGTTATTTGAAACCTGGGAGGATTATCAATCGTGAAAAGTGGTAATAGCAAGAAGAACACACAAAGCAACTGGATCGTAGAAGGTAAAAGATTTCTGACAGATGTAGAACTGCGAAAGCTTCTGGAAACAGCATCGAGATTTAAAGATAGAGCAATAAGGAAAGGGCTGAAGACTCCGGTAAAAGACTGGTTTCTTATCTGCGTAGCGGCAGAAACAGGAATGAGGATACAGGAAATAACAAATCTTAAATGTGGAGATATTCAGCATAAATTAGGGCGTGGAGTAGTGATCGTCAGAAAAGGAAAGGGCGGTAAGCCCAGAGAGATCTACGTGAGAAAGCATTTTATGCATAGAGCAAGAGAGTATTTTCAATGGAAACAAGACCAAGGTGAAAATATTGATGCTTTCGCGCCGGTATTTTCATTTAACGGAAAGAAAATGAACAAGCGGTCTTTACAAAGATCTTATGACAGGACAAGAAATCGGGCACAAATAACGCAGGACAAGGGAGTAGGTATACACTCGATACGTCATACATACGCAACGTTCCTGCTGGAAGCAAGTAATGGCAATTTGCGAATGGTTCAAAATCAACTTGGCCATTCGTCAATACAGACGACAGAAGTCTACACCCATGTTCTGGATGAACAGATACACAGGGCATTAGACAAACTATACGCATAACTCAAAAGTGGTTCTGCCACATTGGCTGGATCGTTTTTGTGAGGAAATTATAGAATGGAATGCTGATAGATGGAAACTGTAGCTTAGTCTAAATGGAGAGCTTGCCGTATTTCCGTTCTGTATTTCTTCATGATGCGAACAGCTTTGCGAGCATCTTCTTTTTTAGCTGTTTCTCCCGGATACCTGAATTGAACGGCAAAAATCGAAAGTGTTTTTAGGTCATTTTTCCATGTTTCCCAAAGAGGATATTTTGTAATACATGTTTTTAAGAGAACGGAGAGATCATGGGTCTTGCCAAAAGGAGTGTTGTGTTTTTGCAACGTGCCTTTTAAATATTTCTCTATACATTGCTGGGCGTGAAAACAAGCTGAATCGTAATTAGGGTTCTTTCGGGCTCTGTATTCGCGAAGCGCAGAAGCATAATCACCTTCTGCTTTAGATATCCATTCTTTAATGATTTTTTTCATAAAGCACTTTACCTTCATCTACTATGGATCTGATGAAAATATCATTCTGGGAAAGCCTTGTTTTAACTTCTTTTGGAGTTTTGACGATTAGATCCAGAGGGAAAGATCTGTCTATTCTTTTATCTATTTCCAGCGCTTGCATGACATTTCTTTTTTTATGACGCATTATTACAAGAAGATCAACGTCGCTGTCTTCCGAAGGCTGACCATTAGCATAGGAACCAAAAAGCACCACTTTCTCAGGCGAGAATTCTTGTGTTACTTCTTTCACAAAGCGATTTATTTGTTTTTTCTTAACCATGCTTGAATAATATCCAGTATTTTGTGTTTATTCAAGCCTGATCTCCGTGGTCACTTTCTGATCTTGCAGATGACTTTGGCGGAGGAGGCGCCAGGCACTGAAAAGGTTAGTGGCAGTACCCGCATTTCGGATTGTATAGTGCGCAACCTTCTTTTCCCTTGCGGGATATTTACCGAAATCTACAGTGTCAGAGCCAACCACCTCTATCCGGGGTGGATCGGCGGCATAAGAGAAAGATTTAGACAGGATTAACAGGATCAACAGGATATCTGACGTTTTTGAAAAAATCCTTATACGCCAGAAGACACCATGATCCGATCAGGATAACATGATCCAGGATGTTTTCCCGGTCAAGTCTTCGCAGTACTTCACAGCAAAGATTATACTGAGATGTTTCCACGCAACACCTTTCTGATAAAGTTGATTTGTTTGTTTACTTCAGAGAGCTTTTTTCGATATCTGGCCCTGTATTCCCTGGCTTCATTATGTTTTCTAATCTCATCATTATCCAGTTTTCCAATGTAGTCGAAACGCACTTTGCCGCCCTGCCGGAAAGCTAAATAATAATATGGATGCTTTCCAATTATCTTTTTAACCAAAGCGCCTTTTGGAATCTTTTTCAGGGCCCGTTCATAATCTTTACGGATTTGAAGCGAATTCTGAAGTTCCTCTTTAAGCATATTTTTGATAAACATTTTACACCTCTTACCAAACAGATTTATATATATGCTATAATGTTTGGTAATGTATGTCAAACGCAATTCTTTTGTTTTATATATTTCTGATAAGAATCCAAGTCTTCTTACCAAACATTATCTGTTTATATGATAATAGTTTGGTAATATATGTCAAGCAGTGATAAAAGGCACTGGCACCGTTTCTGGCACCAGTCAGGTTGTGTCGGGTTATGCCAGGTTGTCCGAAACCTTAAGGAATATACGTTTTTCCTCGATTTTTTGACGATTTTTCTTTATTCGTAATGATCAGGTCGTCGGTTCGACCCCGACCGTTGGCTCCATTGTTTGCATCAATGCGTTATTGCATACATCAGGATGTTTTGACCCAGCTGAAGTGCGCTAACAGTATTATATCCTTCAGCATCCGGTTTATGTGAATCTTGCCAGCCCCCGGCCATGCCGTATTTACTGTAGATAACGGCATAATTATCGCCAATCTTTATCCCTTCAAGCTGAGGCTCGAGAAGTATTGAGCCAATCTTGCTCGATAGTGCCAGTGTTACACCTGCTTTTCTTATCTTGTTTGGAACAGAGAATACGTCGCTTGAAGTCGGTATTACTCTCAGCTTTTTTCCCTTAAGAACACGTTCTATCTGTTTTCGAAAAGCATTGTCAAATCCAGATCGTCCGCAGCAGGACTCGGCGAACAGAAATCCGCCATTATTTAAATATTTCCGAAGCTGCTTCACTTCTTTTTCGTTTAGAAGGAAATCCTCATGACCCGTAATATAAAGAAGCGGTGAATTAAATATTCCCGAATCCGTAAGTTTTATCTCTTTAATATTCAACTTTACTGCGATATCTGTCTTTTTGTTAAACGTCTGCAGTAATACTGGTAAAGCAGCTTGATGTGTTTTCCATTCACCATCATATATAACCTGAACAATATATAGTTTGCCGGGAGATATTTCGCGCAAGCTGCCCTTATCATTCTTGTCACTTTTCGGAGTGTTTTCTATAAATGTTAATAGCTTAACTTTAATCGGATCAGATTTTTCTTTTTCATCATCAATTACTTTTGTTGTGCTCGGAATCTCACTATTTGATTCTTTTTTCCTTATGCCTATCTTCCACCACAAGCCGCCGGCGAGAAGCATGAGTATCGCTAAAGTAATAAATACCCACGCCGGAGAATGGCTCTGATATGATGGTTCTGATTGGTTCAAAGCTTTACGTTTCTTATATTTTGTCTGGCTATGACCGTTCTTTTTTTTGTGTACGACTGCCTTTTTTCTGCTCTTATGTAATTTGACTGTTGTTTTTTGCCCAGTTTCAGGCAGAGCGCCCATGATTTTTTTTACAGAAACAGGTCTAGACCAGGATATACGTAAAAGACGTTCAATAACAGTCAGCCAGGCAAGCCTTTGTTTTGCTTCAGGAGATTTTCTTATAATCTCCGCAAGCTTTTGGTTCTCGCCTTCTGCCAGCTGACCGTCAGCATAATTAGACAAAATATCGTTGATTTCTTTATTTTGTTCGTCAGTCATTACAGTGAGCTTTTCCTTTTCATACACTTGCCAATAGCCTCTCGGGCCCGGTGCAAAGTTACTTTTGCGGCACTTACCGATAATCCTACGGTTTTCGCCAGCTCCTTAAGCGCATGCTCTTTGAAGTAAAACCCGCTTACCAAATTACGCGGTTTGTCCTTAAGATGCTCAACACAACCGCGCAGTGATTCCAATACCTCCTCCGGCAGAGACTCAACAATACGATAAACCTCATCGTCCATTTCCTGCTCTACCTGTGTTTTGTACTGATCCCGTATTTCTCTTCTTCTGTACCAGCGGCGGCGTTCGTTTTGAGCGGTATTCCTCGCGATAGTTTTTAACCAGGCCGCAAAATTTGTTCCACACTTATATGTTGAGATTCGATTAAAAGCCGTGATGAAGGTTTCTTGAGTCATATCGGCAATAGAGTTGGGGTCGGGGATCATGGCGGCAATAATACTGCGCACTTGAGGTTCGTAATGTTTTACTATTTCCTCATACTGCGCAGTCTGACCAGCTTGTACCTGTTGTATGATTTGTTCAAGATTATCCATGGACACTGATTATAGCTGAACGGAGCATGTCTTGCAACTGTAGCGGTTGGCTCTGAAAACATTGTTTTCCAAGAATGCGAAACGCATTTCGTGATAAAATCGGACCGCGATTTCATGCCGTATGCTTTGTTTTCGCCTTCCTCACGTATGCATATACTATTCAGTCGGCGAAGCCCACGCCTTTGGCGTGGCAAGCTCGCATTTTACCCCGCGTTTCGCGGGGCCGGCATAAACTTGCGGTCCTTTTTTCTCATCCTTCGAAGACTCAGGAAGCGAAATGCGTCCCGCGGGGCATCTCCGTCTCCCGACGGATGGGCCTGTTAATCCTGCCCCCGGCACTCCATTAAGCAAATACTCTTTGCGCCATTATCGGCAAATTATCACAAAGAATCTCCTGTTTACTCCATTCAAAGTGACAAAGAACCAATGATGGTGAGATTTTCGGACATGCAAGCGATTGACGACAAACGATTCGGGCAGCGTAACCGATCAACGATAAGCATATTGCATGAACTGGCTGGTATTCTTTTCGCCCTTTCGCCGCGTCGCCCTTTCGCCGTGTCACTATTTCATGGTCTGATGGGCCACGCGCATGTTTTGCTTATGGGTGTCCAGGTTGGGTATTTGCTGTCAGGATCCTTAAGGTATACGAGATGAAAGTACATTTTGTAGCCGTATTCGCCGGCCATAATTGTAAAATCATCCGGTACATTTGAGAAGTTTTCTTTATACTTTATCGCGGCGTGTCCATTCTCGAACTGCACGGGCTCTAATTTGATTATATGCGTATGCATGCCGAAAGATCCTCTTAGTTTCATTTCTATTCCAAAAATCCTGTCTTTGGGTTGAGTGCGATTGATAATAAGGTTGAGCTGTACGGAAAAAGGTTTTCTCATGGTAATTCCGCGTGGCGCCGTCTTGGGAATTATGAAGCACTGTTCTTTCATGATTACATCACTGAAAGTTACCATTGAACAAAACCTGCCTACTTTGTTCATGGCGGTCATGTCAGGCCTCGTGAAAGGGTATCCATTCTCATTAAATTTATATTGAGGACGGAACGTAGAGACGGTTTTCAGGAGTTTTGCGATGCTCTGATCCGCCAGTTCTTTCTGTTTATCTGTTTCCACGATATTCTCTTTTACACCTATGAGTATACGTCTGCCTTCAAGATAAGCGTCAATGGTTTTGATCTTGGTAAATATATTGTGAGCTTTGGCGCAAAGCGCCTTGCAGGCTTTATCTCCGGTATCAGCCAGCAACTTCTTGAAATTGTTTTTTTCGGGTTCATCCGCATGCTGAATAAGATTTTTGGCAAGGATTTTGAAGTCAACGTATTCGTCAATGGTTATACTTTCGGCTTTATTGGCGGTTTCTTCAAGGTGCTTTGTGTTGACGGTTATGAAATCGGTCTTTATTTCGTCGAGCAGTTTGTTGATTTGATCGTCATATTTGCCCGCCACGTCTTTGTACTTAATCATGCCCAGCTCCATGCCGGCGCTCTTATATGCTTTTGGGCTTTTATCGCTTTTTCTGAAATCAGACACACATTTGAGTATGGCATCCTCGAGTTCCGGCTTTGGTTTCAGCAGTGACTCCCATTCCTGCAGTAGAGGATTGAGTTGTCGGTAAAGGTTCTTATGGATTTCCTGCAGTTTTTTTATTCTCGCTATGTAACCCTGGACTTTTGTCGGATCGTATTTGTTGCCGCGCTGTATTGTTGGAATAACTCCATGCAGTTCGGATATCGAAATGGATTTCTGACTGCCGGTCGTTATGTCAGAGTATTTGATAATATTGCCTGTTTGCCGGACATTTGTTGCCCAGATAGCTACACCCTTCTTTGTTACAATCAGAGTTTTGGCGCAGACGTTACATGTGGCTGCCAGTAAGCAGAGCAAAACTACAAAGAATATGTTTATTGTTATACGGCGCATTATGTTTAATCAGTTTCTTATCACTGCGAGAATTTTGTCGCGTTTTTCTTCCATCAATTCAGATGTTTTTGCTTCCAGGTTGAGTCGGATCAGAGGTTCGGTGTTGGAACACCTGACATTAAACCACCAGTTATCATATTCCACGCTTACGCCGTCGAGTTCAAACATCCTGCCGTCACTATATTCTTTGTTGAGTTTAGCTAGAACTTTTTTGGGGTCTTCTACCTTTGAGTTGATTTCACCGCTTGCGTAGTAGCGTTTTATTGGAGCGATGAGTTCCGAAACTGTCTTGCCGGTTTTGCTTACTATATTTGCAAGGCACAAAACGGCCATGGCAGAGCTTTCGGTGAAATAATTATCACGGAAATAATAGTGCCCGGAAAGCTCTCCTGCGAAAATCGCATTGGCATCGCGCATTTGCTGTTTTATGAAAGCGTGTCCAACTCTACTCATCATAGGAGTGCCGCCGTTTTCTTCTACAACTTCCTTTACAGCCCAACTGCTGCGAAGATCATAGAAAATTACGCCCTTTTCTTTTTCCAGCATGTCACGGGCTATAAGGGCTGTCATCAAATCCATTGGGACAATCTCTCCATTCTCGTCAACAAAACCGGCCCGATCTGCGTCACCGTCGAAGGAAACACCGAAATCATAGGATCCGGAACGAATTTTTTCCTGAAGCTGTGTCAATGTCTCGGCCTTCAAGGGGTTTGCTTCATGGTTGGGAAAAGAACCGTCAAGCTCCTCAAATAAAGGAACCATGTCGATCAATCCCTCGAGTGTCTTTGATTCGCAGGCTCCCATGGCGTTACCCATGTCGGCAACGATTTTTACTGGACGCTTGAGATCGGCAAGTTTTTTTACATGCTCCGAATATTCGGGGAGGATATCGTATTGAGAAACTGTACCCGGTTTCTCGGCGGGCGGGTCAAAATCTTCTTCAGTCACAATACGTTCTATTTCCTGTAATCCTGTAGCGCCGCTTATAGGAATTGCCTGCTGACGCGCCATTTTGAAGCCGTTCCATTCGCCGGTATTGTGTGAAGCTGTAATCATGATTCCGGCATCCGCACCTAACTTGCCGTTGGCAAAATATGTCATGGGCGTTGAACATAATCCAAGGTCGATCACTTCAACTCCCTGAATGATTAATCCCTCCGTAAGGGCTTTGAATAATGGATCTGAATGTGTGCGCATATCGCGCCCGATCACTGCTTTCCTGCATTTAAGAAACGACGCGAAAGCACGTCCTATCTTCTTTGCGATGTCATCAGTTAGAAAATCGCCATACACGCCTCGTATGTCATACGCTTTGAATATACCTGCCATTTTTACATGCCTTTCTTTTAGTTAGATCCCATCCGAAAAGGGATTGAACCACAAATGAACACGAATAGACACTAATAGAGAAGGTTTAATTCGTGTGCATTAGTGTTTATTCGTGGTTCCTTTTACTGCCGTATTCAGATTTATTTGTTATTTGCGAAATCGCACGGGCCGTTTTTGTTTTATGGCCGGACGCTTTTTTGCTTCCGGCTTAATTTCTACGGTTTCCCCTGTTTCCTCTATGTTTTCGACCTCTATATAATAATGCGAAAGAAGAGATTGCATATATGTACCCCTGAACTTTTTCACTTTTCCGTAGACCCTGAGGACATCTCCCTTTTTCAGGTTTGTGACAAATTTGGTCATTTCATCTGATTTCTTCACAATAACAGGAACAGCAGATCCTCCGATTTCCAGCCACATGTATTTTTTGGGGCTAAGCCGAACTTTCTCCATTATAATTTGTCTGGAAGTTACAACATTTATGAAAGGGGAGGTATATACCACTTTCTTATTATTGTACGATTCGGCGGATATTTTTAGAGCGTTAAAAGTTACCTTTTCGTGTTCAGGCTTCTTTTCGGCGGCTGAACAAACGTATGTTAACAAGACCAGCATAATTATACTTATTGTTTTTTTCATAACGCTCCTTTCTTCAAAAGCTTTGATCAGCAATTGGGTTTATATTATCATTATTGTCTAAATCATACAACGTTTGTATTGCCCGTTTATTGCATTTGTTTGCCAGCAGTTCGGGACAATTGGTTATTATACCGTTAACTCCGAGATTAGCAATTTGCTGCACGGCTGAAACAGAATCAATCGTCCATACATACAATTTTAAAGCATTACTGCTGACTTTTTTTGTAATTTCAGCATAAGCCTTGCTGTTAGCGCAAAGAGAAAGCCCATCCAATCTGTTGAGGGTTGCTGTTTTAATAAGCTTGTTCAGCTTTGGGGCGGATGCACCAATCTTGTTCAAATTGGCAATCAGAAGTATTTCATGATCAGAAAAATGTTCCCGTGCCGCCTGGGCAACGGCTAAAGAGAAACTGCATATAGTAATTCGGCAATGGTTGGGTTTGCTGTGTGCCAGTACGCGTTCAAGAGTCGGCATGATTTCGGGTTCACATTTCACTTCGATTAATACGCTTTTTCCTGCGGGAACCGTATTCAGAACTTCGGAAAGGGTGGGTATCTTTTCATTGTGCCACCGCTCATTTTTCCATGATCCCGCATCAATGGATTTAAGTTCTTTCAGTGTCTGATCTTTAACTGTCCTGTTAACTCCTCCCGTTCGGGCAGTATTTTCATCGTGGATAACAACTATTTCTCCGTCTTTTGAGAGTTGCACGTCTATTTCTACGCCATCGGCTCCCTGTTCCCAGGCAAGTTTGATGGCAGATAGCGTGTTTTCCGGCGCCTCGCCGGAAGCGCCACGATGAGCTATAATGTCAGTATCTTTCATAAGTATGATATTTGCCTGTTTTATACGGGGTATTCTTGCAATTTTATGTGCCCGGCGACAACTTCAAAATACTTGACGAAGAAATCATCAAAATTGTAAATTATAATATGTTTTGTGAGAAATGTTTTTCATGAGGGTAGTTAATGTCTGATATCAAATTTCAATGTTCTAACTGTCAGCAAACTCTTGAGGCACCTGAAGAGATGGCGGGAGATGCCGTGGAATGTCCTTCTTGTCAGCAGCAGCTCACGGTTCCTTCGCCTCCGGCGCCGTCACGTAAAGAGGAGCCCGGGGTATTGAACATTAATCCCAACGAAATGGCATCCGCCGCTAATGCTACAGCACAGGCTGCAGCGGCTCAAAAAGCCGCAGGTCAGACTGCCGCCTCATCTAAATGTCCGGGATGCGGCGCGGACATGAAACCTGACGCTGTATTATGTATCAAATGCGGTTTCAATAAAAAGCTTGGCAAAAAGATCTCGACGGATTTTGCCTGATCCTGTCCCGCGTTTGTTGTTGGGAATTTTTCCGCTGCAGGCGGAGATCCTTCCAGAGACCATGCGTGTTAACCTGTGGCTGAAAGAAGCAGGAACCGTTATCCCCAAAATGGTAGTGATACAAAAAGTCTGATAGCGTGGAGAATATCCAACAGTCAACAAGGAATATCCAATGTCCAGGTTTAAGATTTCAACGGAATTGCACTGGAAAAGAAACCTTGCCTCATTTTGCATTGTATTCAGTTCCGATGTTCGGTTGGATATTCCTTGTTGGTTATTGGATATTGAAATTCCCCAGACTGAGAATGCTTTTTAGGATGTGGTCTAAATGAATAAACCTCTAATTGCCGTTACCATGGGTGACCCCGCAGGGATCGGGCCTGAGTTGTGCCTGAAAATTCTTCAGGAACCCCAGGTGCTTGATCAATGTGTCCCCGTTGTGTTTGGGGATTCGAGTGTGCTCGATCGTGTGGCTTCCGCAATTGGCGTGCCGCGACCTGAGAACATCATGCCGCTTGCTGACTTCAATTCTTCCTGGAAGGGTAGGGGCGGGTTGGTTGTTGACTGCCGTGCAATTGATGGTCAAAAGATAAAGCCCGGGCAAATTCAAAAAGACTGCGGACGCGCGGCGTACACTTACATTGAAACAAGCATTAAGGCAGTGACGGGTGGAAGTGTCGCGGCGGTTGTTACCAATCCGATAAACAAATATGCCCTTAATCTTGCGGGATTAAAATACCCGGGTCACACCGAAATATTTGCCGAGCTTACCGGTGCTGAACGTTTTTGCATGATGTTTGTTTCGGAAGGACTTGCGGTAAGTCTTGTAACTATTCATGTTGGATATGCGGAGGTATGTAATCTTTTAACTGAGCGGCGAATTGTGGATGTAATAGAGCTGACAGCAGACGCCATAAAACAGCTTGGCGTATCGGCGCCAAAGATTGTTGTGTGTGGGTTGAATCCTCATGCCGGTGAAGGTGGTTTATTCGGGCGGGAAGAAAAGGAGATAATCGAGCCGGCAATAGAATTAGCCAGGTCAAAAGGGATTAACGTTGAGGGACCTTTACCTGCAGACACAGCGTTTCTTCCTGACAAACGCGGAGAAGTTGACGGCTATGTGACGATGTTCCATGATCAGGGTTTGATTCCATTTAAGATGTTGGCATTTGATAAGGGTGTCAACATTACGCTTGGTCTTCCAATTGTACGGACCTCGGTTGATCATGGGACGGCCTTCGACATAGCCTGGCAGGGTAAAGCTTCCGCTGGCAGTCTCATCCAGGCCATTTCCTATGCCATACGTCTGCGTGCAGTGACTTCAGGATAGTTTATAACTTACTGTGTTTCTTAATGTTATGAGCAGGCAGCCGGGCTCTTTTCCCGTTGGTATATGTCGCATAAAATGGCCCAAAAACGTTATTTTGAGGGTTTCCCCTGTAAATTCGTTAACAATTATTAACAACTTGCTTACAAGCCAGGATTTGGCTGTTATGAGGGGCTGGATATGTGTTTGGGATGCAGTAGTTTACAAGAAAATGTGAGTTTAAACAGTTGTTGGCCATGAGTGAACCCCGGGGGTGTGGCGAGTCTGGAGAAGACCTTAAAGCCCAATTACAAAAAGGCACATTTAACACCTATTATTTTTACATATGAGGAAAAAAGAAAAAAATGAAAAAGGGTGTTGACTTAGATTGTATGCGGGTGATATGGTTCCGCACGCAATAGGGTTAGGCGGCTCGTAACAAATAGTCGCAGGGGAAAAATTTTATAAAACCTGAGTGTCTTCCCGGTGCCTGTAAAGGAGGGGAAAGGGAGGGACAGGGTTTTGTTACGTTTTGTTCTTTGACAATAGAATAGTTCACACGAATTTTTGTTTGATAGTTTCTATAGTGAAACAGAAAACAGAAATGATGTTTCGATTTTGGAATTGGTGTGATTTGCTAAAAGCTTGTGTCGGAGTTACTCTATTTTTTATGGAGAGTTTGATTCTGGCTCAGAACGAACGCTGGCAGCGTGGATTAGGCATGCAAGTCGAACGAGAAGCCGCGAGTTTGAACCTTCACGGGAGATAACATGCGGTAGAAAGTGGCGTAAGGGTGAGGAACACGTGGGTAACCTATCCTAAAGTTTGGGATAACCAGGCGAAAGCCCGGCTAATACCGGATGTGGTTTTGCAACGCATGTTGCGATAATTAAAGGTGGGGCCCTGGCACCTAGATCATTGTTGATAATAAGAATGGTTTAGGTGCTGGGCCTGCCGCTTAAGGAGGGGCTCGCGTCCCATCAGCTTGTTGGTGAGGTAATGGCTCACCAAGGCTTACGGGTAGCTGGTCTGAGAGGATGGTCAGCCACACTGGGACTGAGACACTGCCCAGACTCCTACGGGAGGCTGCAGTCGAGGATCGTTTGCAATGCGCGAAAGCGTGACAATGCGACGCTGCGTGGAGGATGACTGCCTTCGGGTTGTAAACTCCTGTCATTTGGGAACAATAGTCCCAATATTAATACTATTGGGATTTGATGGTACCGAAAGAGGAAGCCACGGCTAACTCTGTGCCAGCAGCCGCGGTAATACAGAGGTGGCGAGCGTTGTTCGGATTTACTGGGCGTAAAGGGTGCGTAGGCGGTCTTACATGTCGGATGTGAAAGCCCATTGCTCAACGATGGAAATGCATTCGAAACTGTGAGACTAGAGTGTAGGATGGGAGAGCGGAATTCTTGGTGTAGCGGTGAAATGCGTTGATATCAAGAAGAACACCGGTGGCGAAGGCGGCTCTCTGGAATACAACTGACGCTGAGGCACGAAAGCTGGGGGAGCGAACAGGATTAGATACCCTGGTAGTCCCAGCTGTAAACGGTGTGCACTTGGCGTGGGAAGGAGTTGATCCCTTTCCGTGCCGGAGCTAACGCGTTAAGTGCACCGCCTGGGGAATACGGCCGCAAGGCTAAAACTCAAAGAAATTGACGGGGGCCCGCACAAGCGGAGGAGCATGTGGCTCAATTCGATGCAACGCGAAGAACCTTACCAGGGCTTGACATGTAACTGCTCATCCTGTGAAAGCAGGACTCTTTCGAAGGTGTTACACAGGTGCTGCATGGCTGTCGTCAGTTCGTGCCGTGAGGTGTTGGGTTAAGTCCCGCAACGAACGCAACCCTTGTGGTTAGTTGCCACTCCGTCTTTGACGGAAGCACTCTAGCCAGACTGCCCGTACAAGCGGGAGGAAGGTGGGGACGACGTCAAGTCAGTATGGCCCTTACGCCCTGGGCTGCACACGTGCTACAATGGCTGGTACAGAAGGATGCAATACCGCGAGGTGGAGCTAATCCCTAAAGCCAGCCCCAGTTCGGATTGGAGTCTGCAATTCGACTCCATGAAGTTGGATTCGCTAGTAACGGCGCATCAGCTACGGCGCCGTGAATACGTTCCCGGGCCTTGTACACACCGCCCGTCACATCACGAAAGTCGTCTGCACCCGTAGTCCTTTTTTTAGAGGCCGAAGGTGTGGGTGGTGATTGGGGTGAAGTCGTAACAAGGTAGCCGTAGGGGAACCTGCGGCTGGATCACCTCCTTTCTAAGGAGAAACTGCGATTGGATATTTGTTGATTTGTTGATTAGCTGATTCGTAATGGATTAGCTGATTACCTGATCTCGATTATTCTAATCAAGGTAGATCAGCCGTCTCACAATTGTGAGACGATTCATGTTGTTTGCCGAAAGGCAGATTAATGTGATTGTTAATATTGGAATAATGACTCTGCACAAGCGTGGTAAGTCACACCAATTCCAGATCGAAACAAGAACTATTCTATAGTAAATGGGCGGTTTAACGGTGATCTGTCAGGAACGTGGAACGCGGATAAGGAAATTCCGAGTTCGGAGGGGGCATAGCTCAGTTGGTAGAGCACGTGCTTTGCAAGCATGAGGTCACCGGTTCGAACCCGGTTGCCTCCACCATCAAGAACGGGGAACGTGGAACGCGGATAAGGAAATTTCGAGTTCCGAACTCCGTATTCCGAGTTCGAAACGGGCGTGTAGCTCAGTTGGTTAGAGCGCGTCCCTGATAAGGACGAGGTCCCTGGTTCGAATCCAGGCACGCCCACCATCAGGTGGGCGTCTCTGGATTCGTATGAGAGACGAAACCAGACATCTGGGGAGACTCAGGTTTCAGGTTTCATCCCTTATCCTTCGGGAGAGGGGGTGATTTTTGTTCTTTGACAATTACATAGATTTAGGGCAAGCAACTTATGCTTGGCATAGCTGTCTTAGGCAGGTATGTCAGGCGCAATCCCGTCTATCTATCTTATGATGGAAAAAACGGGATCGCTGAGAAAGAATTCTGCCTCAATACTGTTTACAGTATTGTGGGTAGAAAAGACCAATTTTTTTGGTCAAGCGCGAAAGGGCGCACGATGGATGCCTTGGCATCAGTAGGCGACGAAGGACGTGGTAAGCTGCGATAAGCTTCGGGTAGCGGCAAACACGCTTTAATCCGGAGATTTCCGAATGGGGCAACCTGTTCCGAGTAATGTTGGAACACTGGGGTCTGAATAAAATAGGGCTTCAGGGCGATACCAGGAGAAGTGAAACATCTCAGTATCCTGAGGAAGAGAAAATAATAATGATTCCGTAAGTAGTGGCGAGCGAACGCGGAACAGCCTAAACCATCCTGCTTGCAGGATGGGGTTGCGGGACCTCAATATGATATCCTTAAGAATAGCGGAACGGTCTGGAAAGTCCGGCCATAGAGTGTGATAGTCACGTATGCGAAATTCTGAAGGAGTCTAGAGGTATCCCAAATAGAGCGGGACACGTGAAACCCTGCTCGAATCCGGGGGGCCCACCCCCCAAGGCTAAATACTAACTGATGACCGATAGCGAACTAGTACCGCGAGGGAAAGGTGAAAAGTACCCCTGTTAGGGGAGTGAAATAGTACCTGAAATCGTGTGCTTACAAACTATGGGAGCTCCGACTTGTCGGGGTGACCGTTTGCCTTTTGCATAATGAGTCCGCGAGTTACAGTATGTGGCAAGGTTAAGTCTTTAAAAGGAAATAGCCGAAGCGAAAGCGAGTGCGAAATGTGCGATTCAGTCGCATGCTGTAGACCAGAAGCCGGGTGAGCTACCCATGGCCAGGCTGAAACTTCTGTAACAGGAAATGGAGGGCCGAACCAGTGGATGTTGAAAAATCCTTGGATGAGCTGTGGGTTGGAGTGAAAGGCTTACCAAACTCGGTGATAGCTGGTTCTCCTCGAAATAGCTTGAGGGTTAGCCTGCATGAATATTCGGAATGGAGGTAGAGCACTGAATGGAATAGGGTCCCTACCAGGATACTGAATCCAATCAAACTCCGAATGCCGTTCCAATTACATGTGGAGTCAGACTGCGGGGGATAAGCTTCGTAGTTGAGAGGGAAACAGCCCAGATCGCCAGCTAAGGCCCCAAAAGTCGGTTAAGTGACTAAGGATGTAGAATTACGTAGACAGCTAGGATGTTGGCTTAGAGGCAGCCACCATTTAAACAGTGCGTAACAGCTGACTAGTCGAGTGGTTCTGCGCCGAAAATGATCGGGACTAAACCGGCTGCCGAAGCTGCGAATTTGATATATCTTCGGATATATTGAGTGGTAGAGGAGCGTTCCATGCGGGACGAAGCGTGAGGGTAACCGAACGTTGACTGCATGGAAGTGATTATGCGGACATGAGTAACGAAAAGCAGGGTGAGAATCCCTGCCGCCGTAATCCTAAGGTTTCCTGGGGAAGGTTCGTCCGCCCAGGGTTAGTCGGTCCCTAAGCCGAGGCCGAAAGGCGTAGGTGATGGGTGACAGGTTTAATATTCCTGTACTGCCTGTTCAGCATTTGAGCAATGGAGTGACACAGAAGGCTAAATCAGCCATCGATTGGAAGTGATGGTCTAAGCTCGTAGGGAGTTCTGATAGGAAAATCCGTCGGAACATTATCCTGAAAAGTTATGGGACATGGATCCTTCGGGTGATGTGGATTGATTGATGCCATACTGGCAAGAAAAACTTCTAGCAAGTTGGACTGGCAACCGTACCAAAACCGTCACAGGTAGGAAAGTAGAGTATACTAAGGCGCGCGAGAGAAACCTCGTTAAGGAACTCGGCAACTTAACCCCGTAACTTAGGGAGAAGGGGTGCCCCACTTTTGTGGGGTCGCAGTGAAAAGGCCCAGGCGACTGTTTACCAAAAACATAGCACTCTGCTAACTCGCAAGAGGACGTATAGAGTGTGACACGTGACCAATGCCGAAAGGTTAAGGCAAGGGGTTATTTCCGCTTCGGCGGAGAGAAGCTCTGACCCGAAGCCCCGGTGAATGTCGGCCGTAACTATAACGGTCCTAAGGTAGCGAAATTCCTTGTCGGGTAAATTCCGACCTGCACGAATCGTGTAACGATCTGGGCGCTGTCTCAACGAGGATCTCGGTGAAGTTGTAATTCCGGTGAAGATGCCGGATACCCGCAGTAGGACGGAAAGACCCCGTGAACCTTTACTGTAATCTGATATTGGTGTTTGGTTTGTTATGTGTAGCATAGCTGGGAGGCTTTGAGATCTTCTCGTCAGGGAAGGTGGAGCCAACAGTGAAATACCAGTCTTGATAAAGCGGATATCTAACTTTGGCCCGTGAATCCGGGTAGAGAACAGTGTCAGAGGGTCAGTTTGACTGGGGCGGTTTCCTCCTAAACAGTAACGGAGGAGTTCTAAGGTACCCTCAACATGGTTAGCAATCATGTGTAGAGCGTAATGGTAAATAGGGTGCTTAACTGCGAGACTTACAAGTCGAGCAGATGCGAAAGCAGGACATAGTGATCCGGTGGTTGCTAGTGGTAGTGCCATCGCTCATCGGACAAAAGGTACTCCGGGGATAACAGGCTGATCGCCCCCGAGCGTTCATAGCGGCGGGGCGGTTTGGCACCTCGATGTCGGCTCATCACATCCTGGGGCTGGAGAAGGTCCCAAGGGTTTGGCTGTTCGCCAATTAAAGTGGTACGCGAGCTGGGTTCAGAACGTCGTGAGACAGTTCGGTCCTTATCCACTGTGGGCGCAGGAAATTTGAGGAGAACATTCCCTAGTACGAGAGGACCGGGAATGACGTACCTCTGGTGTGCCAGTTGTTCCGCCTGGAGCATTGCTGGGTAGCTATGTACGGAAAGGATAAGCGCTGAAAGCATCTAAGCGCCAAGCCTCCTCCAAGACTAGATTTCCCTATCCTCTTCGGAGGATCTGAAGGCAGGTTGAAGACTACGACCTTGATAGGCTGGAAGTGTAAGTTTGGTAACAAATTCAGCTAACCAGTACTAATCCGCCGTGAGGCTTGACCATTTTTTATTATCTCAGATTTTTAATTTGAGATTTACAGCGAGTTGCTTTGCCCGATCTATGTTTTTACAGATTTTTCCCGGTGATCATAGCGAGGAGGTAACACCCGTTCCCATTTCGAACACGGAAGTGAAGAGCTTCAGCGGCGATGGTACTACGGCGTTCGGTCGTGGGAGAGTAGCACGTTGCCGGGATATATTTTAAAAAAGGCTCCCCGATTTATCGGGGAGCCTTTTTTTTAATGATGAATGATGAAAGAATTTAAGGGAATAATGGGGCTTGGATAATAAGGGAATATTGATTTAGCCTGAACGTTGCACGAACAAAACAGAATGTTTAACAAGAAAGTAATAAATAGAGGGTGATATAAAGATTTCTTGAACAAACAACAAAGCACAAATTGTAATCTTAGTTTTTTGAGAGAATATTCTGTTTTGTTCGCCCTTCGGGTCAGTCGATTTCACAGCATCCGCTTTGTTGTCAAGGACTGGCGGTAGATACTACAGCTTCGCCCTTGATGCCGCGCGTATGCTGCAAACTTAACTGATGCAACGTTCAGGTTGGGTGTCCCATTTTGGAACTCAGGAAGAGAGAGTTCAGGAGTCAGGATATTTCGAGAATACACTATCTGATTGGTTTGCTGATTTCTTTATTCTGAATTCTGACTACTCGCTCCTGACTTCTCTTTTAACGGATCCAGTATCCATCTGCTGTTATACCAGAACCACTGATCAGGATCCTTTTGAATTGTTTCGTCAAATATCTTGAGTACTGAGTGGGTCATCCTGTTAATGTCATCCTTCTTATTGAGATTCTCATCAGGCCATATGGGATCGTGAATCTCCATTTTATGCCTGGCCCATCCAATACGGGTAATAATACAAGGGAAGATGGGCGTGCCGGTATGTTTTGCGAAAGAAGCCATTCCTTTTCCAACGTTTGCCTTTGCTCCAAGAAACGGTACGCTGAGACCTTCGGTGCGCATTCTTACGTCTGGTAGTATTGCCAGCATCCCGCCTTTTCTAAGTTTTCTTAAGACTTCTTTCATTGTGCCGGATCCGCGCGCTAATGTGTCGATTCCGGGACTTCGGCGGAGTTCGTTCATATATCTGTTCGTAAGTGGATTTTTTTGTCTTGCCGCAATTGTAAAGATAGGGATTTTATAAAGATGACATCCTACAGCCGCCAATTCCCACGAACCCATATGCGGCACTGCAATTATTCCGCCTTTGCCGGTCTTAGAGTGCTTCGTAAGCACGTCCATAAAATGCTGATAATCAGAAATAGAATTGATCCAGTTTAAAGTTATTTTGTCCAATCGGATCATTTCTATTCCACTGAAAACTATATTCCGCCATGAAAGCCAGGCAATGTTTTTCATTTCCCGTCTGGTAAAGCGGTCGCCAAATACCTCGTTGATACGTGATACGGCCTTTTTTACACGGAAATGGAAGACATGAAAGAACAGCCACGCGTTCAGCCAGCCGACAAACAGGGCCGCGCGGTATGGTAATACACGTACCAGTGCGGCAATGCTTCTGAGCACTGCATATTCGGCAATATGTTTGAATCGATATTTCATTTCTTACGGCATCTTTCCTTTTCTGATCAAATTCAACAAAGCACTTTGTTTCATTGAGATTGCTTTTTCAGGGCATATTTCATGACAACAGCAACATCCTATACATTTTTTGCCGTCAAGAACAGGCGTCTTATTCTTTTGTTGAGACAAGGCATCTGAAGGACAGGCTTCAACACAGCGCCCACACTGAACGCACGCGTCGGAAATTGAGGGCCTGATCCACAATAACGGCTGTATTAATTCTACTAATCTACCGGGAATCAATCTTCCCATAAGAGTGCTGGGGCAGTTAAATGAGCGTGGAGTAATTTTTTCAGGTTTTTCTCCAATAACACTGATTTCATTGGTGTGCAGTGTGTAGTTATCTGTTGGGACAAGATAGCGCAAATAAGGAACTGTTCGCGGATTGATTTTCAGGATACTGCATAGAATCAGGTCCATGGCCACCGCATTTCCGGAAGCGGCCAGAAAACCAAGTTGTATCGGACTGCCTGCTGACGGGCCATCGCCGTCCATGCCGATCACCGCGTCTGCAATATTCAGTTGCGGTGGAACTGTCTTGTAGATGGCCGCTATGAGCTTTCCGAAATTCTGTGGGGTAGGGTATAGTTTGTGGAGGGTTGTTTTCTGGTAACCGGGCACAACGCCGTACATGTTCTTTACCGCCGCGGTGAGGATAGTAAGTATATGAGTCTTTACTTTTGGGACGTTGATAATTACGTCTGCGTCCAGGATGGGTTTGGCTATGTTGAAAGAGCAGTTGTCCCTATTAAATTTGACGGATCCGGCTTTTTCAAGAATTATCATGGGGACATTTTCTTCATCACATACAGCTTTAATCCCTGATTTTTTCCAGACATGTTCAACTTTCGCAATACTGGCGGGGCTGTCGGCGACTGAGGGGTTGCCTCCATGGTTTTTAACTATTCGGATAATTGCCCGGATTAGTTCCGGGTGTGTTGTAACAGCCTGGTCCGGAGTCCGGTCAGTGAGCATGTTGGGCTTGATTAATGCCGATTGGCCCGGCTGGACAAAGGCTTTAATACCTCCAAGTTCTGAGAGTAATTTCTCAAGCTTTTCCTGAATGTTCGCGGTATAGCTTGAGCATTTTATAAGCGCTACGCTTGAATGTGCATGTGAGTTCATTTCCGGGTATTTTGCAGTAGTAAGAAGGATTTGTAAAGGAGGGGAGTAGTACCTATGTAACGTTGGTCAGAATGCGATACACTTTGAATTATATAAGCATACCACATGTTTAATAGTCCCCCTTCGCATAAAGCTACCGGGGACACCCTTCGCTCTCAATATAGTTGTTTTATTTTCTCTTCGGGTGGTGGACCCGGTAGGACTCGAACCTACGACCAGAGGATTATGAGTCCCCTGCTCTGACCAACTGAGCTACGGGTCCGTGAAGAAAAAAAACAACCTAACTGATTTATACGATTATTACAACTCACAATTATTACTTTGATGTGATTTCTTGACTAAGACTGAAACTGGTGCAATATTCCGGTTATTCGAATCAATTATTAAAGGAAGATAATGCAGAAACAGTTTGAGAAATTTACGGCTTCCGAGCTCTACTGTCCCAGATGCAAAATGATGCAGCCGGTCAGGGAGCGATTGCTTTTAGTTCTTCCACACGGAGAAATAAACTCTTACCGCTGTACGATTTGCGGGGAGACGTTGGGGAGTAGAGAGGTTAAGGCGGGTTTTAAAGGTGTTGTCGGTAAATGACGATATTTAGGATAGGATAATTTCAGCGCGGATTAATCAGTTGCGGGTGGGGGATTGCGCTGTTTTTTCAGCTCTTTTACATTCCACGCCATGACAGTGATTTTGGTTGGTTCCGGATCTTTCCCGCTTTTCATGATGATAATTGAGCAATCGCCGACGGTTCTCTGGCATGCGCTGGAAGGATCGTAACCTTTGGGAGTTGTAAACTCGCCGTATTTTTTCTTAAGGCTGGAGAGAAGATCTTCATATTTTGTGTCGGGATCGTCGGGTTGGAATCCGACTGTAACGCGAAGCAGTTTGTTGTTCCAGAACTCGATTCCAGTAAATATGGCGTCTTGCAGTTTGAAGTTGTCCCGATATGTAAAATATTCTATGTCTCCATCCTTGTTTTTCCTTTCGCGAAGAGCCATTTTGTATGGACCTTCAGCAATGATTTTCTTTGCTTCCTCTTTTGAACCCCCTATTTTGAGGCCAAGGAAGGACATTGGTCCGATGGCCCGTTGGGCAGCAAGTTTTTGGCGCTGTTCCTGGGCTTTTTCCTCACGTCGAATCTCTTCCTCCATAAACTTGGCGATTGCTTCAGCTTGCTTTTTTTGTTTTTTGTCTATTTCTCCGCTCAGGATGGCTTCAGTAGTAGAACGAGAGCTTGTTTTGTTTCCTCTTGCCTGGACGGCATTGCAGGAAAAAAGCAGTGCAACAAAAAGGATAAAGAATTGCTTCATATATTTCATGCGTTAACACCCATTCCCTTATAATATGATCGGAAGAATTCGCGTTAAAGTCCAGAAAAAAAGATTACCTCTTGCCTTCCTTCTTCAGAAAGCCTCACGGCTTGCCTCGGGGAGCTTCACTTTTTGGTAAGAGCAAGATTAAGTATCTGCTGAAGCAGTTTGTTGTAAGGGATCCCTGCTTTATCAGCTGATTCTGCGAATTCATCACCCTGCGCTAATTCCGGATTACCATTGGCTTCAAGAATATAGATTTTATTGTCATCAGTAAGTCGGCAATCGAACCTGGCGTATCCGTCGATATTAAGAACTCTATATGCTTTTTTACAGGTCGTCAGGATTTTTTTATTAATGTCCGCTGGTATATTGGCGAATCCGTTTATAATGCCCCATCTTTGTCTGTAGGCCTGATCCCATTTGGCGTTGTAAGTGGCTATTTTAGGTTCATTATCAGGGACCTTCGTAAATTTCATTTCGCGTATAGGAAAAGCCTGCAATCTTTTATGACCCATAATACCGACATATAATTCTCTGCCTTCAATATATTCTTCTGCTATGGCATTCATGTTTAATTTGTTATGAATGAAACCGATCCTTTCGCGAAACTGTTCTTCGTTGACAACATATGAGGCTTGAGAAATTCCTGTGGATGCTTCTTCGCGAAGTGGTTTGATTATGAGAGGGAAGCGTAGTTTGGCGGGGAGCCAGATGCGTTTCCCTTTTCTGAATGAGTGGAATTGAGGGACCTTGATACGGTGGTAAGTAAGTATTTTTTTGCTTAAGGCTTTATTATTGCATAAAATGAGGCCTTCCGGAGCGCATCCGGTGTATGGAACGGCCATAAGATCCAGGAGTGCGGGTATGTTTTTATCCAGATGTGCTTTGCCCATGAATACTTCTGTGAGGTTGAAAACTACATCAGGTCTGTTTTTTTTGATCGCGCTGATAAGAAGCTCTATATCGTCATAAATGCCGAGGGTTTTCACATCATGCCCCATAAGCTCAAGGGTTTCTATCACTGCGGCTTCTGTAAACCATTCCTCCTTCTTGAATTCCTCGGAGAAATCCTGATCCTCAGGGGGGGTGCCGGCGCTGTCAAATACGACTAATACTTTGAGCTTTTTCATTTTTTTACTTTCTTGAATCTGCCTGTATAAAGATAGTTCATGGTTAACGAGGTTACATAAGTTGTAATTTTCATCAATGTATCGTTTTCGTTAGTGTTGGCATACAGACCAAGTTCTCTGCATCGGTCTGCAAGTCCTTTAAGGATCCCATTAATTACATATTTCTTTTCTCCCGTCCAGAAAGATACATAATCGAGTATTGTTTTGCGGTAGCGTTTAATTATCTGGTGGGCTTTTGTTCCCGAGTCGGGTTCTTCTTTTTGGAAAATTATGTTCAGGTGAAAGTCGTGGAAATCGGGATAGTACTCAGCGCTTGATTCCCGTTTTCGTTTGTAGTACGTGTTCAGAGTTGTTTTCATCTTTGAGATGTCCCAGTGTTTCTGGCCGACTGTTTTCTTTGGAGGTTTGGTCCCGATTTCTTGCATCAGTTGATTGACATATTCCAGTTTAGCGAGGGCTTTCCAGCCCTTGTATGTTTTTCGCCAATTGGAGCGTGGGTTCAGCCAGACAGCAAAAGTTTCCGCGAAGTCCTCATCAGGATGATATTGAGCGTACCATTCGTCGAGATGCCTGACAAAACGCTTGCTGTACGGACGGTATCTGTATCTTTCCGGATAGTCGGTAGCGAATGATCCAAATAATTCTTTCCAGCGTTTGCGTCTGTGAAGGGAATGCGCGTAATTGAGCGCATGGCCGGTCTCATGACGCAGCAGTTTCATGCAGGAAGTTTTGTCGCCT
>JBHORK010000027.1:0-27223 GCA_042565725.1 Verrucomicrobiota bacterium
ACTGTTCGGTGGTCTCTGCAGACGATCCATCTTTTACGAAAGCTTTGCGAGATGGTGCGGCTGTGGCGGGATGTCTCTCCGCCCGGGAAAGTTTTGTGCGCTGGCTGGAAGCACCTTTTTCCTCTGTCCACAAAGCCCGAAAGGTGCTCCCCACTCTACTTGATGTTCAAATTCCTTTTGCTGTAGAAGAGTGCATTTACAGTTTTCTAAATATTTCAAGCCAGGAAACCTCCACACATGCTCTAGCAATTGCAGCACGATCAATAGATATCGAGAAGAAAATCGCGGTGTTTCAGTCGCAAAAACTCAACCCGTTTGTACTTGATCATGAAGGACTTGCATTATGGACTCAAAGTCTGCGGGCAATCCCTGTCGCTCCCCCCTCTGATACACCGCGAATTGTTTTCTATCTTGGCGCGGATCACTCAACGATTGTCATGGGACACGGTGAAAAGTTTTTGAGTGCCCACAATGTACGGCATAATGATATCGGCCAGATAAAACGGCTTTTAAAGGCCGCTTTTCAGCCCTCAACCCTCAGCCCTCAGCCCTCCTCTTTCCAATGGATATGGACGGGACCCGGAGCCAAAGACTTAAAGCTCGTGGAAAGCCTCCTTGATCAGATTAAAAACGAATGGCCTGTCCGATCGATTACGGCGAAAGATCCTGAGACATTTCTTGCGCGTGCACTTGCCATTCGCGCTCTGCTGCCGGGCCCTCTTAGGTGCAACTTGCGAGCAAGCCGACATATTCATCCCAAAATGGAGCGAAAAGCCGCAATGCAGTCGTATAAAACATCCATCATTCTCCTGCTTGCAGGAGTACTGCTGTGTACCGTCAGCCAGGTATGGAATATATTTGTAAAACGAAAAGAATCACAAATAGATCGTGTTTTCAGCTCTATGGCCGACAAACTATCCGGATACCACTTGGAGGAGGAAGGTCATTACGCGTTAAAAACCGTCAAACGAAAAATAAACGAACAAGCTGGTGATCTGCAACCGTTCATTCAGGCTTTTGAACCTTCGTTAACAGCAACAATACTCGCAATCTCTGAAACGGGTAACAAACACAATTTATGTTACGAAATGGTTTCCCTGGACAAAACCAGAGTTATAATAAGCGGTACTGCGAATGACTGGAAGGTTTGTGACGAGTTGGTAACATGCCTTGAGCACGCCGGATACAGCGTAAATTTGACTCGTAAAAATGTAACGGAAGATGGGCAAATCCCCTTTACAGTGACAACAGAAAAAAAATGAAAGAACGAACACTTAGTCGATTGATATGGGGCGGATCTATTATTATCCTTGCCGCGGGAACAGCATTGTCCATTCACTCCGCATGGAACATTAATACTGTTTCAAAAAAGCTGGAGCGCAAATCGTCTGACCTCAAAAAACTTTACGTGATACAGGCTGAAGCAAATGGCTTTATGGCAGCTGTAGAGAAATTCGAACAACTTCCCGATAAACGTCTCATCACATTGGAAGAATTCCTTAAAAAAACGCTTCCTGCCGGCAGTGCCTATGACATAAGAGAAACCCTCAGGAAAGAAATCAGGGGGTGGACAGTCTATCGGAAAGAACTTTCCTTTGGGCAAACTCAGGCCGAGGTTTTAATGAGACTTGTAGGCGAAGCAGAGGCATTACGCCCGCCGTGGCGCCTTGTAAAATGCGAAATCAAATCAACACCTTCACCCGGCTCCGTAAAAGCTGTTCTGACAATGGAAGGACTTGAGAAGAGATGAAACGGGGAAACGGCGACACGGAGAAACGGCGCAAAAATTCGAGACGGGGTCTGGCCTTGTAATTTACCTTGGAAATTCAACGGCCTGCTGCGCCAAGCCGTAGCCTATGGCGAAGGCTGGACCCCAAGCGAGCGTGGAAATGGAAAGGCGAAAGAAACATGGCGGTAATGGAACAAATTAAAAAGCGTTATTCGGTAAGGTCATATAAGAATAAAGCCATTGAGAAAGAAAAGCTCAACGCTGTGCTTGAGGCGGCGCGTCTTGCGCCGTCCGCAAAAAACTTTCAGGAATGGCGGTTTATTGTTATTCAAGATGCTGAAACACGGAAAAAACTCGTGCCGGCAGCGAATAATCAGGCATTTGTCGGCGAAGCACCTGCGGTTATTATATGCTGTGCGGTAAAAACAGATTACGTTATGCGATGCGGTCAGACAGCTTATCCCATAGATATCGCAATTGCCATTGATCACATGACCCTGCAGGCAACTGAAGAAGGATTGGGCACATGCTGGATCGGCTCATTTTACGAAGACCAGGTGAAGCAGATTCTGGATGTCCCCAACGATGTCAGGGTAGTGGAATTGCTCTGTCTTGGTTACCCGGCGGATGAAGCTAAATCTAAAAACCGCGAGACAATAGACCAGATTGTCTGTTACGAAAAATGGGGCTGGTAAAAAATAATATGAAAGAAAAAAGAATTTTAGACGGGATTAATCCTCTAGATCCATAGGATCTAACGGATCCGAGGACAAGATCAACAGGATAAAGAATTTTTAATCATACGGTTGAAACCGCCTGATTAAGGGGGGGGGCTTTATCTTTTCCTGTACATCCTGTAAATCCCGTAAATCCTGTCTAAATATCCGAAAGAAAGGCTTCAAATGAAAAAAACCCTTATTTTATTAAGCATTCTTTGTGTCGCACTAAATTCGGTCCTCGCTTCCGTATACGACCCGGAAGAAACTCCGCAGGAAAGAGACAAACGCATGGAGTGGTGGAAAAAGGCCCGGTTCGGCATGTTTATTCACTGGGGCGCATATTCAGTTCTCGGCGGTGAATATAAAGGCCAAACTTATAAAATGAATCTCAAAGAACATATAATGAGCACGCTTAAGATTCCTCCTAAAGAATACCGCGCAATAATAGAAAACTGGAATCCATCGGAGTTCAATGCCGATGAGTGGATTACGAAAGCGAAATCAGCAGGCATGCGTTATTTTGTAATTACCAGTAAACATCATGATGGTTTTTGTCTGTTTGACAGTAAAGTTACAGATCACGATATAGTAGATGCCTCTCTCTTAAAGCGCGATGTTATAGGAGAACTGGCTAAGGCGGCTGAAAAATATGGGGTACATTTCGGTGTTTATTATTCCCAGGCCTGGGATTGGTGGCATCCGGGCGGATTGGGTTATAATCAGGAACCATGGGGAAAAACACAGGAAGGTACCGACGAAGAATATGTCGATAATATCGCTGTTCCACAGGTTCGAGAATTATTAACCAACTATAAGAATATTGAAGTTCTGTGGTGGGATACCGGCGGGAAAATGAAATACGCAGCCGGAAAAAAGAAACTGGCAAATACTGTGCGTGAGCTCAGGCCTGATATAGTTATCAACCCGCGCCTTGCTCACAGCGATTATCCCGGTGATTTCCATACCCTTGAAGGCACATTTCCCGCCTACGCACCGAAAGGCCATGAGTATTGGGAAGTATGCATGACAATGAACGGATCATGGGGCTGGACAAAACCCCATATCATGAACAACTGGAAACCGTCCTACTGGCTGCTGCGCAGGGTTGTTGATGTTTTCAGTCTGGGCGGCAATGTCCTTCTTAATATAGGGCCGGAACCAACCGGTAAATTCGGACAGAAAAATGATGAACGCATCGAATATATCGGCGCGTGGATGAAAGAAAACAGCGAAGCCGTTTACGATACACAGGCCAGCCCGTTTGTTGTTCAGCCGTGGGGCACAACCACAGTAAAGAAGAATCCCGATAATTCTATACTTTATTTCCACGTATATCACTGGCCGGAAGCAAAGAAAGGAAACGTGGAGCTGGCAGTAAACGGGCTTCATTCACCTGTAAAAGAAGTGTATCTGCTTGCCAACGGGGAAAAGCTTAAATTCAGAAAGAAAAACAACCTGCTTACCGTTCGAGTCCCTGTGAAATCTCTGCATGAATCAGTCACGGTAATAAAAGCCATTCTGGACACACCTGATGTTGAAGTTGAGCCGGGTTACCCGGTTCTTGACGAAAAGAAAGATACTATCCTAAGCGTCAAGCAGGCCAGAATCTCGCATCTGGACGGATTTATCGAAATCAAAGGAAAGGGTGATAATATACATATAGACAATTGGACCTATGAATCCTGGCTGCCAAGCAACGTAAATTGGGATATCAGGGTCAAAAAAGCCGGAACATATAAGCTCAAAGCCATGGTTGCTTCAGAAAAGCCGAATCATATAAACACCGTTATCGACTCAGGGGGCTCGAGAATACAATACAAAAGAGGGACACCCTATATCGAGATTCCCGCAACAGGCGGAATGGATAATTTCAAACTTGTAGATATCAAAGAAGTTACGTTCCAAACAGATGGCATTCACCGCATTTCACTTGCTCCGACAACAGCAGAAAAATGGGACAAACTGAGGCTTAAATATATCGTGCTTACGATGAAACAGATGTAGGAATATAACCTCTTATTTCCTTGACTCAATACCTGCGCCAAGTCATATTTTCTCAAACAGGAGGTGCATCATGCCGGAACAAGAAATTGGGAAAATTGAGCACTTTTTTGACCAAATAAACGTTGCCGCGCTAACTATCACGAAAGGTAAATTGTCTGTTGGTGACACTATTCATATCAAAGGACACACCACTGATGTCACCACAACAATAGAGTCAATGCAGATTGAGCACGGCAAGGTTGACAAGGTGAAAAAGGGTGATTCTGTGGGAATCAAGGTACCCGACAAAGTCCGTGAACACGACAAGGTATTCAAGGTCACAGAATAACCTCGTAGTAGATTCTGTTCACATTATCCTGTTCGAATATCGGGAGCGTTCTATAACTCATCCAGCATAGGTTTTTTCCATTCTTCTTTCAGCTTGCATCCGTAATCAGCAATCCATATCGTCAGCAACGTATGAATACACCATCCGACACGATAGCGGCAATAGCAACAACTCCGGGTCCATCAGGAATTGCAATTATCCGAATTTCAGGCCCGCAAAGTCTCGATATAGCAGACAAGCTTTTTGACGGCACCCCCCCTGCCCCGTCAAAGCGGCTGGGAAACACCTTTATTTACGGTCATATTCACTCCCCTGCCCCTCAAAAAGGCCTCGAAAACAACGATCTGGATGAAGTAATTCTTCTCATATACCGGGCGCCCCACAGTTATACCCGTGAAGACACGGTAGAAATCCAGACCCACGGCGGATCCGTCTGTGCACGAAAAATACTAGCTGCCGTACTCTCGGCCGGAGCCAGGCCGGCAGAACCCGGCGAATTCACCAAACGAGCATTTCTCAACGGACGAATAGATCTGCTCCAGGCAGAAGCCGTTGCCGACATCATTCGCGCCCGTTCAGACCGTGCCGCCGCGGCGGCCCTCGAACAACTTAAAGGCGGGTTAAGTAGTGTATTTTCAAGTACTTATGATAATCTATTAAACATAACAGCGAATCTTGAAGCGGCACTGGATTTCCCAGATGACGAGCTTCCGCAGCCGGTCATCCCCGATGTGTTAGCTCGTCTGAAAAGTGTCATAGCAACACTTACATCACAGCTCAGCACATGGAACGAGGGCCACCTTCTGCGTGAGGGTGCGCTGGTTGTCATATCCGGTAAACCCAATTCCGGAAAGTCCACTTTGATGAACCATCTCCTCGGCACAGATCGCGCAATTGTAACCGATACGCCCGGAACAACTCGCGATTTCATAGAAGAACAGATTGTATTGGACGGAATCCCTCTACGTCTGATAGATACGGCAGGCCTGCGCAGTGCCAAATCCACTATCGAACAAGCCGGTGTCCGTATTGCGCAGGAGCAAATTTCAAAGGCCGATCTTCATCTGCATGTGATAGATGCCTCGCAAGCCGCAAAAAGAAACCCCGGACTTCCGGCTGACCTTACAAACAGTAATACAATTATAGTACTCAATAAAATTGATTTGGGGCAAAAACTCCATACAAGCCACTTTCCCGAATATACTGCGGTTTCTGTCAGCCTCCTTACAGATCGCAATATACCGAGCATTCTATCGGCCCTCAGCACCCATCTTCACACAAACGAAACCGCCGCTCCACATGCAGTAATCTCCGAACGTCACAGATCTACAGTTCATAATGTTCTGAACGAATTGAACGCTGGGACAGAATTGCTTTCTTCTCTGGAGGAACAAACAATAGCGCTAAGCGCAGTTCATTTGAAAAATGCTTTAGAACAGCTCGGCGCAATTACGGGTCGAACATACGACGAAAATCTTCTTAGTGCGATATTCAGCAAATTCTGTGTAGGCAAATGAAGAATGCAAAAGTAATAGTTGTCGGCGCAGGCCATGCCGGTTGTGAAGCAGCACTTGCTTCAGCACGTCTTGGTATACCTACAACACTTATCACTCATCACTCCGCATCAGTTGCGGAGATGTCATGCAATCCGGCCATAGGCGGCATAGCAAAATCACATCTCGTATTTGAACTGGATGCATTGGGCGGTGAGATGGCAAGAAACACCGATCATACAGGCATCCAGTTCCGGATACTCAACACAAAGAAAGGACCTGCTGTAGCCGCCAACAGAGCCCAATGCGACAAGCAGGCATATTCTGCTCGAATGAGGGCGATACTGCAATCAGCACCTAATCTGCAGATAACTGAGGGTCACGCTGTGGACATCATTACACACCACCAGACAGTCACCGGTATCCGGCTTTCCGACGGATCGACTATCTCCGGGAAAGCGGTTATATTGACGCCGGGCACATTTCTGAACGGCCAGACATTTATAGGGAACCAGAGTGAACCGGGTGGCAGACGAGGAGAAGACGCGTCTGTCGAATTAAGCACCTCACTGGCTAAACTGGATATAAAGATCCGAAGGCTTAAGACCGGCACGCCACCGCGTCTTCACAAGGATTCCATTGACTACGACAAAATGCAGTCTCAACCAGGAATCGATCCTGCACCATTCTTTTCATGGGCCGCCAGGCGCAAAAGAAGAATGTTCCACGTGGAACATTCTTCTGGAGATATGGAGCCATGGGCGCCCGGAACCGCTCAAATGCCTTGTTATATTACCTATACCACTCATCAAACCCATCAGATTGCTCAGGATAATCTTTCCAGAAGCGCATTATACGGCGGCTTGATTTCAGGTACTGGTGTTCGATATTGTCCTTCTTTTGAGGACAAAATCGTTAAATTTCCCGACAAGGAATCTCATCATGTGTTTATTGAGCCGGAGGGACGCAACACGGATCTGGTGTATCCCAATGGTATCTCGAACAGCCTGCCGCAGGATGTGCAGGAGAATCTGGTACGCTCGATCCCAGGACTTGAAAAGGCGGAGATCCTTCACTGGGCATATGCTATTGAATATGATTTCTGCGATCCGACCCAGCTGCGCCCTTCGCTGGAATCCAGGATGGTTGGCAACCTTTTCCTTGCCGGCCAGATTAATGGAACCACCGGATATGAGGAGGCGGCGGCGCAGGGCTTCATGGCGGGTGTCAATGCGGTCCGTGCGATAAGGGAACAGACGCCAATTATCCTTAATAGAGACGAGGCTTATATCGGCGTTCTTATTGACGATCTAGTGACAAAGGGCACAAATGAGCCTTATAGAATGTTTACATCCAGAGCAGAACATCGTTTGATGCTGAGACAAGATAATGCCCGTTTCAGGTTGTTTGACCATGCCAGTGAAATAGGAATCGTCTGTCGGGACTTTCTGGATGAAACCAATGAGTTCCGGGCTCAGATTGAACAGGAAAGTTTACGCTTGGCCAATATTGTCCAGGATGGTGTAAAATGTATCCAGCTCCTGAAAAGGCCGGAAGTCCATTATTCGGATCTTAATGGTGCGAATCTTTCGCTTCATAAAGAGGTCATTGAACAAATCGAAATCTCAATTAAATATGACGGTTATATTCAGCGAGAGAGAAAGCTCGCGGAGGGGGCAAGGCATCTGGAAAAACAAAAAATACCTGAGCAGTTCGATTACGGGTCCGTCAAGTCTCTCAGCCATGAAGCACATGAAAAATTTTCAGCGGTAAGGCCGGTGGATCTTGCTCAGGCATCACGCATACCGGGTGTCAGCCCTGCAGATATTTCGGTTCTTTCGATTATGCTTAAAGCTCTCTGAACAACTATAACTTTTATAACATGTTGTTGCGCAACTGTTTATCCTGAATATTGCACGAACAAAACAGAATGATGCAATATCCAGGTTAGAGCATAATAAATTTTATGACAGTGGAGTCATAATAATTATGAACATACTGTCGCGCAAGTTATTCCTTGTTAACAAGTAAGCCCGAGAATGAATATCCAATACCCAACAAGGAATGTCCAGCCGATGATCGGACTGCTTGATCCATACCTGTTGTTTATCCTTCTTGAGTTCAACATTGGGGCACCCAAAAAACAAGAAGTTGAAATACGCATTGAAATGCTACAGTTTTTGAATCCAAATCGAAATCGGGATCGCTATCGAAAACATGAGGGAGAGGAAAAGACGATCCCGATTTCGATTTGGATGGGCAGTAAATATTCCTGATTTTTGCTGCGGGACACCCATTTCCAAAACCAAACTCAATATTTACAGTGGTTTTTCCAGCACTTTTCCCAAGGTGTTGAATTCAGGTGCATGAATATCCAACAAGTGTCCAGCCGATGATCGGACTGCTTGATCCATACCTGTTGTTTATCCTTGCAGGAGAAAATCATAATTTTTATGATAGGGAGTCATAATAATTATGAAATGTTCCGATTATCGTTTTCCGTCAATATCCCCGTGATAAATTGCCGACAAATCTCTGCCTTCATGCGCTTCGTGGAATCTTGTTATAATGCCCCAGGCGTCCTGTACTGTTTCTGCATACTGAAACAACTGCAGATCCTCCGGCGAAATCATCCCTTCTTCGACAAATACATCAAAGTTCACTATCCGATCCCAGAATTTCTTGTTAAAAAGAACTATAGGCACGGGATCGGCTTTGCCTGTCTGAATAAGGGTAAGTGTTTCAAAAAGTTCGTCTATAGTTCCAAATCCGCCGGGAAACACCACAATAGCTTTTGCTCTCATAAGGAAATGCATCTTGCGGATCGCAAAATATTGGAAATTGAAACATAATTCCGGCGTTATATAAGGGTTTGGATTCTGTTCGTGCGGCAATGAAATGTTCAGCCCAAGACTTTTGGCACCCACATCATGGGCCCCCCGGTTTACCGCTTCCATGATGCCAGGGCCGCCGCCTGTAACCATCACGTATTCACAGCGTTTATCAATCTGGCATGTGGATGATACGATACGACTGAATTCCCGGGCCTGTTCATAATGACAGGAATTTTCCATATCGCGTTTGGCCTGCTTTAATTCGTCTTTTATTTTTTCGTCACCCGGATTCTGTTCAGCCTGTTTCTTGAGCTGCTTAAGTCTCTTTCCCGCGGTTTCCGGGGCCTGTGTTCGCGCGCTCCCGAATACAACTATTGTGGAGGCAATATTATGATCCTGCTGTATCAGCTCAGGTTTCAGCAGTTCAAGCTGAAGCCTGACCGCTCGAAGTTCGTCCCGTTTAAAGAAGCCTATATCTTCATACGCCTTAAGGTAGGAAGATGATTTCATGATTTTTTTTACGTTCTGTTCCAATTCATTTTTCTTGTCTGCGGTCATGTTTTACCTCTTGTCTTTTAACCTATAAACAGCATTTGAAATTCAAAAAGCGTATAAAAAGATAATAAACAAAGGAATTTTTCTAATTTATAGCTTTCACCCTCCGGGTGAAAGATGCTTTTTGACTTTCAAACCCTGCGGGGTTGCCAAGTTTGTTGCATTTGCTACGTTCTTCGTTACACAGCATAGATACTATAGCTGCACAACGAACGCCTTGCAACTACAACAAACTTGGCAACTGCCGAATATAGGTTTAATAGTTGCGTGCTCGACAGGCAAACCCAGCGGGGGCCGGAAGTTATGGATATAATAATCTGAATCGGCTTCAGAGAAAAGGGTGATTTTGAGATTAACTCAATATACAAGTTAACCTGACAGAAAAGGAGGCATAGGGCAGTCAAGTGAATCTGAAACGGCCCGCAGCAACTCTGCTTCTTCCAGGGTTACACGTCCGTCGGCTCCTATGCAGGCTGTGCACGCTTCTATGACGCGTTTTTTGAGTGCCGGCGCGGCGCTTACCAGCACATCCAGTGCTTCGTCCAGGATCTTAAGTCCGCAGATATCCGAAGACAGGATCGCCGGTGGATCTTTTACTTCAAGCCTTGTAATGCCCTGTTTAAAGGCTTTTTCCGCTTCATTAGTCTTATCTGCGCCCCAATAGGCCAGGCACGAAAGCAGTTGGCCGCACTGAGGGAGCAGGGGATGTATCGAATAATACTGCACAACCGACGGCTTAATTTTCCGATACGATGGCTCAAGATACCGCTTCAGTATTCGTTGAAGCGTATATTCAAACAGGTCCACCTGCTCGTCAGCCGAGATCAGATGCTGAATATTCTTACTGAAAGCTGTGTACTGATTCTGTGACATATTCTTCAGCGAGGCAATTGCAAGGTCGATTACCGGTAAACGCGATTCCGGTCCGAGTTTCTCAACATCTGTCATAATTCTTTGAGTCTCTTTGTATACCGCCGGATCGGCATGCTGTTTAAGTCGTTGAAGCTGGAGCTCGCGCGGTTTGCTTTCTTTGTTAAGCAGCAGGCAGTAAATCACTGCCCTGGCCCCGAACGGTTCGCGGGCGGCTTCCGCAACAGCCGGCGGGAGCGATTTAAGCAGATTTGCCGCGTAATCCAAATGTTCCTGCCGGACCATACCTATGCGCGATGTCACTTCTTCCGGCCTGGCATCGTAGGTTCCTGTTCCTGCCGGCGCGGCTGCAAATCCTGATACTGCGGCAGCCTGTTGTTTTGGTGCCGCTCCCGCTGTGGTCTTAACCTTGCTGAATTTACCGTCAAATGACGGATCAATACGCCGAATACGCTCGCTTAATGGAGGGTGCGTGGCCATCAGCCCCAGAAATGAACTTGCCAGCCCATTACTGAAAAAGAAGTGACTTGCTTCTTCTGCCTGTGCTGTCTGCAAACGCGAACCCTTGACAAATCCCCCGATTTTCTTTAGCGCGCCGCCTATACCTAAAGGATTACGGGTAAACTGTACAGCTGATGAGTCGGCCAGATATTCGCGTTGTCTGGACACTGCGCTTTTAATAAGTTTCCCGAAAAACACTCCTATATAACCAATAATCGTTAATAATAACCCGAGTGCAATGAGAGCGCCTGCGCCGCCGCCTTTTTCACGGGATCGGGATCGTCCTGAATACGCCGCAACACGCATCAGCTGGAATCCGATTATCGCAATGATCAGGATACCGCTCAGTACACCCATCAATCGGATATTAAGACGCATATCGCCGTTAAGAATATGACTGAATTCATGGGCTATAACACCCTGAAGCTCGTCACGCGAGAGTTTCTCGATACATCCCCGCGTAACACCAATTACAGCGTTACCCGGCGAATATCCGGCAGCAAAAGCGTTTATCCCGTCCTCTTCATTAAGTATAAAAACAGGCGGAACAGGAGTGCCTGAAGCTATCGCCATTTCTTCAACTACATTCAGTATTTTGCGTTCATTCAGGTCTCTTGTGCCGGTATTGACGGGTCGACCGCCAAGCATTTGCGCTACGGCTGCGCCGCCCTGTTTGAGCTGGCTGATCTTATACAGGGAACCGCCAAATACAACAGCGGCAGTTCCGGCCATCACACAGAGAAAGAGCTGAAGATTCCATAACTTACTGAAATCCGTCTCTCCGGTCATTTTGCTTTCAACGCCGATAAAAATACCGGCAAAGGCAAAATAAACGCCCAGCATGATGAGAATCACAGCAAGAATATAATAAAATACCAGGACGGACGTTTGGCGTTTCGCAGCGTCCTGCGACTGAAAAAAGTCCATAGTTGTAGTTGCCGCAGTGGCCATCTTTAACTCCTGTTTTACGGCGAGACAGGGTCTGGCCTTGAATTTATAGGGTAACAGGGAAATTCAACGGCCTGACCCTAAGCGAGCCTAAAACTTAACTTTGGGCGCTTCGCGTTCTGCTTCGGTCTTAACTTCAAAAAGAACCGCCGCATTAAACCCGAACGGATTAGCGATAAGGACATTCGGGAAAGTTTCGCGTTCGGTATTATATACGGTAACAGAGTCGTTATATGCCTGACGCGCAAACGAAATTTTGTTTTCCGTGGATGTCAGTTCTTCTGTGAGCTGCATCATGTTCTGGTTGGCTTTAAGGTCGGGATATGCTTCAACGGAGAGTTTGAAACCGCTCATGGCGTTTGCCAGAGTCTGTTCTGCGCCGACAAGTATTTTCATTGCATCCGCATCGCCCGGATTTGCTGCTGCTGTTTTGTTAGCATCGATAGCGCCGGCACGCGCTTTTGTGATGTTCTCAAAGGTCTCGTTTTCATGTTTCATATAGGCTTTGGCGGTCTCTACCAGATTAGGTATAAGATCATACCGCCGTTTCAGTTGAACATCTATTTGAGCAAACGCGTTTTTGAACCTGTTTCTCAGCGTAATAAGTTTGTTATATATACCTATTACGAACAGTATAATAAGAACAATCAGGCCCAGAATTACCAGAAGCGCTATAGTCAAACCACTCATTGCCGTCTCCTTGTTTATATATTTTTCTCTAAGTATATCTATCTCACGTCCAGCCAGTGGTTTATCACGAAACATGGCCGGGGTCAAGAGGGGAGAAGGCAGGAATTCAATATCCAACAGCCAACAAGGAATATCCAATTTCCAAGGCAAGAAGAATCTTCAAAGGTCCTACTAAAATTGTGGCCAACCTGTGAATGGAAAAGTTGGCTGTTTCCGATCCTCGGTTGTATATTCCTTGTCGGATATTGGGTGTTCAATCTGGATTCCCTTCCTACAATACGTCTTCGTTCATTTTGTTAAATAATAAATCGGCTATTTCGGGACGTTTTTGCTGATTCTCAAAGTTAATCGCATTAAGATCTTCTTTCCAGTAATCAAGATTGTCGCCAAAATTATCAGCAACACTTTTGCTGGGAACGTTCGCGCTGCTCAATTTCTCATGATCGCCCGTTTCTTTCCACCAGCATTTATTTTTGATGACTGTTCCGTATTTGTCTTCAAAAAAAGATAAACGGCGTGAAATATAACTGCCCGGAAAGTATTTGTAATTCTGGCCCAGGAAAAAACCGGAGAATTTCTGTTCCTTGCTCGAGAAGTCTTTTATGAAATTCATGGTTTCATTATAGCTTTCGTATGTCTCACCCGGATGATTAAATAACAGATATACTTTGTACGGCACCTCATACGCGTTTAAACAACGCATGATTTCAATGCTTTTATACAAATAAGAGTCCGGATTAGATGTTTTATTCATGGTATGCAGCATTCTTCTGGAAAACGTATCCGCGCCAAGGTCTATAACAAAATTCATGTTTCTTAAAAGGCCTATGTCCTCTCTTTCCAATGTGTCCGTCCTGCATTCCGCCCAGAACAATTTATCAATCTTTTTATCAATTAATCTGTTCAGAAACTCTCTCCGCCATACTTTGTTAAGGCCAAAACACGCATCATCAATCCATATTTTGTCAGGATCCAGCTGGGAAATGAGTTCTTCGATGATTTTGATTGCGTTATCAACGGTGTAACTTCTCCATTTATGGGTTTTGCATCTTTCCATACAGAAAGAACATTTGAACGGACATCCTCTGCTCAAGTACAGCGTACCCATCTTAATATCTTTATGGTATTTATAAGATTTCCAATGGAATTTAATTAATTCTCTGTTCAGATCCAGAATCTGGCCCTGAACGATTTCCGGCATGTTATTATTCTTGTGTTGATTTTCTGACTTAATGATTTCCAGCAGCGCAAGTTCTCCTTCTTCCTGAACTATGTAATCGAAAGGACTGTTATCGAAAATAAAGTCTTCCGGAACAGCCGTAGGATGATACCCGCCGGTAACGATTGTGCAATCGGGATTAATCTTTTTACACATGTCCGCAATGGCTATACAGCCCAGATAATGCAGGCTGGTCCAGCAGGATATAGCGGCTATATCAAATTCCTGCCGGGCCAAGATCTGAAAAGCTTTTTTCTCGAATTCCTGTGCTTCTTTATTGTTTTTCGGTCTGCCAATTTCGTTCTCCAGATCCAGCACATCGACTTGCATATTGTTTGTTTTGAGAAAAGAAAACAAAGTGAATAAATATGATTTCAGAGTGTACTGTATGCCCCAGGTTGGAGCATATAAAGGAGCCGGATTTATCAATAATGTTTTTTTCATTAATTTAATAAAGTAATAATTCCCATATGTCCCTTATATATTAGAGTTTACTCGGAAACCTCGCAAGTCTGGTTATTTACTCTGACTCCTGACTACTAACCTTGTAATGTACAACGTAAATTTCTTATTATATAGCTTATGAAGATCCTGATAATAAAACTCAGCGCGCTGGGCGACCTGTTTCATGCTCTGCCGGCGGTACACAACCTGAAAGTCGGTTTAAACGCCGAAATAGACTGGGTCACGCAGAAGGAATACGCTGATGTTGTGAACTGTTTTACCGATGTGGATCGAGTCATCCCTTTTTTCAGAAATTCTTTTTTCACAAATTTTAAGCCGTTTCTACACGAAATCAGGGCCGGGAAATATGATTATGTCATTGATATGCAGGGGCTTCTGAAAAGTGCTGTTGTCGCTCTGCTGGCAAAAGGCGGACAGAAAATCGGGCCTTCATTTCAAAGAGAAGGATCACGTTTGTTCTATTCGGCTGTTGCAGGGAAACGCGACAAGAATCGTCATGCCGTCGAGGAAAATCTTGATATCATCCGTTATCTTGGGCTTGACCCGGTAAAAATTGAATTCCCGGTTAATTTTCCTGAAAAGGAACTGGCCGAGAAACAACCACGCGTGGCCATTTTGCCTGCGTCCAGATGGGACACCAAAAACTGGCCTGTAAAGTGTTTTATAGATACTGCTGAACGTCTTAAGACTGCTGGTAATATTTCTCTGTTTCTGCTTGGCGGGCCCGGAGACACCGGGATATGCAGGGAGATCGAAGACGGTCTTAACGGGGAAGTCATCAATATGGCGGGCAAAACATCTCTTGTAGAGATGGGTTCTTTGTTGAAGGAAATGGACCTGCTGATTGCTAATGATTCAGGTCCGGTCCATATGGCTGCTGCCGTAGGCACTTCGGCACTTGTAATTTTTGGCCCGACAGATCCTGTACGAACAGGCCCATACGGGAAAGCACATCGCATAGCAAGAGCCTCATTGTCCTGTCAGCCATGTTTTTCCAGAACATGCAGGAAAGGCGATATCCCGTGTCTTACCGGCATTACACCCGAAGAAGTAGCCGATATGGCTGTAGAAATGCTGGGGAGCAGGGCATAGGGGTTAAACTTCAGAACTCCTGAATTCCTTGGCCCGCCGAAGCTTCTGGGCGAAGGCGGCTGACTCCTGAATGCTGAATTCTTTCATAAAAATTACCTCTTGCATTTGCAGCTGAATATGTGTAGTTTTCACCGTCTGAAAATAGAAATCGGGCAAAATCATGAAAAAAGGTATTCATCCAAATTATGACGATGCAATGATCACGTGTGCCTGCGGGAACGTGATACACACTCGTTCTACCGTTAAGGACATGCACGTTAATACATGTTCATCATGTCATCCTTTCTTTACCGGGCAGGCTGCATTTATTGATACTGAAGGCCGTGTTGAGCAGTTCAAAAAACGTTACGGTAAAAAATAGCTATTACAGGAAGAAAGCCAGGTCTGAGTATATTCTCGATCTGGCTTGTTTTTTTCGTATGGCCAATATGGATGATGGTTGACAATTTATATGTCCCCATTAGCCATTAACCATCGATCTGACCATGATTGATAAACAATACACGGATAAACTCACGGCGAGACTGCCAGAAATTGAAAGCAAGCTTTCGGATCCGGCGGTCGCCGCCAACCAGAAGAAATATCAGGAACTGGTACGGGAGCATTCTACCCTGAAAAAACTTCAGGGTAAAGCTGACGTCTATTTCCGGTTAAAAAAGGACCTGGAAGAACACAAAGAACTCACGGCAAACAATAAGGCGGATCCCGAATTGGCAGAACTCGCGGGAAGCGAGATTGAGAAGCTTGAGAAAGATGTCTTAGCGGCGGAAAAAGATTTAATGGTTGCGCTTTTGCCTCCTGATCCAGACGTAAATCGCAACGCTATCATGGAGATCAGGGCGGGCACTGGCGGAAACGAAGCAGCGCTCTTTGCGGGTGATCTGTTTCGGATGTATTGCAGGTATGCCGAAGAAAACGGCTGGAAAACAGGCCTTATAGACGCCAGTCCAAGCGAAATGGGCGGGTATAAAGAGGTGATATTCTCCGTTGAAGGCCAGAATATTTACGGAAATTTAAAATTCGAAAGCGGTGTTCACAGGGTACAGCGTATACCTTTAACGGAATCGTCCGGGCGTATTCATACGTCCGCAGCAACGGTAGCTGTGCTGCCGGAAGCCGAACCACATGATGATCTTCAGATCAGTCCGGATGAATTAAGAATTGATATATGCAGGGCATCAGGCGCCGGTGGCCAGCATGTCAACACCACGGATTCAGCGGTTCGCATAACGCATCTGCCCAGCGGACTTGTTGCGCAGAGCCAGGATGAGCGTTCCCAGCATCGAAATAAAGAAAAGGCCATGGGTGTTCTGAAAGCACGCTTACTGGATTGCAAAAGACGTGAAGAGGAGCAAAAAAGAGGAGATGCCAGACGTTCCCAGATCGGATCAGGCGACCGCAGTGAACGTATACGCACATATAATTTCCCTCAAAATCGCGTGACCGATCATCGCATCAATCTAACGCTTTACAGTCTTGACCGGATCATTGGCGGTGAAATTCGAGAACTTATCGAAGCACTCCAAGATCACGAAATTAAACAACTGCTTGCTGAAGAATCAAAACCCGACAACTCAGCCTGATACAATACGCCGCAAACCCTTATATTATAAGTAAATCCTTGATTTTCCGGTTGCTACTGCGTATTATCCCTCCCTTCAAGCAGGGTTGTTAAGCTTATGAAAAAACAGCAAGTCCACAGCATTTCATTACGTGTTACCCTTCTAATAATATGTCTTTCCTGCGTAACGTTGAATTCATGTTCTCTGCCGGGAGGAAACGCCAGTCGTCTTTCCGCAATGGATTTCCGAAAAGTTGTCAGGGAATCCAAAGACAAAGTTTTTCCTGCAGTTGTTTATGTTAAATGTCTGAGGGAGTCACATGAGCGTGGAAAGAAACAGTCACAGGAAATTTCAGGCAGCGGTGTATTAATAAATTCTGACGGCGAATTACTGACCAATTGGCATGTAGTTGATAAAACCACAGAAATCCGGTGCCTGCTTCATGACGGCAGGGCTTTTTATGCGGAAATTATTGGCGCTGACAAGGATATGGATCTCGCGTTGCTTCGTTTAAAATCATCTGAAGGTATTAAAAACCTGCCTTACGCTGAACTCGGCGATTCTTCAAAGCTCAATGAAGGTGACTTTGTTATGGCAATGGGCGCTCCCTGGGGCATGGCTCGATCGGTATCCATAGGAATCGTTTCCTGTACCCGCCGCTTCCTTCAAGGAAACAGCGAATATAGTCTGTGGCTTCAGACTGACGCAGCCATCTGTCCCGGTAATTCCGGCGGGCCCCTGATTAATACCGACGGAAAAGTGGTTGGTATTAATACAAGAGCGACGTTTTACGGCGGAGATACGGGATTTGCCGTGCCTTCAAAAACCATAAAAGAAATTCTTCCGCGCCTGCGCCAGAGTGGTGATGTGGAATGGTCGTGGATCGGTCTTAAAATCCAGGCTATCCGTGATTTCAACCGCAACGTTTATTTTGATAGTGACGGTAAGAATGGGGTGATCGTTGCGGGAACCGATCCGGGCAGTCCTGCCAAACGCGCCGGCATCCTTGAACGTGACCGAATTCTGAGCATTAACGGCAAGCCGGTAAATAGTCTTACAGAGGAAACACTGCCGGAAATCAGGCGTATAATCGGCCTTTTGCCTATCGGCGAGTCAGCTGCGTTTGAACTGCTCCGCGCAGGCAAAAAGATAACTCTGAATTTGATTCCGCGCAAAAAGGGTAAGGTTGAAGGCAAAGAACTGGATTGCCCTCGCTGGGATTTGACCGTAAAAGCAATAAATCAGTTCGATAATCCGAATCTTTATTTTCATCGCAAAGAAGGCGTCTTTATTTTTGGTGTAAAATATCCGGGCAACGCATCAAACGCCCGTATCACAAACAACGGCATTATCCTTGAGATTGATGGCGAGAAAGTAACAACCCTGGATGATATAAAGAGGATACATAAACGTACTATTGAAAATGTGATTGCCAAACCGCGTATCCTTTTCAAAATTCTTCAAAACGGCATGATGCAGCAGGTTGTTCTCGATCTGTCACGTGACTATGAACGCGAATAACTAGTTGACACTGAAAAACTATTTAAGCGCCAACTAACACCCGAACAGGAGGTTAATATGCGACAAAGTATAATATACATGGCAGCTTTTTGTGTTGTTGCGGTTCTTGCCGCAGCGGAAGAGAAACAGGATCTGGAAAATATTGGTATCGATCAGCAGATTAAAATCATTGAAGCTGCTACGCCCGGCCTGGTAATCGTCGAATATGATCTTCGCTACGACAAAGGGCAGCCGCCCAGCGGAGCGGATGTAAGTTATATGTGCCCCAACTGCGGTAGGCCACACACACGAAGAGTTGGAGAACAGCTGATTAAAGACGAGAGACCACTGGAAGAGGCGGGTTTTCTCGTATCACAAACAACTGTAATGACTCGAGACACGGCAATCCCGTCCCGATTCATTAAAGAAATCCGTGTGCGGTTTGGAAACAAAACTGTCTCCGCCAATATCAGTGCTTATGCCACCGATAATAATGCCGTATTTCTGAAGCTGGATCGTCAATTGGACAAAGCTGTGCCGATGAAATTTGGTGCTTCTGATAATGATGCTGATCTGCTGGTAATATACGGCCAAAAGGATGACCTATGGACAATATCCCTGCAACCTTTGCCGACATATATATCAATTTCGGATCAATCGAGAAAGTTCATTGCTGTTCCTCCTTCATGCCTGATAGTTGACAAAAACGGTGTTCCAAAGGGGATTTCCATGAACCAGGAACTGTCGCTGGATGATTCATGGAAAGGCTCACCCAATCAATGGGCAAAACTCTCCGCACAGGAGTTAGAAGAAAAACTGCGGAACGCGGAGAAGTTAGCAGCCAATTCTTTACTTCGGGTTTCGCTCAACTTTCGCAGTCCAAAAGCAAAAGCAGGCCAACCAGCCTATTTTCGCTCCTATAATCGTGGTGTGAATACACAAACCACTGAAGAGAATGGAATTGGTGTTTGTATAGATAAAAAGAACATTCTGGTACTTGTTAGTCTGGCGGCAGAAACCACTGCGCGTCTTGAAAAAATTCGTGTCTTTGACGCCGATGGCAAGACATATGACGCCAAGTTTGTCGGGACCTTATCGGATTTCGGGGCCCTTATTGTTTCTCTTGATAAGCCATTGGAAAACCCGGTGGTGCTTGCAGATACAGATATCGCCAAAATAAAACATAAGCTTTTGCTCAAAGCAAAGGTGTCCATGGCGGGCGAAGAGCGAATTACTAATTTTTCGCATGGACGTGTTATAGGGTGCAAAACAGGGCATAGCCGGAGAATTTATCCGGTTTTCAATGGTACGGAAAATGATGTCTTTTTCTTTAATATGGAAAATGGGCTTGTGGCCCTTCCTCTCTCCGTGCGGCAGAAACTCTCTCTTCGCAATAACAACCAATGGCGGCAAATAGTTCCCCTCATTACGTCCGTTTCAGAAATATCGCCCGTTATATCTGATCCAACCGCGCATCTGGATTCCAAAAATATACCGTTAAGCGAAAAGAAAGAAGATCGCGTCGGATGGATGGGTGTGGTGCTTCAGCAATTGACCCCTGATCTGGCCCGGGCCAACCACTGCTCGGAACAAACACGGGACGGTCAAACCGGAGCGTTGATATCGTTTGTGTATCCAGATTCTCCCGCGGCGCAGGCGGGCATCATACCCGGCATGGTGCTTCTCCGACTCAGCGTGGAAAAGGAACCTAAACCCATAGAGGTAAAAGCAGAAGCGAATAATTCGAGTTATGCCCAGCTCAATTCAGTTCAGCTTAACAGCCTGCCACTTGAATATTTTGAGCGTATGCCGCCCCCATGGCCATCGGTTAAGAATAATTTCTCCCGTATACTAACCGAAATAGGAAAGGGAACAAAATACACTGCAGAACTCATTCATGAAGGAAAGGAAATCTCAAAAGGACTGACTGTACGCGAAAGCCCTTCTTATTATGACTCTGCCGCAAAACACAAATCTAAAAAAGCAGGTATGACAATACGAGATCTCACGTTCGAAGTGAGAAGTCATTTTAAGAAAAAACAGAACGATCCCGGAATAGTTGTATCAAAAGTCGAGACTGGCAGTAAAGCTGCAGTAGCCGGTATTCGGCCTTATGAACTTATAACGCATGTCAACGGCAATCCAATAACGAGTATTGATCAGATAGTTAAGATTATTGAAAAGAATGAAGAAATGGATTTGTCAGTTGAGCGAATGAATCACGCCAGACAGGTTCGAATTAAATTTGACTAATTAGCCGAGCCATTTCGGGGCCGATTCCGGGAACTTCTGCTATTTGTTCCCGGGTAGCTTTCATTAGTTTGTGTACCGATCCGAAGTGCTTGAGAAGAAGCTCCTTTCGTTTTTTTCCTATTCCCGGGATTTCGTCAAGCGCTGATTCTTTTATTCTTTTTCTTCGTAAACTACGATGATATGTCAACGCGAATCGGTGCGCCTCATCACGAAGTCTTTGCAAAACTTTGAGTGCTCTGGAATTTGCAGGAAGGCGTATTGGCGATTTGTTTTCTTTCCAGTAAATTTCTTCATATCGCTTTGCCAGACCGGACGACGGAATGTTGTTTATGCCGAGTTGTTTCAGCGCGCCGCGCGCCGCGCGCAGTTGTGTTATTCCGCCGTCAACCAGAATAAGATCCGGCTTGCGGCTTTTTTCTTTGATTAGTCTGCTGAACCTGCGATGTATTACTTCAGCTATCATGCGGGGGTCATCATTGTTTTTTACGGTTTTTATTCTGAAACGCCTGTATCTGTTGCGTTGCGGCATACCATTTTCGAAACACACCATTCCGGCAACTGAATACGTTCCGGAAATATTGGAGATATCATATCCTTCAATAACGCGCGGAATATGATCCATTTCAAGCAAGTCACGGAGCTCTTTGATGCCGGTTAAAGCATCTCTGCGTTTCATTTCGGGGGATGAGACAAGCCCGGCTTTCTGCCTGATTGTTTTCTGAAGGTACAGCAGCGTATCGCGAAGAGCCGCGGCACGTTCGAAATCAAGTTTGCCGGCGTAACATTCCATTTGTTCTCTAAGCTCTTTCAGGTATTTCGGTCTTTCACCGCTCAGAAAAGCACATGCTTCTTTAAAGTTTTCGTGGTATTCTTTTTCAGTTATCTTTCCAATGCAGGGGGCTGAACAGAAACGAATGATATCATTGATACAGTGTTTGTAGGTTTCTCTGTCAGGTATACGCGGTGTGCATTTTCGTAAACCGAACTTCTTTTCGGTAAAATCAAGTGTTGCGCGGGCGGCGGACGACGAAGCGTATGGCCCCATGTAAATCGCGTTATCATCGCGTTTAATGCGGCATAATTTTAATCTGGGAAATGACTGATTCTGCTCTGAGCGCAAAAGAAGAAAACGTTTGTCATCCCTGAAGCTTACATTGTAACGAGGTTTATATTCCTTAATGAGCCGTCCTTCGGTGAGTACTGCCTCAGCTTCGGATCTTGTAACAATGTATTCAATGTCACAAACGCTTTTTATCAGTCCGCGCAGTTTGTGCGGCGCACTGCGCAGAACGGCTTTTCTGAAATATGATTGGACTCGTTTACGCAGGGAAACAGCTTTGCCTACGTAGATGATATCACCGGTGCGGCCGCGCATTATGTAACAGCCGGGTTTATCAGGAAGATCACGGAGTTTTTCTCTTATCCTGCCTGTCATGAGTTTGCCTGTGGTGTGCTCGCCTGTCCCGTCGGATGACCGGGGTCACACCATCGAATGATTCATCCTGTCCTCGGACCTGAGGGTTGATCCCGTCTAAAAAAACTTTTTATTCAATCTTTGGCATCACAACGTATGAATAAGCAGGCCGGATCGTGGCTTGGGCTCAAACCAGGTGCTTTTAGGCGGCATGATCTTACCTGCATCGGAAATTGCCATGATTTGATCAACTGATACCGGATACATGGAAAACGCAACAGCGGCCATTCCCTGATCCACCCGCTTCTTCAACTCGTCAGTTCCGCGAATACCGCCAACAAATTCTATGCGCTTGTCTGTACGAGGATCCTGTATCCCCAGTACCGGTGAAAGAAGATGTTCCTGTAACACGCTTACATCAAGACAGGATACCGGGTCATTATCTTTGTTCGTGGGACATGTCAGTTCATACCACTTTTTCTTGAGGTACATACAAATCGTGCCGGGCCGTGCAGGTTCGGGCTGTGCCGTTTCCTGTATGCCGAAACTGCTCTTAATTGCTTCCATGAACTCTTCCGGCTCCATCCCGTTAAGGTCTTGAACGCATCGGTTATACGGCAGAACTTGAAGCTGGTCTGCCGAAAAGAGAATACTGAGAAACCAGTTATATTCTTCTTCCCCTGTGTGCCGAGGGTTGGCGGTTCTCTTTTGGACACCCGTATCAAAAGCTGCGGCGGAACGGTGATGTCCATCCGCTATATAACACACGGGTATTGAATCGAAAGCATCTACCAGTTTTGTGCAGTTTGCGGTTCTCCATATTGTATGCTGTATGTTATCGGCAGACGTAAAGTCATACATGGGAGGGGATGAAACAATTTCTAATACAAGCTGGTTAACATGAGGATTGGCTTTGTGCGTCATAAAAATCGGGCCGGTATTCGCATTCAGGGTTTCTACATGCCTTGCGCGTTCAAGTCTCGGTTTTTCACGGGTCTTCTCGTGACGTCTGATAACATTGTTTTCGTAATCTTCAATATGACAGCACATCACAATACCATACTGTTCATGGTCGCTTTTCTTCAGGCGATAGACATAAATAGATGGTTCAGTTTCACGGACAAGAAAACCTTTCTCTTGAAATTCTCTGAATTTCTCTTTGGCAACGGCAAATATATCCTGCGAAGAAAGATCAGCTGTGCTCGGCAAGTTTATCTCCGGCCGTACAATTCTCAGAAAACTCTTTGGATTGTTTTCTGAAAGTGTCCGAGCCTCGTCCGTGTTAACGGTGTCGTAAGGAACACTCGCCACCTGATGAGCAACATCAGGTGTAGGCCGCAACGCTTTAAATGCTTTAATACGCAAGAGATATATTCCTTCTATTTATTTTCGGAAGCAGATTGCAGTTTCCTGGAAAGAACAATTAAATCTAACTTGCCGAATTTCGCTATATCTTTCTGTTCAAAACCGTTTTTTATACAAAGTTTCAGCGCGTTCTGCATTCCATTTGTTCCGCGAAAGATAACATTCTTATAGTTTTGATTGAAACAAAATTCCATAGCCTTGCTTAAAAGCATTTTCCCGTATCCTTTGCCGCGATAGCGTTCGTGCACAAAGACACGCCGCAGCAGCGCTGAATCCTGGCTATCCTCCTTAATCGCGGCCGTTCCTATGATTTGGCCGTCTTTTTTTGCAACAAGGAAAATCTCTCTTTCCCCTTTATAGTGTTCCAGAGGATTATCAAGATCATGGTATTCATATGCAGAACTTTCCTCAGGAAATTCATTCTGCATTATGCTGTTAATAAAGTTTTTTACATCCTCCGTATCATCAGGCTTAATTCGATTTATGTTAACCATGTGTTTCTCCCTTGTTTTTGGTATGTTCCGAATTAGACAGAAAAGAGAGTCTTGTGTCAATTCGATGATTAATCGAACATTTTGCGCTTGTAAAATCCTCTTTAAAAACAGGTAAAGAATATGGTAATAAATTTCCTGTGAAAGGTTATGTTCAGGTTTATACGGGAAAGGGAAAAGGGAAAACAACCGCCGCCCTGGGTCTTATCATGCGTGCCTGCGGGGCGGGGCTTCGTGTTTATCTCGGCCAGTTTATTAAGAAGAAAAATTACAGTGAGATTAAAATGCTCAATGAACGATTTCCTGATGTAACGGTTGAACAGTATGGGCGGGGATGTTTTATCAAGGGAAAACCTTTACCGGAGGATATTGACGCGGCTCAAAACGGCTTGGCGAAATTGCGAGATGCCATGTTAAGCGGAGAGTACAACGTTATTATTGCCGACGAGGCTAATGTCGCGATTTCGCTCGGCCTGTTTCCTGTGGAAGAAATACTTCGCCTTATTGATGACAGGCCGGAAAACGTAGAGATGGTATTTACCGGCCGCGATGCACATGAACGTTTAGTTGACCGCGCCGATCTGGTCACGGAAATGAAAGATATTAAACACTATTATGACCAGGGTGTGTCTGCGCGGACAGGAATCGAAAAATAAGTCAAATGACGTATTTGTCCGTAACACACCGTGTACTATCGCATTATGACTGCTTATCACCCAGCCGCACCATGGCATAGAGCAAAGCGCCAAAGAAACCCATCAAGAGCGTAAGCACAATCCAAATCCCTGAACCGGCATTTTTCCTGCGAATATCCTGATAAACCCAGATGGCAAGCATAACATTTACAATGGCGCATAGAATTAAAAACGTGCATTTCTTGCCATGACAGTCGCGCCCCTGTTTTTTATTCTTATGATAATTCCCATGCTTAGGCGGATTCTGTATTGAGCGGCGTATTTTTTCCAGATCAAGCCTGTTCTTTTCGAGTTTGATCTTGCGCACCTTTTCAGTAAATTCCATTTCCGCTTCGCGTTCTTCGATATCCAGTTCCTTTTGCCGCAATTGCATTTCTTGTGCTTGCAGGGCCATTTGTTTCTGCCGCATCTCCATGCGCAAAGCGATACCCTCGGCTGGTTTGTTCGGCCTGTCATGCTCTCTTGTTTTTGGCTTAGCGCCAAAAGCCTGGGAAACAACAAGTGATCCTGCCAGTACCATTATGATCCACAGCTGTCTTTTCATAACACATCTCCTGTTATATTTTGCGGTTACCACCTATAAATTAAGAATGAAAATATATCAATTATTGGCCTGAAAAACAACAATTTCCTGATAACGCGGGGGGCGCTGAATTGGCAATTTTAGAAAGAATCAATATCCGCCACATCAATGCGGGCTTCCTCTTCCAATCTGTTAATCCATGCTTCATATAGGCGATTTACTTCTTCCCGCCGCAATTTTGCCTCTATTCTAGGCTGAATATCCTTAAATGGGGCCATCGTTTCGTTTGTGCGTCCTTCAATTCTGAGAATATATAATTCTTCTTCCGTTTCTATGATCTTGCTGGTCTGGCCTGATTTTAAAAAAGTCACCGCTTCTGATAGTTCCGGTCTTAGCATTGTCAATTCAATCCAGCCCCAGTCGCCGCCAGCTTTTGCCTTGCTGCCCTCTGAAAGCTGCTTCGCCAGAGCAGCGAAATCCTCACCGGCAATCAGCCTGTTTCTAATATCCCAGGCTTGTAATTGTTTTTCCCTGTTATCCCGGTCTGATAAGGATTTATTAATAACAATCATTCTCAGCTTAACCTTTTCCGGTATCTTGAAGTTATCAGGGTCCTTTTCATAAATCTCACGTATTGTCTGGGGAGAAATACTGACATGGTCATCAACCTTCATCTTGCGCATGTAAAAGATGATCACATGATCTCGAATTTCGTTCCGCCATTGATCGTAATCTATATCTTCTTTAGTTAATGCAGAGAGCATTTTCCCGCGATCTCCCTGAAACATATCGCGAACAATCCTTTCGACTCGTTCATCAACCATCCACTCGGGAATTATAAAGACTTTCTGTTTCTCATAATAATCCAAGATTAATTGCTTTGCTATCAGTGTATTTAAGGCCTTCTTGTAAGCTTCCTTCAACTTCGCGCGCAGTTCGTCGCCCCGGTAGATACCGGCCAATTGACGCTGAACAGGCCGAAGCGTCATCAGCACATCTCCAACGGTTATAATCTTCCCGTTTACGCGTGCAGCAATGCCGTCAATCAGCATTTCTTCAGTATTCGCAATAAAAGAAATTAAAACGAAAATAATCGTGAATACTGCCTTTTTTGTAAGTGTTTTCATCAATATTTTTTTCTCCTGCTGGAAATCATGTAAACATTTCTCATAATAACCTTCCCTACCATTCCTTTCTGTCCCTATCTTATAAAGGATATTGACATATCCTTCAATGTTAAGATAATTTCTATATATGAATAGATTTGGCGTAATTTCATGCTTATTTCTGTTGGCCGCAGCGATTATTACTGCTCCGGGCTGTGAAGACATTGAAGCCTCCCCTGCCACAACGCAAGTGAAAATCACGCCCGACTCCGCAACACTGGGTGTTGGAGAATCCCAGCGTTTCACTGCGTCAGGAGGATATGAATACACGTGGAGCCTTCAACAGGAAAGCTGGGGAAGACTTTCGGCCAGATCAGGAAGTGAGACCACTTATACCAGTACCTATGCCCCTGGCTCCAGCACCAACACACAGATTCTCACCGTTACCTCCACGATCCCTACTGGCACAAGCTCAAATGATCCACCTGCACAGTGGACGGCAAATGCCTACATCAACCAATAAAGAAGCTGTTGACCGAATATTCTCAATCCGAGTCAGTCGTATCGCATCCTTCCAGGATTCCCCAAAAAGGTGACAAATCCATTTTGACTTTCACAGTATAGGGTATTCCTGATATATATCTTTTCAGCGGATAAAAAGTAAAATCCCCGCTTGTATCCGATTCCTTTACCCCGCATTTCTTATTAACTATCTCCTGTTCTCTCTGCGTAACAACCATCTCCGCGCGCGGATTAAAACCAGACTCCATAATTAATGACTGCTTACCCATGGAAATTCTGCATCGTACATGCGGAGGATCGCTCCTTTTGTCCGCTGAAAAGATATATATCAGGAATACCCTATAC
>JBHORK010000028.1:0-27102 GCA_042565725.1 Verrucomicrobiota bacterium
ATCCTGGAAAGAGCAAAACAAAGAGCAAAGCGGTAAACAGAAATAAAAAAAGACTGTCCCGAAAACCCGGTAGCAGTCTTTTTTGTTTCGAAACGCAGTTTCTTTATGGTAAAGAGCAGTCAGTAACCTAGCGAAAAGGCCTGTATAGAATGTGTTATTTGATCCCGTACCGTTTCATCTTGCGGTAAAGTGTGCTTGGGTCTATACCGAGCTGTTTAGCTGCTGCCGACCGATTGCCGCTATTATCAAGAAGCCCTTCACGTATGGCTTTCTTCTCAAGCTGTTCAAGAGAAAGCAAGCCCTTGCCAGATTCTTTACTTATTTCCTCGGCAAGTTCTTTTGGTAAATGAGCAAATTGAACGATAGGACCTTTGCAGAGAACAAAAGCATGCTGAAGAACATTTTCCAGTTCCCTGATATTGCCGGGGAAATCATGTCTCATAATCGCAGTAATCACGGAATCATCAATAGTTTCAATGGTTTTACCTGTTTCCGCATTTAAACGACGTCTGAAATGATCAACAAGAAGAGGAATGTCACAACGACGCTCACGCAGAGAAGGAAGCTCTATACGAAGGACGTTGAGTCTGTAATATAAATCTTCCCTGAAAGATCCGTCATTTACTTTATCAAGCAAATGCTGATTTGTTGCTGCCACGATTCTTGCATCAGCCTGTACCGGCTCTGTTCCGCCAAGAGGTTCATACGTTTTTTCCTGAAGAACTCTCAGCAGGCGTACCTGCAGAGCGGGGGAGATGTCTCCAATTTCATCAAGGAACAGCGTTCCACCTTTTGCCATATCAAAACGACCCGGCTTGTCACGTTTTGCATCTGTAAAAGCGCCTTTTTTATATCCAAATAATTCTGATTCAAGAAGAGTATCAGGCAGTGATCCACAATTTATAGCTACAAACGGTTTGTTTTTTCGTTTGCCCAAGTTATGTATTGCCCTGGCAAAGAGTTCTTTGCCCGTTCCGCTTTCTCCTTCGATCAATACACTGACATTGGATTCCGCTATATCCGGAAGAATAGCAAACAACTCATGCATTTTAGGATGGCGGCTGACGATGTCCTGAAAGGTATATGATTTTTTAATCTCCTTGCGCAGTTCCTCTTCTGCCGTCAGATCACGAAATGTTTCAACTCCGCCGATAACCTTTCCTTCTGAATCACGAAGTGTTGCGGCACTGATGCTTACAAGTAACGAACGGCCCTCTCTGTTGAGAATCTGAACAGGTTTATTAACGAGTTCTTTTCCTGATATTTTTACCTCATCAAGCGTGCATGCAGATCCACAGCCAGTGGTCTTGAACACATCGTAACAGAATTGACCGATTGCTTCCTTCGCGGAAAAACCGGTAATTCGCTCTGCCGCGCGATTAAAGAAACGGATCTTTTTCTCGCAATCTACCGTAAACACACCATCTGCGACGCAGTTAAGGATAGTATCAAGCTGTTCACCTCGATCTTGACCTAATACCTGTTTCTTTTGTCCTTTCTTAACCATCATGCCATACTATTGCAAAATGCAATATATGTCAATTTGCAAGATGTTCTAAACATCTATGTATTGGCGAAGGGAGCAAAAGGGATCCGCAAACATGCTTAAGCTATCTTAAAACAACATGACTAGGCTAGTTTATGCCATGATCTCTGTTAACTAGAAATTTTTTATACTAGGCTCTCTGTGCAAGAGTGCTTGAGTCTGAGGAGGGCTTTTGGTAACGTGCAAACTCATTAATCGTGAGACAGGTATTCTACGATAAAAATGTTTGGTACCCTTGCAGGAAATTGCATGTTTTTTCAATTTGTTGCAGATTTTTAGAAATGCGAGAAATTGCCTTTAAGTAAAGGCTTTTATGACGTTAAATGGTACTAGCCCCCTTCGTCTATCGGCTAGGACATCAGGTTCTCATCCTGGAAAGAGGGGTTCGACTCCCCTAGGGGGTACCAGTTCGCTTCGGAACATAAGCCTTTCGGCTGGAGTATGGCCGGATCAACGGGTCAACACCATTAACGGGGGCAACCCAAAAATTCACGACAGCCCCAACCGTATGACGTTTCCAGCGGCGCAACCCCAACCTTAAACCGTTCCAGTCATATGGCCCCCTGAACCCCTGGCCATAATAGGCCTGCGGAAGAAATATTTCCCTTCGCTCGTAAGATAAGTATACCACTGATACCTTCTTTGGCTGGCTTGCTTGCCGGACATAGCTTTAGCGACGTCCGGTCCCACCGTCTTGTAGTCCATAGCCTTGGCAACGAAGGTTGGCGAAAGTGGAAGCCTAGGGCGTTGCCAGGAATGCCCAGCGCCAGCGAAAACAAATGGTTCTAATATTCTTTACCTATCGTCTTGCCTTCTGCATCATGGGGTTGATTGTACTTATCTATCCTGCGACGGAGTAATATGAAAAAGAACATCAAAGTTTATAAAGATCTGATGGGAGAAAACGAAGTATGGGCGGAAAAGACGCGGGCGATTCTGGCGAAGAAGGGTTTGAGGATGCTCAACCTGATAGGTTCGCCCGGTTGCGGAAAGACAACATTGTTGGAGAACATGGTTAATCGTTTGAATGGGCATGTTCGTTTTGCTGTGCTTGAGGGCGATGTGGAGACTACGCGTGATGCGGAGCGTTTAGCGAGACTGGGCGTGCCTGTCAGCCAACTCCTAACGAGTGGCTCCTGCCATCTGGAGGCGAAGCTTGTGCATCATGCTCTATGTGATCTTTCTCTGGACGATCTCGATCTGGTAATTGTGGAAAATGTCGGCAATATGGTCTGCCCGGCAGAGTTCGACATAGGCGAGACGGCTAAAGTGGCTGTACTCAGCGTGGCGGAGGGTGAGGATAAGCCGTTGAAGTATCCCCTGCTCTTCCGGGAAGCACGTGCCGTTGTGCTTTCGAAAACAGATCTTCTGCCCCATGTTTCTTTTGATATTGAGGCATGTGTTGATTTTCTGTCAAAGATCAACGGAAGTATCCCGGTTTTTCAGGTCTCTGCGACGGCCGGTACAGGTATGGATGGTTGGATTGCATGGATTGAAGGTTTACTTTGAAAGGGGCCGCACTTGATCTGGACCTGCCCGTTGATGGCCCGAGTGTGCTTGGTTGCGGGGCTGAGCTCAAGAACACTGTTTGCGTGACAAAGGGGATGCGGGCATATATTTCGGAGAATACAGGCGATCTGGCAGAGTACGCTAACTATGCGTTGTTTTGCCTGCGAATTGATGAAATATTAGAGACAACGTCGATTGATCCGGAAATTGTGGCCCATGACCTGCATCCGGATTACGTGTCCACGCGGCATGGCCGGCGGCTGGCCGGCGAGAAATGCGTATCCGGCCAGCGGCGGCTTGTCGGTGTTCAGCATCATCATGCGCACGTGGCGGCCTGCATGGTGGAGCATGGCTTGACAGAGCCGGTTATTGGCGTTGCGCTTGACGGTATGGGCCTTGGTGATGACGGTACATTGTGGGGCGGCGAGATCCTGTTTGCTGATCTCCGGACCTACAGCAGGGAAATACACTTTAAGCAGTATCGTATGCCTGGTGGTGATCAGGCGACACTGAATCCTGACAGGATGGCTTTCAGCTGTTTGTACGAGGAGTTCGGGGATGATGACGATACCATCGCTCGAATTCTGCCAAGTCTTGATTCGGAAATGCGCCGGGCCTTGAGCCTCATGTTGAAAAAGGGGGTGCGCAGCCCTGTAACATCAAGCGCAGGACGATTATTTGATATCATTTCGGCCATGTTAGGAATTTGTACAACCATCTCACACGAAGCGGAGGCGGCCATCAAGCTGCAGGCTGCTGCGGCTCCGGATGTTTATCGGCGTTATAACTGCCGGGTGAACGGATCGGTATTGGATTTTGGACAGATGATCCGGGAGATTGTGGCCGATATTGACAATGGTATGGACAAGGGGCAGATCTCAGCACGGTTCCATAACACGATTGCGGCCGGCGTTATTTCCGCGTGTGAGGCTGTCCGCGAAATGAGGGCAGTGAGTGACGTGGTTCTGACTGGCGGTGTATTCATGAATGATCTCCTGCGCGGTCGTGTCATTGACGGGTTGCGTGGTTGCGGTTTTCGCGTTTATTATCCAGATATACTGGGGCCGGGTGATGCTGGGCTGTCGCTGGGTCAAGCGGCAGTTGCGCTGGCGGGAGCAAAAAAAAAGATTGCCATGAAAAAGGCGCACAAAAGAAGTAGAGGAAGGATAAGCCATGTGTTTAGCGGTGCCGGTACAAATAGTTGAGATTGACGGCGATATTGCTGTTGTCGATATCGGAGGGGTGAGACGAAGAAGTAATGTGTCATTCATTACTGATGCGAAGGTCGGCGATTTTGTTTTGCTCCATGCCGGCTTCGCTATTCATAAGTGGACCGATGACGATGTACGCGAGTACAACAGGATAATGGGTGAAACGGAGTCTGATGATGATTGACAGCTGCATAGCGGATATTAAGGAGCTCGCAGACCGAATAGGACGGAGTGTAACGTTGATGGAAGTGTGCGGAACGCACACGATGGCAGCTTTTCGGACAGGTGTTAAGGGTCTGTTACCGGATAGTGTACACCTGCTTTCAGGCCCGGGATGTCCGGTGTGCGTAACTCCAAACGAGTATCTGGATAAGGCAATCGCCATTTCCGATGAGCGGGACGTGCTTATATCGACGTTTGGCGACATGGTAAGGGTGCCGGGTTCATACTCGTCGTTGGAGAGAAAACGTGCGCAAGGTGCGGACATTCGGGTCGTGTATTCACCGTTGGACGCGTTGGAGACGGCGAGGGAAGAACCTGGCAAGCGTGTAGTGTTTCTGGGTGTAGGTTTTGAGACGACGACACCTGCTGTTGCATGGACAATCGACGAAGCGAAGCGGGCGGGCATCACGAACTATTCCGTCTTGTGCGCGCACAAGACAATTCCAGGGGCAATGTCGGCCCTGCTGGCGGACGGCAAGGTAAGCGTTGACGGGTTCATGTGTCCGGGGCATGTGAGTGTTATTATCGGAGCAGGTGCGTATGAACCCCTGTGCGAAAAATATAATGCTCCCTGTGTGGTGGCTGGTTTTGAGGCAGGCGACATCTTACGTGCAATTCGTGCGTTGCTGAAACAGATTGCGGATAACCGGGGTGAAGTGGAAAACGAATACGCCAGAAGCGTAACGCAGGAAGGCAACTTCCGGGCCAGGGCCGCGTGTGAACGAGTATTCGAGGAATGCTCCGCTGAGTGGCGTGGATTGGGAGTGATTCCTGATAGCGGGCTGAAGATACGCGAAGAGTTTGAGGCACAGGATGCCGGGAAATTATTCGCCGGTATTAAGGTCCCGGAAAGCCGCAAGGAATCCGGATGCATTTGCGGGGACATCCTGCGCGGTATGCGACAGCCGGGCGACTGCTCACTTTTTGGGGATCGGTGTACCCCGAGTATGCCTGTGGGTGCGTGTATGGTCTCGAGTGAGGGAACCTGCGCGGCCCACTTCAAGTACGGAAGGAAAAAGAATGGATGACACTATTCTAATGGGGCATGGTGGTGGTGGCCTGCTTACCAGAAGTATTATTGATGAAATAATTCTGCGTGAGCTCGGAAACCCGATTCTTGAAGCGCTCGATGATGCAGCGTGTCTTGAAATACCTGAATCCAAAATCGCAATGACGACGGATTCCTTCGTCGTGGATCCCATCTTCTTTCCCGGCGGGGATATCGGAAGTCTTGCGGTTTGCGGTACCGTGAACGATCTAGCCATGCAGGGAGCGGAACCAAGATACCTTAGCCTGGGCCTGATTATAGAAGAAGGCCTGCCAGTCAACCACCTGGAACAAATCATCAAGTCCGTAGGAAATACGGCGAAAGAGTCAGATGTCCTGATCGTTACTGGAGACACGAAAGTCGTGGAAAAAAGCCGAGCATCAGAGGATCGGTCCTCACGCCGTGGCGGAATATTCATTAACACGACCGGAATAGGAGTGAGAGCTTCAGAGATCAATGTTGCCGTATCCAATGCTCAACCGGGTGATGCCGTAATCGTAACAGGCTCCATCGGCGATCACGGAATCGCGATCATGAACATGCGGGAAGGGTTGAAACTGGAGTCGGACCTTATGAGTGATGTGGCACCGTTATGGGGGATGATAGGACCGTTACTGAACGAAGTCCCGACTCTTCATTGTCTGAGGGACCCGACACGGGGCGGATTGGCGGCAGCATTATGTGATATAGCGGATTCTTCTTCAGTCGGAATACGGCTAAGCGAGCAATTGCTTCCTGTGAAAAACGAAGTCCGGGGTACCTGCAATATACTCGGTCTGGACGTGCTTAACGTGGCCAACGAGGGCAAAGCGATCATAGTCTGTGCCGACGATGATTCAGCTCTGATATTGGAACACCTCCGGGCTAATCCTCTTGGCAGGGAGGCCTGTGTTATAGGACGTGTGGTCACGGAGCCTGAAGGAACGGTATTACTGGAAACAGTTCTGGGCGGGGAGCGGATCGTTAGTGTGCCTGCGGGAGAGGATCTTCCAAGGATATGTTGATGTTATTGCAGAAGTGTTTTTTCGGATTTCTATCTGAATCGAAATGTCAGTTACCGGCGGCAATGTGACAGTCAGCACCCACTCATGCTGTCCCGAGTGGTTGAGTATCGAGGTCATCGACCAAGGACATGGCATAGACAAGCAGACCCTCAAGTCCATATTTCGCCCCTTCTACAGCTCCAAGGGGAGCAAGGGAACCGGTTTAGGGCTGTCCGTCACTCAAAAAATTGTCTCTGAACACGGCGGCGATATCAATATCGAATCCAAGAAAGATAAAGGAAGCAGGTTTGCTATTCGTCTGCCCAAGTGTCCGCGTCTGCTTAATATCAAAAACTTTAGAGAAGAAATGTAAACATCAAACCCAAGGCATCGCCAGGGATGCCGGCAGAGTTTTAATTCTGAATCATCATACCAGTTGTAATATCCGTCTTTACCGGCTTAACACATAACATTTTATCTTTGCGGCCATTGCGAACAGATACATCGAGGGTTGCCTCCTTATGACCTTTGCTATACCCGGCGGCAATACCTGCAGAAAGAAGTAACAGATCATCATTAACCACACCTCGTACAATAGTCATCGGTCCGGGAAAACCCTGAACTTCCAACATCAGATCCCCTTCCCGCTGTAGCCCAAGAAGTTGTTCGTTTTCATTCTCGTCACGTCCTACGACAGCTTTCACTTCAGGCGAAAGACGAAAATGCCGCCCCACTTTCAAAAGCTGAACGTCATTTAGTGTTAAATCTGGAGTATGTTTTATCAGATCCCTCATGCGAGCGGCAAAGCCAGGCTCCGTGAGTCGACAGCCGCCGGCGGGACAAGGGTAATCATTAATACCAAATGATTTGGCGAGTTGTATCTGGGGCTTCCTGGACCTCCCCTGAATGCTCAGAAATTTTTCACGATCGACCCATCCTTTCTGCTCCGGTATTGTAGGCTTAAGCAGTCGGGCAGAAAGCGGACGCAAAACCAAGCCTTCAAGACCCGATTCTTTTTCGATTAATTTCATGGCCGCCAATCTTTGAGACATGGGGCGTTCTCCCAGAACATCACCTGTGGCAATAAAAGACGCGCCGATTTCCCGCATGTATTCACCTGCTTTACGGAATATAAAAATTCGACAATCAATGCATGGATTCATATTCCTGCCATAACCATGTTTGGGGTTTTTAACAACCTCAAGAAAATCGGAAGTTTTATTAATAACTTTAAGACCCACACCTAACTGCTGCGTTGCGGTTACCGCAACAGAACAGGAACTTGTTTTGGGTGTACACGTGCAGAATACGGATCTGAAATTTAAGGCTTCAACCTCTATACCCTGATCGAGAATCATTTTAACTGCTAAAGTGCTGTCCAATCCTCCCGATAGTAAAACCACTGCCCGCATTGTTTTTTTACTGGAAAGCTTCATAATACTAATAATTTTCCCCTGTATTCCTGAGACCTGAATAGGAATACAGCAGGTGATTTCTTTTGTCAATGCATTCAGGCTATAGTTGCGGTTGAGTTTTTTCTGTCTTTTCCTATTGACTCTTATACAGATTTCAGGATACACTACTAAAGTAATCATGTTAGTAGGGTTAAATAAATGAAGATATCAAAGAAAACTGAATATGCTATGAGAACGGTGCTCGATCTGGGTTTGCGCGTGAAAAAAGAATCCCCTGCCCGTGTTGCCGATATTGCTCGACGTCAACATATACCGCCCAAATTTCTGGAGCAGATACTGCTGACTTTGAAAACCGCAGGGATAGTCGAAAGCAGGCGCGGACTAAAAGGAGGTTTCCTGCTGGCGAAACAACCATCAGAAATAACTCTGGCATCAATCTTATCTGCTACAGAAGGTTCTTTAAAAAACAAGTCAGACGTTCCGGAAGATCTGCCTCACTGGCAAAAGAACTCTCCCTTTAACGAAGTCTGGAAAGATATAGATGACTATACCATCAACAAACTTGAAAAAATTACGCTTCATGATATGTGTAAGCGTGCTTTTGAGCTATTTAATAATAACACCATAGAATATGTAATATAATTTTTTTAACTAAAACCCTATTAATCTAATAGAAGAATCAAGACATAACAGAGGAGAGCATGAAAGACACACAGGATGCTATTGAATATAATGGAAACAATAAAGCTGAAGACATGCTCAAGTGGGCATTGAATAATTTTCATCCGAATATTGCTTTGGCCTGCAGTTTCGAGACTCCGATTCTGGTGCATATGGCTGTCGCCATAAAGCCGGATGTGCGAATTTTCTCAATCGATACAGGCCGTCTTCCCGAAGAAACGTATCAGTGCGCCCATGAACTTGAACAGCGTTACGGCATCAAAATAGAATGGTATTTCCCCAAGAATAATGCCGTCGAGAAGCTTGAAAGAGGAAAAGGCGTCTATTCATTTAAAGAAAGCCTTGAAGCTCGTCATGAATGCTGCGCTATCCGAAAAGTTGAACCTTTGTCACGCGCTCTTAATGGATTAAAGGCCTGGATTACGGGCTTAAGAAAGGATCAGAATGTTACACGTAACGAACTCGGTAAAGTTGAACGTGACGTCGCGCACGGGGGCATTATAAAGATCAACCCCATCGCAGACTGGAGCCTTGCGCAAGTAATGGAGTATACCAAGAAACACGATATTCCATACAACCAACTTCTTGATCAAGATTATATGTCTATCGGCTGCGCTTGTTGTACAAGACCTGTCACAGTTGGCGAAGATCCGCGCTCTGGACGGTGGTGGTGGGAACAGCCCGAACACAAGGAATGCGGCTTGCACGTAAGAAATTGGAATATATAAAAACAATGATCGATGATTAATAAACAATGGGAACACGAATAAAAAACTTATACAAGAAAAGGATTACAGGCAAAGTTGAAAACAGAGGAGAAATCCGAAATGCCTAAACATAATTTGAATATCGAAACACAACTGATACACGGGGCCTTTTCCCCAGATAAGGCAACAGGCGCTACGACAATACCCGTATTTCAAAGTTCATCCTTTGCTTACAAAACAGCTGAAGAACTGGAATCCATCTTTGCAGGACGTGGAGCAGGTTTTGTATATACAAGAATCAATAACCCAACACTGGATCTCTTCGAAAGAAGAATGAATATTCTTGAGAACGGTTTGGCGGCTATAACATGCTCTTCAGGCATGGCTGCAATCAGCACCACAGTTCTGGCACTGGCAGGAGCAGGAGACGAGATTCTATCCGGCAATAGCATTTTCGGAGGAACCTACTCTCTCTTTGCCCATACATTGAGTCGTTATGGAATAAAAACCCATTTTGTTGAGACAACAGATATAGAGGCATACCGAAAAGCAATTACAGATCGCACCAAGCTGATCTTTGTCGAAACAATAGGCAATCCTAAAATCGATGTTCCGGACATCAAATCCATTGCAAAGATTGCTAAAGAAAACGGCATTGTTCTTGTCGTTGATAACACCGTGACCACACCTGTTATTCTACAGCCTAAATCTCTGGGCGCGGATATAGTAATTCACTCGACATCAAAATACATCAACGGACATGGTAATGCTATAGGCGGGATCATTATAGACTGCGGAACATTTGAATGGTCTAACCAACGCTACGAACATATAAAACCGTTTTATAAGCAAGTTAAGAACTTCGCTTTCATGGCTTTGCTGAGGAATCAAGTGTATCGCGATTTGGGATGTTGTTTTTCTCCTTTCAGCGCGTTCCTGATGTCTATCGGCATTGAATCACTTGCCGTCCGCATGGAACGGCACTGCAACAATGCCGCTGCCGTGGCAGAATTCCTGGAAAAAGACAGCCGGACAAACAATGTTCGTTATCCTGGACTCGCATCACACAATGATCACGCTGTGGCCCAAAAACAGTTTGGAGATAAGTACGGAGCACTCCTGACCGCAGAATTAGGAACCAAAGAGCGCTGTTTTAAATTTATCAACAATCTGCAACGGGCTCAAAACCTGGCGAATCTGGGTGACGCCAAGACGCTTGTCATTCATCCTTCTTCCACATTTTGCCGTGACGCGAACGAGGAAGAACGCCGGGCCATGGGAACAACCGATGACCAGGTAAGATTTTCCATTGGAATAGAACATATTGATGACATTCTAAGCGACATGGAACAGAGTCTGAAACAACTCTAAAACAAAAAATAAACAGGAGTAAGATATGAACATATCAGTGAACGGCGAAAATGTGGAAATGCCGGAAAAAACAAACGTATCCTCTTTATTAACAATTAGAGATGCAAAAATGCCGGACATGGTATCCGTGAAACTAAATGACGATATTCTTGATCGTAATGTTTTCGAAACAACTCTTCTCAAAGAAAATGACAATGTCGAATTCCTATATTTCATGGGAGGAGGAGAGAGAAAATGATGAATTGAAGAAATAAGAAGAGAGAAATAGGGCTAAGTATTATAGAAACCTTTGAACCATGAATAAAAAGAAATCAAGCTAACGGGAAAGCAGGCATAGATACAACAAAGGGAAACAAAATGAGTTTAACAGAAGAACAGATAGAAAGATATTCTCGGCATATTATCCTTCCGGAAGTCGGCGGGAAAGGCCAGGAAAAGCTACTTTCAGGCAGTGTCCTGCTTGTTGGAGCAGGCGGCTTAGGCTCCCCTGCCGGCCTCTATCTGGCGGCAGGCGGCGTAGGTACAATCGGGGTCATAGATGCTGACAATGTCGATCTGAGCAATCTGCAGCGTCAGATACTACACGCTACTAAAGATGTTGATCGCCCCAAAGTGGCTTCTGCCAAAGAAAAAATGCAGGCGATTAATCCCGACATTAATATTATAACATATCAGGAACGCCTTACAGCCGACAATGCATTGGACATTATAAAGGATTATCAGTTCATCATTGATGGCACAGATAATTTCCCTTCGAAATTTCTGGTAGCCGATGCATGCCATTTCGCCAACAAACCATATTCTCACGCTGGCATTCTGCGGTTTGCCGGCCAAACGGTTACAGTTATTCCAGGTCAAAGCACATGCTACAGGTGCATGTTTCAGGAACCACCGCCACCCGGTTCCGTTCCTTCATGTTCTCAGGCCGGGGTACTTGGTGTTATTGCATGTGTGATTGGAGGGATACAGGCCACGGAAGCCCTGAAATTCATATTGGGAACCGGCAATCTCCTGACCAACCATTTACTTGCGTATGACGCACTGAATATGTCGTTTCGAAAAATCAGCATTAAGAGAAACAAAAACTGCCCGCTTTGCGGTAACAACCCCTCTATTACCGAACTTAAGAATGAACAGATGCCGGCATGTGATCTTAAACAGAGTAGATGATAATAATGGAACTTAAAATCAACAAAAAAACATATGATCAAATAGTCAAAGCGGCAAAGAAATCCATGCCGCTTGAAGCATGCGGACTATTGGCGGGCAAAGATACTATTGTGAACAAGTCTTACGAAATGACAAATGCTGATGCGTCTCCCACGCATTTCACAATGATACCGGAAGAACAGTTTGCCGCTGTCAAAGATATACGCATCAATGGATTAAAGATGCTGGCTATCTGGCACAGTCATCCCGCAACACCCCCGCGTATATCGAATGAAGATCTAAGGCTGGCATACACGCCGGATGTGGCTTATGTCATACTTTCTCTGGCTGATCCGGACAGACCTGAGATCCGGGGTTATGTGGTAAATAATGGTAATAACGCGCAAGAAATAAATATAACAATAAACAACACATAAAAGATAAATATTCAGATGAAACAGCAATTCTACAATTTACCCGGAGACTTAGGAGAAGACATTGAGCTCTATGCGGAAAATGTTGCACGTTTTTGTTCCGGCGATCTTTCTCCTTCTTTATTCAAAGCCGGACGAGTACCGCGAGGAGTCTATGAACAACGAAAAGATGGAACTTATATGGTTCGTGTTCGTGTTGCAGGAGGAACCATCACATCGGAACAGGGCCAAGTTCTTTCAGAAATCAGCAAAGCGTTCGGGTCTTCGCAGTTGCATGTAACCACAAGGCAGGATGTCCAGCTTCACGACATTAGGATAGAAGACACACCTGAAATCATGCGGCGTTTAATGCCCGTGGGGCTTACAAGTAAAGGCGGTGGCGGCAATACGGTAAGAAACATTGCTGCCTGCCCTTATGCCGGCATATGCCCTGCTGAGAAGTTCGACGTTACGCCTTTTGCACATGCTGTAACCGAATACTTGATTGCACTAAAGGGCAGTTATAATCTGCCGCGAAAATACAAAATCGCATTCAGCGGGTGCGATAAGGATTGCGCGTTGGCTCGCGTTAGTGACCTTGGCTTTATAGCTAAAACATCCGACGGAAAACCTGGCTTTATCGTATATGCAGGAGGCGGCCTAGGAACTCAGTCGCGTCCAGGAGATTTCATGGAAGAATGGATTCCTGCCGCAGAAGTCATTCGCTTTGCGGAGGGTGTAAGACGCCTGTTCGATCAGCTTGGCGACAGAAAGCAACGGAACCGGGCACGGCTTCGATTTGTGTTCGAACGGATCGGAATGAATGCCTTTCGAGAAACACTGCACGATCTTCTTTATCGCATTAAAGATGTGCCGGATTGTAAAACAGAAATTCAAACATTTTCAGACATATCCCATGACAGCGCCGGATATAGATTGGAAACTGATGCAGAAAGTGGAATCCGTTTCATACCACAACGCCAGAATGGATATGTTGCCGTACCCCTGCATCTGCCAATGGGGTTCATATCTTCAGATGATTTCAAAACAATAACAAAAATATCTGAAATGTTCAGTCAGGAGAAAGGTTTTCGAACAACGAGATCCCAGAATCTGATTCTGAGATTCATTAAAAAAGAAGACTTAGCCTCACTTGGAACCGCTTTAAAAGAACTGTCGTACGATGCGCTTAAAAACACCGCGCTTGAAAGTTTTACGGCCTGCGCAGGCGCATCAACATGCCGACTGGGTTTATGCTTATCACGGCATGCAGCGCGAGCCTGCGCAGAAGCATTTGAAAAAACAGATGTCAAATCCAGCACGCTTAATGCATTGGATATACGTATAAGCGGATGCCCCAACTCATGCGGACAGCATCCTGTAGCATCCATAGGATTGTTTGGGGCCGCCCAGCGGAAACGTGGACGCCTCGTTCCAAGCTACCATGTCATTTTAGGAGCGCGCAATGACAAGGTTCATGCACGGCTCGGCCAGCCTGCAGGAATGGTCCCTGCACATGCTTTGCCGGAACTTCTGATTGATCTGGCAAAAGATTTTCAAGAAAAGCATAAGAAACATGAATCTTTTGCCGATTACTTTGAACGGCAAAAGATAGAGCATTTCAATAATATCGTTAAGCAGCATGCAAATATTCCATCTTACAGCAATCAGCCCGAGTATTATCGGGACTGGGAGCAGAACGAAGACTTCAGCCTGGCCGGCCGTGGTGCTGGAGAATGCGGAGCCGGTGTGTTTGAAGTAATTAACGAGGACATCATAACAGCAGGGAAAATGCTGGAAAAAGCGGGACAGAACAGAGAAACGGCGGATTTGTTTGATGCTTTTCTGCCGACAGCAAGAGCCTTGCTTATTACACGCGGAATAGACTCACAAGACCCAAAAGAAATTATATACGCTTTTGAAAAACATTTCTTAGATACCGGCTTGGTGCATGTGCAGTTCCGAAGTCTTCTTTCACGCGCACGCGGTTACCTCGAAGGATGGCAGGATGCGCTTGCAAACGACGAAGCTGAAGTACAAAAACTACTTGAGAGAGTAAAACTTCTGTTTTCTACCCTGGATGCGAACCTGAACTTTCACCCGCCTGACAGCGAATCATCGGTCAATATCCTGAAAACAGAAAAAAACGAGGAATCCCTCGCAAAACTTGACCTGCGCGGTGTGGCATGCCCAATGAATTTTGTTAAAGCAAAACTGAAGCTGGAAACGATGAAAATCGGTCAAACACTTGAAATCATTCTTGACGACGGAGAGCCTGTCCAGAATGTGCCCGCGAGTTTCAAAGGCGAAGGTCAGGAGATTTCAGGGATGGATAATCTTGGCAACGGACATTGGCTCATAAAAGTCAAAAAGAATCACTAACAAGGAGATAAAATGAATTATTATAAGGACAATTCGTTATCAATAGGAAATACACCTCTTGTTCAAATAAAAAAAGTGGCCGGTGACAAAGCGCTTGTGTTGGGCAAGATTGAAGGACGCAACCCTTCATACTCCGTAAAATGCAGGATCGGCGCATCAATGATCTGGGACGCAGAAAAGCGCAACGTCTTGAAGCCAGACATGGAAATCATCGAACCCACCAGCGGAAATACCGGTATAGCTCTTTCCTATGTGGGCGCTGCACGCGGGTACAAGGTTACTTTGACCATGCCTGAAACCATGAGCATTGAGCGACGCAAGATTCTTAAGGCGTTTGGCGCAAGTCTAATATTAACACCCGGCGAAAAAGGTATGATGGGGGCAATAAATCGAGCACAGGAACTTTTGGAAGAAAATCCGAATCGTTATTTCATGCCTCAGCAATTCAAGAATCCGGCAAATCCGGCCATTCACGAGAAAACTACCGGCCCGGAAATATGGGAAGCAACCAAGGGAAAAATTGATGTGCTTATTTCCGGCGTAGGAACCGGCGGAACCATTACAGGTGTGTCGCGGTATATAAAAGAGAAAAAAGGGAAACAAATCATCTCCGTTGCCGTAGAACCAAAAAACAGCCCTGTTATCTCACAACATCTGGCCGGTGAAGAATTAAAACCCGGCCCTCATATGATCCAGGGAATAGGCGCCGGTTTTATTCCTGACGTGCTTGATCTTTCTCTTATTGATCAAGTCGAACAGGTCGATAATGAAGAAGCAATGGAATATGCACGGCGTCTGACAAAAGAGGAAGGTATTCTATCAGGCATTTCTTCAGGTGCCGCGACAGCAGCAGCTAAACATCTAAGCAAAAAAGCGGAATTCAAAAATAAAACCATAGTGGTTATATTGCCCGATTCAGGCGAGAGATATCTTTCAATGCCACTTTTTGACTGAAGAGCCCCAGCACTGGTTCCTTCATTCATAACACAATAACGTTTGCAAGCTTTCCTGGCTGACATATAATATGTCTCCAGGAAATGAAAACGCTCCAGAAACTTCTTAAAGAGCTAGGCCTGCCGCTTGTCGGCTTCATGTTACTGACCATTCTCCTCACATACCCTGTATTTTTAAACATATCAACATGTTTCATGGGCGACGGTTATGACGGATTTCAAAACGCCTGGAACCTGTGGTGGGTGAAGACGGCGCTGACAAAGAATTTCACCAACCCATATTTTACCGAATACCTGCATCACCCCAATGGCGTTACCCTGCTCTTCCACACACTGAATCCGTTTAACGGCCTGATATCAATACCGCTTCAGCCCTTTTTCAGAATGGAAATTGTCTACAACGTTATTGTCTTCTTTTCTTTTATTATGTCAGGTATCGGCATGTATATTCTTGCTTTCTATCTAACAAAAAACAAATTCGCATCACTGATCGCAGGTATCATTTATACTTTCTGCCCTTATCATATGGCTCACGCACTGGGACATCTTCAACTGATAGCAATGGAGTGGATACCCTTTTATATATTCTTTTTATTAAAACTTCTCCAAGAGCCAGAACGTAAAAACATACTCTGGTGTTCGTTCTTCCTTATACTTACAACATTCTGCTCATGGTACTACTTGCTGTATTCGCTGTTTTTCACCGCAATCCTGATTTCAGGCGCTGCGATAAAACGACGACGCGGGTTCCTGCTGGATGGTACATTAACACGACTGATTGTTATGCTCGTAATAGTATTTGGCGTCCTTTCGCCACTGATCGTAAGCATGATCATAACAGGAACAAAGGAAGTCTTTCTCGGCACACATAATCCCGAGAACTTCTCAGCTGATTTAACAAGTTTTTTTGTGCCCAGCGCCATTTCTACATGGGGTCGCATGTGGTGTAGAAATATCTGGTCAACATGGTCCGGCAATACGGCAGAAAACTCTAATTTTCTGGGTTATACCGTATTAGCGCTCTCGATTTACGCCGCGATCCGTGTTCGCAAAACCAGAATCTGGGGAGTCGCAGGTATCTTTGCATTCATTATGGCGCTGGGTCCATATCTGCATGTAATGGGCAGGCAAATTCGTGTTCCCCTGCCATATCTTTTTTTTCATAAATACGTGCCCTATTTCTCAATGACAGGCGTACCGGAACGCTTTGACCTGATGCTGAAATTTTCTATGGCAATTCTCTCAGCATATGCAGTTGCGCACATAACAAAGACACATTTCCACTCAGGCGCCAAATCCAGTCGGAATGTAATATTTCCTCTTACCGTAGCCGGCCTGATATGCCTGGAATACCTCACAATCCCATATCCCATGACAAGGGTTTCTGTACCTGAATTCTATCGTCAAATGGCAAAGGATACTGAAGAATACGCGATTATTGATATTCCTGACACACCGCTGACACTTTATTACGCCACAATTCACGAAAAACCTATAGTAGGCGGATATGTGTCACGCCTGCCGGTCAAGACTATGGGGTTTCTTTATCAAACTCCAATTATCAGCACGCTGATATGCGGAACACCATCCCCCGCACCTGAAAAACTTGATGAAGCCATAGCCACATTAAGGGAATACAACATCCGTTATATTCTCACCCACAACAACCGACATCGCAAATTCCTGGAACAAACCCTGAGGCTGAAAAAAATATATGACCAACAACACCTGCAGGTCTATGATTTGAGGTTAAGATAATTACCACAAAAAGCAAAAAAGACATAAAAAAACGAAATACGATTCACGATTCACGAGATACTGCATCCAGCTTGATCACAACTGCCGACACCATCATCAGAACAATGAGATACAGGTAATTATAGGAGAAGAATCGAGAGAAAAACGTAAACAACAAGAGGGTTACAGAATACCAGGCAAGCATTGCGGATATCGTGCGTTGGACAAGAATCTTCTTAATTCCATAGATGCAAACAGGCAATACAATAAAAACATAAAACGGCCAGCAAGGAAAACTGGCGCGCGGTGAATCAAGCAGGCCTAGCGGTATCAAAAAATTAGAGACCCCGAGACTGCATGCCCTGACAGGATACAAAGAAGATTGAGCAACTATCAGACTGAAAACGAGCCCGCCAAAATCCCATATTAAGAATGGTATAAATATAATACCCACCGTACAAAACAGCGGCCACGTTTCCCTCAGCATATATTTAAACTTATCTTTTGCTTTGCCCGAGGGGCCCGAAGCATACACAAATCCAAGATAAAACGGCACCATGATCCAGGCGAATTGCTTGAGCCCGCAACTCAGCCCGAGCAAAACAGCAGAAGTTCTGAGTTTTTCTTTTCTGAGCGCATAGACGGTTCCTGCAAGAAATAAAACGCAGAGTATATCGTTCATACCCTCAATAAAAAAACCGGCATATAATGGATTAAGGACTGTAAAAGCAAGAAAAGGAAGTCTGAATTCCTTCTTCCGAGGTAAAGCATAGGCAACGATACCGAGTACTGCCAATGCGGCAATATAGACAATTCGCTGATCATACCACCCAAAAAACAGAGACCACAAAGCACGAAAAGACAGGGAAAGAATAAGAACAAAAGGCGGATAAGGAAAGAATCTGTATGCTGGATTTTCATCAAAACCAAGAGACTTCCATAACGCGGGGTTACTGTGATGTGATTGCGACATCGCCGTATCACCATAATAAGCAGAATAAGGATTAACCCCCCTGCAAAGAAAGTCCATAGCCGCTTCTGTCTGCAAAACGCCACCATCATGCGGAAAGGAAACATAATTTCCGTTAGACTGAATGCCTAAATCTTTACGTGCCGCCATGTCGGAAACAGTCGGCAAAATAATCAAAAAGAATGCAAACAAAACCACTATCAGTAATTTCAACTTTTCCGCAAACGGAAACGTGTGCATCATTAAAATGAAATAAGCCAGCAGAAGGATCATTGAAAAACCCGTCGCAATCCCACCAAGCATATCGCTGGAAACCGCAGATCTCAGGCCGAACACAAACGATAGATAGGTTAATCTCGGCGGGAACAGTACAATAAAAACGCAAAGCACAGTGAAAACAAAAACATCACAGAGAACTGTTAAAGGAGACTTAGATATGTTTCTGATGTTATTCATGATTCATCTGCTCTTTCAGGGCCCTATCCAGATTCAAACGTACCTTTGAATCTTTGGGCTTTATTTTAAGGGCCTCCTTGAAACGTGTTACTGCCTGATCCAATTCTCCTATTTTTGCATATACAATACCCAGATCATTATGAACATCAGGATATTGAGGATTTATTTCAGCAGTTTTTAAATAATAATCAAGCGATTGTTTCATGTTTCCACGATCAAACATTATATCACCTAACACATGATACGCAGGGGCATAACCCGGATTAATCCTCAGCGCTTTTTGAACAACATCAACTGCCTGATCAAGATCATTCTCCTTGTCTGCGACCAGGGCCAGCCCGACATAGGCTCTCATAAACGCAGGATTGGATTTAAGCGTTTTATTGAAACATTTCTTTGCGTCCGGAAAACGCCCCTGCCCCATTAACAGTCTGCCCTTCTCATATTGAGCGTCCAAATCCTCAGAATCAATCCGTATAACATATTCGACATGTTTCATTGCCTCCGAAATCTTACCTTTCTTTTCCAGCACTCGCGCCAGGTTCAGCCTTATGAATCTATCTTCCGGATTTACTGTAATAGCATTTTTCAGAAGTTCATTTGCTTCATTGAGTCTGCCTTGATCTATAAATATAAAAGCCAGATTATTATATGCAATCCAGGCATTTGGATTTTTCCGCAGTGTATCAACCCAAAGAGCCTCACTGCTCTTAAATGCTTTTGCTCGATCAAAAGACTGACAACCCAATAGGATAACTGCGGCTGCCGCCGCCAACAGGGATATTCGCCTGATAACAGGAGAACTTCGCCGGACCAGCGTAGTAAGCCCTCCTATTATAAGCGCTATTGGGCCTATTATTGACACATATTGCCAATGATCCGACACCCAGGAATATCTCATGAAATATATATTCAGAAAACCCAATACCGGCGCAATGGTCAAAAAGAAATACCCTAACCCGAAAACAACCGGTCGTCCCCAGCTGTTTCGCCTGTACAACAAAACCAACATTCCTGCTGTTACTATTATCAACGGAATGTAAGATGAGGGGAAAGACCCGTCAAAAGTTCGATTCGGATACACAAAACATAATTTGTACGGAAATACTGTTTTAGACAGATAAAAAAAGATCGCATGCCCCGCACCCGCAAGCCTGTCAGAAAAAACACTGCTTTTAATACTGACTGCCATTGCCCGATTATATTGAAACCATATCTCCGTCAAGCCAAGGATAAGCGACAAAATAAAGAATGGCGCACAAATAAAAGCGTCCTTTATAGTCAGCTTTTTATATTTCCACCACACACATAAAATCAACACAAAGGGAAAGGTCACAGTTGAGGTTTTAGCGAGCAAAGAAACAAGAAAGGCAATAACGGAACAGAAATAGCAGTGATATGACTTGTTATCGGTGAATCTGAGAAAAAGAAGAACTGTGAGCGTACCAAAAAACATTGAAAGTATATTTTTCTGCTGTGTGATCCATGCGGCAGTTTCGACATTCACAGGGTGTATGGCAAAAAGCAGAGCCGCCAACCATGCTCCTGGAATTCGTAATTTTCGGAGCGTTATCCAAACCAGAACAGCGCAAATCCCATGCAAAAGAACAGTTACTATATGATAACCTGCAGGTGACATCCCCCACAATTTCCATTGGACCCAGAAAAACGTCCAGGTTACCGGCCAATAATTGGACTGCTTACGCGAAAACCAGGAATCGTAGAGCCCACCCTGCTTTGTTATTAAATTACTGGTAACATGTGTGTCGTCATCCCATATAAACTCCGCTTTTACAGCAGGGATATTGACAGCCAAAACCGCCAGGAGGATAAGAACAACACCCAGAATTATTTGCTTAGATTTGGGAGTAAAATTATTTAACATCAGGTTGCGCCAAATTTTTTTTTAGTATATAATTAGTCTCTCATACGTAATATATATTTGCAAGAGATTGACGTTTGTAATATTGTAATCAGTTCAATACATGAATCATGAAACCAGCTGTAGAAATTTGCAATCTTACTGTTGTCTTTACATCACACAAACAAACAATAACGGCGGTTGATGGACTGAATCTAACCATTATGCCTGGGCAAGTGTTAGGTTTTCTGGGACCCAATGGTGCCGGCAAAACAACTACTATGCATGTGCTACTCGGCTTTATTGCCGCTACATCGGGTGATGCCAGAATTTTCGGTGATGATGTTAGCCACACAATAGTACGCCAACGAATTGGCTACTTGCCGGAACATCCGGATACCTACAGGTTTCTAACAGGCCGCGAGTTACTCATAATGACAGGTCGTCTATTCTCCATGAGAGGCAAATCCCTTCATGCTCGAACTGATAAAGTGCTTCAACTGGTTGATCTCGTTAAGGCCTCCAACCGGAGAATCGGAACATATTCACGCGGCATGATGCAGCGAATATGCCTGGCGCAGGCTCTAATCAACAATCCTGACCTTGTAATTCTGGACGAACCTACAAGCGGCCTTGATCCTATCGGCCGCATGAGGATACGTAAAATAATCACCGATCTTCGAGACGAAGGTAAAACAGTGTTTTTCTCTTCACATGAGCTTTCTGAAGCAGAACTGGTCTGTAACCATCTGGCTGTTTTATCCAAAGGCAAACTTGTAGCAGAAGGCGCTGCCGAGGATTTGGTCAAACCCGGAGAAAGTCTGGAAAAATATTTTACTAGAGTTGTGCAAGATAAAAACTGAGAAGCAAAGCCAACACGAAATCTATGATAAGAATATTAACAATAGCGGCAATCATATGGCTTGAAATGATTCGCAGGAAAGATGTGTATGTACTGCTCATCCTGCTGGGTGCAATTCTTGTAACCCTGATATCGCTTAACATATTTGGCCTTGGCAAGGTTGTGCGTTATATTGTGGACGTCGGATTGTTAATGACGTTGATATTAAGCTGGATTCTCTCAATCAATATAAGCTCTCGTGAATTACCGATTGAAGAAACACGAGGAACCATCTTCCCTCTTCTTGCCAAGCCAATTACCCGTTTCGAACTCATATTGGGCAAATGGATAGGTTCATGGAGCGTGGTCTGCGCAGTCACTCTAGCGTTCTATGCACTTGTTATAGGTATTGTTGGTCTTTATGGCGGGAAAATTCATCCGGTACTCGTTCTACAGGGATATATTCTTCACTGCGCTGCTCTTTCGATTGTTGTAGTAACAGCACTGGCGTTCTCAACAAGAATGAACCATGATGCCGCGGCATCAATAACATACGTACTTACAACAACAGCCTTCTTTCTTGTTCCCCGAATACCGGAATTTATTACTCACGAAACGGGATTCCGAGCTTATATGCTTACGTTATTCTACAACCTCCTGCCACACTTTGAAATATTCGACATGCGTCAAAGAATTGTGCATGAGAGCGCAACTCTCGACTGGAAAACTTTTTGCATGATTCTCGCCTATGGCGCACTGTTAACAAGCTCTCTTCTACTCGCTGCATGGCTGGCATACCGTAAAAAACAGTTTATCAGAGGAAATCTAGGATAACAATGATCCATCCTCCGTTCTTCGTAGCTACGGAGGACAAGTGGAGTGTTGAAGTAATGGTTGATAGTTTATGAAATCCGCAATCAGATCTTATCCATGGCTTGGAATTGCTGTAATGTGGGGAGCTGCATTCTGCATTGCATGCCGTTTGACAATGACTCCTGTTCACACTAAAAACACAAACAAACAGAATACGGTTGGCGGCAAGGTATTTGGCGGCAGCAGGCTGATGTTGGGAAAGTTTTTCTTTCTTAAGGCAGACGAGTATTTCCACAAAGGTCGTCCTTATATAAAATCGCAGGCGTTCGACAACAACATATTTCATAAAATATCCCGGAAAATAAAACCGGCAGGCCACCTTCATCTCGAACGCTATAATATAAAGGAAATTATGCCATGGCTGTGGCTGGCGATTCAATCCGATCCCAATAATATCGAATTTTATCTTGTTACGACATTCTGGCTCGCAGGAGACGCAAAACGGCCTGACATAGCATTGGAAGTTCTGCAGGAAGCCCAGTTTAATAACCCGTTCAATTACGAAATCTCTCTGGCAAAAGGCCAAATATTTCTTAAAGAAAACAAAATAAAAGAAGCAAAGCTGGCTTTTGACGAAGGCATTGCTTTCTGGCCGTCCCAATTCGATCCTGAAGGTGTTTACGCAACTTACGATAAGCGTACGCTTCTGCTTTACAGGGCGTTTATTTGCGAAGCAGAGGGAGACAATCAGAACGCAATCAAGGCACTTAAAGAAATCCTAAAGATGTTCCCAGAACAAACTGAATGGCATGATCGTATTAAAACATTGGAGAAAGGAGATGAACCCTCTCTTCTCCCATCAAATTTGTGGAAGGAGATGCTTGAAAAACACAGCAAATCGCATGAATCATGCCCGCGAGAGCATAACGATAAACACTGAAAAGCCATATCGACAAAACATAGGATACAATATAACATACAATAAATAACTGATAAGCTTTTTGCAATATAAGCTTTCTAGTGAAATTATATGTTAAAAAATGAAAAGGCTTAATTTATTATACTTTCTGGAGCACTGGAGTGTTGGAGTAATGATTTGATTGACAAAGATTCTTTTTCTAACTACTCCATCACTCCAATACTCCATTATTTTGTGGGATAAATAGATTTTACAGTTTCCGTTTTACATTGTTATTATTGTATGATTAAACAAAGCAAATAGCTCTGATAACTAACACTCTATGTACCTGGAATACTATAACCTGAAAGAGAATCCGTTTAATATAACGCCAGATCCCCGTTTCCTGTATTTTACGCCGCATCATAAGGAGGCGTTTGATCATATGATGTACGGCATTATGAGACGGAAAGGATTTATTCAGCTCACAGGCGAGGTCGGATCAGGCAAAACAACACTCTGCAGAGCCGTACTTTCAAATCTCGACAAAAATGTAGAAACAGCGTTGATTCTGAATCCCACTCTGACAGAAACACAGCTGCTCAGAGCAATGCTGAACGATTTCGGCCTGGCAGTAACCGCGCGAGATCGTCTTTCATATATCGAAAAGCTCAACGAATTTCTGCTTCAGAAGAATCAAGATGGGATCAACGTGGCTCTTCTCATAGACGAGGCTCAAGACCTGTCTCCTAAAGTCATGGAACAAGTCAGACTGCTCTCAAACCTTGAAACTGACCAGCATAAACTGATACAGATAGTAATGTGCGGACAACCTGAACTCGAGAAACGGCTGGCACGTCCCGATTTGCGTCAGTTAAGACAGCGTATTACTGTACGGTGCAATATACCTCCCTTGACACAGGAGGATACCATAATGTATATCCGTCACAGGCTATGGGTGGCGGGTTCAGATGGTAGTATTGTTTTTGGTCCAAGCGCCATACGTGAAGTCTATAAGTACACAAAAGGCATTCCGCGATTAATCAATGCTGTATGTGATAATGCTATGCTGGCTGGATTTGTTGGAAGAACCAAAGAAATCAATGCTCGATGTATAAAAAAAGCCATTCGGCAACTGGAAGGTGAAAAATGAGTCTGATACAAGAAGCTCTAAAAAGACAACAGGAAGAACCGGAAGACAAAGCACCTATTTCCTCTCCAACGTCGGAAGATCAACCTTCCGCTGAAATTCAGCCCGATTCAACACCTCCGCCTGTCCCTGAAGAAAAGCAGGCAGAATCTATTCCTCCTCCTTTACAACAACCACCTTCTGTCGAACAAGAGGCACAGGCAGAAACCATGCCCCCTCCTCCGCCCTCATCCACACGCCCATGGCCCACCTTGTTGGGAATGATCGCAGTTCTTCTTATTGTTGTAGGTGGGGGCATATGGGCCGTGGTATTCGGGATCGGGCAATGGAAGAACCGCCAACAGAACACCGTCGGATCGGAGTCAAAACAACCTGTAACATCTCAGCAGGAACCGCCGGAACCTCAACAAAACAATCTAATCGACGAACCAACAAAGGCTCCATTGGAACCAGAACCAGAACCAGTCGTTGTCAACGATGCGGAAAATGTTCAACCTGCACCTGAAGAAGATCCTGTAATAGAGCCAATTAAAGAACCTCCTCCCCCCAAGCCCAAAAAGCTTCCCGTTGAATGGCCTTTCCTGGCTCTGAGCGGAGTGTTCGATACAAAATCAGGCGAATCAGCAGCCATTCTCAACGGCGAAATAGTAGGTGTTGGCGGAAGCATTGAAGGTGTGGTCGTATTCTCCACAGGCAAACAGGGCGCAACGTTAAAATATAAGGGTGAAACCATATTTCTCAAGGTGGGAGACGCCACACAGTAGTTGCCAAATGTTATACCCCAAGAGCATTACTACTCTACTGCTGATTCGGATTTTTCATCCACTATCTCAGGTATTTTCTCCACCGCGCGATCAAATTCCGATGGAAGTGTAAGAAAGAAATGGCAATTTCTGTCTGCCAGTTGTGTAATATCTTTCCGTAATTTATTGTCATACGGATTCATTATCACAACTAAAGCATCATTACCGAGAAATTCAAAAACAAGTGCTCCGCGCCGTACAATAAATTCCATAGGCAAAACAGATACAGCCTCGGACTGCAACTCAAAATTCGAGATAGAGACAATCGGAATACCGCATTCTCTTGCCGCAAAAGTAATGATTTTTTCAAGGCGCTTGAATCGTCTGCCTTCCAGAACATGCAGCACCGAGACTGCAGCATTCCCTTCACTTGCTGACAGGTCTGTTAAATCCTGAACAACACTGGAATATTCCTCCTGAGTCAATTCTTTCGCTTCGAGCAAATTCCACGCAAATGATAGTTCTTCAGATATATTGAAACCTTCAGTAGCCTTTACATCATCCTTGCGCTCTTGCGATGATGTCTCTTCGGTAATTACACCCTCGCCCACCTGTTGAACTTTCTGATCAGAAATAAGCTTTTCAATTGTGCCCGCCAATTCCTGCGCTTGCGGATCCTCATCGGCATAAGATCGAATCTTATCAAGAATTACCGCGGCTGCTTCAACATCGGATTCCTTGACCAGAACCTCACCCAGACGGATTGTATAATCCTTGGCACGCGCATGATCTCCTATCTGCTCGTAAGCATGAGAAAGAGCCTCCAGCGAAGCCATGTCGCCCGGCAGAGCCTCAAGAATTTGCTCAAACGCAGAAATAGCGTCCCATATTTTCTCTTCTGCGTTCTGAGACTTTCCTTTGTCTTTTTTCTCTTTGTCTTTTTTCTGCTGTTCCGCCATAACTGACTCCAAGTAAAATTACACAAAAAACGAACCCATACACTATTATCCAGTTGCAAAGTGAAGAGTCAATAATAATGAGATGCGGAAAATCCATGTTTGTTTTTTGGTGCTTTTTCAGGCCATTACCGATACTATCTTATATTCTATGAGCATTATAAGACATCAGCGTTTATTTATTATTATAACATGCGCAGCACTTCTGGTGTTCATTGTCAGAACAATGAACATAAGACGCTCCAGGAAAACCACCTTGACTGATGAACAACACCAGCTCACTCCAATCCCCATAGACCAGCCAGTAAGAGCTGAGCTGGAATATTTCCCCAAAAATACCCATTTGCCCCCAATCAAGGAAGGCCTGGCATCCGGCTGGATTGACCTCAACACCTTTTCGCCGGAAAAAAATCTTATTCGTATAGATGACCCAAGAGTCTGGTGGGAAAGCGATCATGACAAAAATGATACAGAGGACGACCATGTAATCCACAAATCACTCGAAGCACCAATCAGAAGACTTATTGAGCTTGTGTGTCAACATGACGGAACACTCGAAATTCACGATGCTTACAGGCCAATAGGCATACATAATCCTAAATCCCTGCACAAAGAAGGCAGGGCCGTAGACGTCACATGTGATGATTTCCCTTTAGAAAAACTGGCCAAGCTTTGCTGGTCTGCAGGATTCGATTGGGTCTTCTATGAAGCCAGCAGTAAAAAGGGTGCCCATATACATTGTTCCGTAAAGCGATAAACGTTTTGCCATCATATTCTGACCACACAGCCTCTTGACAGCACGTTCACAATGTTGCTACCGTAAAAAGGCTTTTAAAAGGGAAAATTGCTTTTATGATTTCGAAACGCTTTCTCGTTATTTTTGTAGTGTTTGCGCAAAGCGCTTTTGCAATATGCGCATCTGGTGCCAATCCCGAAGCAAACGCCACCGACCTTATTGAACAGATAAAAGAACACTATCAAACAGCCACCAAACGCCTGACAGAACTCTCAAACGAACTCGAAACCAAAAGAGCGGAACTCCAAAAGATTAAGAATCAAAAGGCCCTAAAGGAAAGTCTCAGAACGC
>JBHORK010000029.1:0-26807 GCA_042565725.1 Verrucomicrobiota bacterium
TCACAGGCGAGGAACCGCTACACGTTTTTTGCAAGCAAAGCTAAAAAAGACGGTTACATACAGATTTCTGATATCTTTACTGAAACAGCCAACCAGGAAAAAGAGCATGCGAAACGGCTCTTTAAGTTCATGAAAGGCGGCGAAGTGGAGATAACAGGATCATTTCCCGCCGGGATAATAGGCGATACAACTGATAATCTGAAGGCTTCAGCCGGTGGAGAAAACCATGAATGGACCGACATGTATCCTTCTTTTTCCCGAATAGCGTGTGAAGAAGGTTTTGAAGATATCTCCAAGGTATTTGCGTCAATTGCTGTTGCGGAAAAACAGCATGAGAAAAGATATCTGGATTTGGCAAAGAATATAGACGAAGGAAAGGTATTTAAAAAAGACGATACTGTTGTATGGCGTTGTCGCAACTGCGGTTATCTTCATGAAGGAGCAGAAGCTCCTGAAATATGTCTAGCGTGCGCGCATCCACGGGCTCATTTTGAAATTCTGGGCGAAAATTGGTAAAGGAGGTACACAATGATAAGTAAAAAAATGACGGAAGCATTAAACAATCAGATTACTGCGGAATTGTATTCTTCATATCTATACATGGCAATGTCATCTTATTCTTCGTTTATCGGGCTGAAAGGAGCCGCTAGCTGGTATCATGTTCAGGCTCAGGAAGAAATGACACATGCTCTCAGATTATACAATTATGTTAACAGTGTGGGCGAACACGCGGTGCTTGGTGCAATTGACAAACCGCAGGCCGAATATAAATCGCTCATGCATATGTTTGAAGAAACACTGAAACATGAAAAGAAGGTCACAAGTATGATTAACGATCTTGTTAATCTTGCGGCTGAAGAAAATGATCATGCGACTGAAATCTTTCTACAGTGGTTTGTCAACGAGCAGGTTGAGGAAGAGGAGAATGTTAATGAGGTTCTGAGCAGGCTGAAACTGGCAGGTGAAGACGGCGGCGGATTATTCATGGTAGATAACGAGTTGGCCGCAAGGGTGTTTACGTTTCCGCCTGACCTGGTGAAGGAATAGGATCTTTATTACGAAGAACGTGAGATTCGAGCAAAAATAACATGATGAAAAGAGCAGTCATTATAAGCGCAGCTTTGATGGTTTCGCTTTTGGGTATATTCGCCAGCGCGCAGGAAGAGCCATTCTCTGTTTCGTCTGCACTTGGTAAGCATGAAGGTAAAACTGTTCTTTCTGTTTCTTTCTCAGTTGCGAAAGATCATTATCTGTATGCTGACAAGATCAGCGTGGTTCCTTCCGTCGGTATTAAGTTGAAGCCGAAGAGTATTCCGAAGCCCAAGGAAAAATATGACCAGGTATTTGAGGCAACGGTTACTGTTTATGATCATGATGTAAAGTTCGAATACCATGTCGAAGCAAAACCCGGCAAGCCAATCCAGGTAGAGGTAAACTATCAGGGATGCAGCGGAACATTATGCTATCCGCCTATAACCAGAACATTCACACTTACTTCAGAAACAGAATCTGTCCAGGTTGCCACTTTGGAAAAAAAATCCCCTGAAGTTTCTTCAGGGAACAAGCCGAAGGTTGACGAATGGGAAATACTGGCGAAAGATTTCAAAGTTATTGGAAGGCAAGCCGGTTATCTTAATCCCAAGGCATTTATTACATTTCTGGATGAATCAAAAGAAAATGAAGAATTGGGTGATGATTGGCTGCAGAGCATGTTTAACAAGAGCGGTATTTGGATTGTTCTGGCCATAGCGCTTATACTGCTTGGTGGACTCAGTTTGAACCTGACGCCATGTGTTTTGCCCATGATCCCAATCAATATTGCTATTATTGGAGCAGGTGCAACAGCCGGTACAAAAAGGCGCGGGTTTGCGCTCGGCGGAGCTTACGGAGCAGCCATGGCTGTTGTGTATGGAGTGCTTGGTCTGTTCGTAGTGCTGACAGGCGCGAAGTTCGGGGTTTTGAATTCATCGATAATATTTAACACGGTAATTGCCATAGTGTTCATTGTACTGGCCCTGGCAATGTTTGATGTTTATTCAATAGATCTTTCACGTTTTCAGGGAAAAATAAAAACGGGTTCTGCTCATAAAGGTCATTTTGTTACGGCATTTTTCATGGGCGGAATAGCAGCCCTGCTTGCGGGCGCGTGTGTTGCACCCGTTGTAATGTCGGTGCTCTTGCTTTCAACTAATTTATACGCGAACGGCAAGATAATAGGGTTGATCCTTCCGTTTCTACTGGGCGCCGGCATGGGGATACCATGGCCGTTTCTGGGCGCCGGTCTTTCATTCATGCCCAAACCGGGCAAATGGATGGAGCACGTTAAACATATATTTGGCGTAATCATTATTGGATTTGCTCTTTATTACGGTTATCAGGCGGTGAAATTATTTATGTGGAATAAACCGGGAAACAAGAGGGCAGTGGAAACTGTTCAATCCGATAGCCAGAAAGATAACTGGCATACATCTTTGCCTGGAGCATTGGAAATCGCGCGGCAAGAGAACAAGATGGTTTTAATAGACTTTTGGGCAAGCTGGTGCAAAAATTGTCTGGCAATGGAAAAAACCTTTAAAGACGCTGGTGTCAAAGAGCGTCTTAAAGAGTGTGTCAACGTAAAATACAGAGCCGAGAAAATGAGCGATCCTGAAACAAAAAGGGTCCTGGATTATTTTCATGTGCCGGGCTTGCCGACGTATGTTATTTTAAAACCAGAACTCAGAATTCAGGAGTCAGAATTCCAAAGGAACAATGAATAAAGCGAGACAGGGTCTGCCCTAAGCGAGCAATGAATAAGACAGATAATAATTTGAGCATCATAGTGGTAGGGGCATCGGGCGATCTCGCTCGAAAGAAGATCTTTCCGGCTCTTTTTGCCCTGTACTGTCAGGATTATCTGCCGAAGAATTTTAATGTTTTTGGTTTTTCAAGAACGGAATTCAGCCATGAAGACTTTCGCGCAAAGATAACAGAGCATCTTACATGCAGGTATGTGCCCGGTGAATCCTGTGCCGGCAAAATGTCAGAATTCCTTGCCCATTGTCATTACTCAGCAGGCGCTTATGGTTCAAGAGAATCGTTTCTGGACCTTTATGAGTTGATGCGTGGAAAGGAAAGCAGTTCGGCAGTCAATAGAATGTTCTATCTTGCGATTCCTCCGTCAATATTTCTCGACGTAGCGCATTCAATTGCTGGTGCCGGTCTTGTGAATTGCGGCATTAAAGAACCGTGGTCACGCGTTGTGATAGAAAAACCGTTTGGTAAGGACAGGGAATCATCCGATGTTCTTACGGAGGAAATGGCAAAAGTCTTTTCTGAAAACCAGACATACAGGATTGATCATTATCTCGGCAAAGAAGTGGTGCAGAATCTTTTTGTTCTGCGTTTTGCCAATCAGGTTTTTGAGCCTATATGGAATAGTAATTACATTGAAAAAGTCTGCATTGACTGGAGGGAGAATATCGGAGTAGAAAGCCGCGCGGGCTATTTCGATGAATACGGAATAATCCGTGACGTTGTGCAGAATCACCTTTTACAGGTCCTTGCCATGGTTGCAATGGAACGGCCAAAGAATACCAGCGCGCAATGTGTGAGAGATGAGAAAGTAAAAGCATTAAGATGTATTAAGCTGCTGGCGCTCGGTGATGTCTTTCTGGGTCAGTATGCCGCAGGTGAACTGAACGGAAAAAGCCATGTCGGATATCTGGAAGAAAAAAACATGCCGCCTGATTCAATCACTCCGACCTATGCGGCGGCTGTTTTGCGTATTAATAACTCAAGATGGAAAGATGTTCCATTTGTCATTACCGCAGGAAAGGGGCTTAACACTCGTTTAAGTGAGGTTAAGATCCACTTCAAGCAGATGCCGAATGATATTTTTGACGATACGAGTGACCAGATACCGGATAACCAGCTTGTAATAAGAATACAACCTGACGCGTCGATTAATCTGAAGGTCATTAATAAGAAGCCGGGACTTGATTTTGTACTTACGGAATCAAATCTGGATTTAATATATAAGTCTGCCTTCGAATCGGAAATGCCTGACGCTTACGAATGTCTTTTGCTTGATGTTATAGAAGGCGACAAAAGTCTTTTTATACGTTCCGATGAACTTGAAGCCGCCTGGGACATCTTTACGCCTGTGCTGCATGAGATAGAAAAGAAAAGCGTGAAGCCTGAGCTGTATCCTTTCGGAAGCGACAGGCCTGGAATGCCTATGGGGAATGATTGATGGTTCATGGTTGTTCTATGAAATATAGAGAATTTAATGCTTATTCTGAACTGCGGGACAATGCTCTCGCGCTATTAAAAGAACATGTTGTAAAGAAGTCTTTTGAGCCGCATGCCGTAATGCTGTCCGGAGCGAAGACCCCTCAGCCCATTTACGACGCGATAGCAAGCAATCCTCCGGATGTTCATCGATCTTTTCATCTAATACTTGCTGATGATCGGTATGTTCCGGTTGAATCGAAAGACAGTAACTACGGAAACATGCTGGGCATGATTAAGACATTGGGATTGTCTGAATCACAAGTCCTGAGGATTCACGCAGAACTTGATCTTGATGCCGCAGCGGAAAAATATGACAACAATCTTGCATCTTTTCTGAATAACGGAGGCAGTATTCCTCTTGGTTTTCTCGGGCTGGGAACGGACGGGCATACGGCTTCGCTTTTCAGCAAGGACCTTTTAAAAGAAACCGGACGGTACGCCATAGCGGTTTCACGCCCTGATGGAATGGAAGGGATATCTGTGACAAGAGAGTTTCTGTTAAAATGCGACTCGCTTATCTTTCTTGTCACAGGTCCGGAGAAGCAACAGGCTGTTGAAAGAATGATGAACAATCCGCAGGATGTTGTCGCCGCGCAGGCAGTAAGCGGCGTTAAGCATGTTGAATTATGGTATAGTGCGCAAAGGGCTGAAGGCGGAAATCCCGAAACAAGTACGGGATGCAAGCACCTGAGACCTGAGTGATGTAAATAAGGAACAAGGAGAAATAACATGTGTGAGAAGAAAGAGTGTAAAGGTGAGCATCAGGGACATTTATGCGTATTGGTAAGCGGTGAAAAGTTCGAAGAGATTAAAGAACTTGTAAAGAATCCTGAATATATCTGTTTCAACTGCGGGAGAGTTGCAGATTCGGATAAAAACCTTTGTAATCCTATGCCTTTAAATGGATAGATCCCATTGCGGCATTAAGAGGAAAACCGCGTTTAAATAGAGGGTTAAAAGGAGGTTTTTTATACTTTACATATTAATATGTAAAGGGTTGACCATATGGAGAAACACAAAAAAGCTGTCTGTGAAATTTTTTGACGATATGGCCAGGGTGTTCAAATTGTTGGCGCATCCTTACAGGCTTAAGATAATTGAAGTGCTTGAGGGCGAAAAACCGGGCTTTCTGTAGGCGATATTATTGGCCGGATCCAGATATCGCAATCGGCGGTATCTCAGCACTTAAACGCAATGCGGAGAGTCGGATTGGTTGGAAGTACGCGACATGGGAAAGATGTCTGGTATAGAATCGGTGATTCTAGTTCAGTCACAATATTAAATTGTATCAGGAGTAAAAGTAAATGAAGTTAGCTCTAACTGAGTTCAGTGTTAAGCATCCTGTATTAGTTTCGATTTTTGCTTTAATGCTTACCTTCTTTATGGTTATGCAATTTCCTAAAGTTCAATTCGACAATGATCCGGAGAATATGTTGTCGAAAGATGAACACGTTCGTGTTTTTCATAATCAGGTGAAAGAAGAATTCAGCCTTTATGACTTTGTTATTGTAGGAATAGTTAACAACACTCATCCGGATGGCATTTTCAATGTAGAAACTCTGCGAAGAGTTTATGATTTAACAGATCAGCTCTTGAATATCACTCAATCGGACGACAAGAAACCTGTAATTACGATTCGTGCACAAGGCGGCAAGCCCGAGAGGAAAATCAAGTTAGATCTCTCTCCTGCTGGAAAATGGAAGAAGGTATTGGCAAAAGCATTTCATCATAATCCGAATAATCTTTTTGATGAGCATGGGAACAGCGCGATTATTGCCAGAGAAATTATCAGCCCAAGTGTTGTTGATAATATAAAACAAGCCGACCAGGGTTCATTGAAGCTTGAATATTTGATGGAGAATCCGCCTGAAACAAGAGGGGAGGCCCTGAGTATACGTGATGATGCAATGAACAACCCTCTTTATAATGGAACGCTTGTGTCTGAAGACCAGAAAGCAGTTTGTCTCTACATTCCTATTGCTGAAAAGACATACAGCTACAATGTGGCAAATCTTATTAAAGAATTGACCGCTGACTGGAAGGGTGAAGATAAAGTATACATTACCGGCCTGCCGGTTGCAGAAGATACATTTGGTGTTGAAATGCTTGTTCAGATGGCTGTTTCCGCACCGCTTGCCGGGCTTGCCATCTTTTTGCTTCTGCTTCTGTTTTTTAGACGGATTTCACTTATTATTGCCCCTATGATTGTTGCGATATTGAGCGTTATATGCACAATGGGCCTTCTGATAGGGCTGGGCTTTGACGTTCATATCATGAGTTCCATGATAGCTATTTTCCTCATGCCTATTGCGGTAGCTGATTCCGTTCATATTTTAAGCGAATTTTTTGACGTCTACCATAAGTTTAATGATAAAGCAAAAACCATTAAACACGTTATAGGCCATCTTTTTGCCCCCATGCTTTACACGACCCTGACAACCATAGCGGGTTTCGCTTCTCTTGCAACAACTCCTATACCGCCGGTTCGTGTGTTTGGACTGCATGTGGCATTCGGAGTTGCACTGGCATGGCTTCTTACCATGACTCTTATTCCTTCATATATCATGCTGGCAGTATCGGAGAAATCGCTGAGAAATCTTCGCGTGAAGAAAAAAACAGCATCACAGAAGGAGCCTGCGCTGAATCGTGTTCTGGAACGGTTAGGCTCATTTAGTTATCTGCGCTGGAAACATATCCTGTCCGTTACTCTTGTGCTGGTGGGTATATCGATTTACGGGATCTCTAAAATAAAGGTAAATGATAACCCTGTAAAATGGTTTACGGAAAACCATTCCATTAGAATTGCCGACAAAGTATTGAATGGTCATTTCGGCGGAACATATACCGCGTATCTCACTTTATCTGTTGCAGAATCTGATGGAAATAATTGGGCTGAGAAAACAGGACTCATTTTGGCCGAAGCTGAAAAACGGTTTAGAACGGTTTCACCGAAAGCTGTAGATCGATTCCTTGATGAGTTAAGGGTTCTTGAGCCTCTTTATAGTAATGTTTCCAGCGGCAGCATTAAGAAATACTTCGTAGAATTGACCAGGAAAGCCGAAGAAATAGACAATAAAACGCTGGAATCATGGAATAATCTGGCAGACACGATCAATTATCTTGAGCCATCCACACTGACGTATTCAGTGCTGATGAACAGCGTGAACAATGCCGGGGACGTGAAGGAAAATGATAAGAGAACACTGATTGCCGATTTGGGAAATGCTTCTAATATGAAAGGTGATAAGTTGTTGAACAAGGCTTTGGAAGTCTGTGATAAGTATACCCGACTTTCTTTTCGTGAGTTTGTTCTTGAAATGGAAGCAGAGCTTACGGCGCCTTTGTTTAAACAACCGCAAATGTTGAGATATGTTGAACAGCTTCAGTCTCATCTGTCCGTTAGTCGTGTTGTTGGTAAAACCACATCGGTTGTTGATGCTTTGAAAAAAGCATCTTACGAATTAAATTATATTTCTTCCCCGGAGAATGCAACAGATGCGGAACGGGAGGTTTTAGAGAAACGCAATAAGGCTGATTTTTCCGTTCCGAATTCAGCGGCGGCAGTAGGGCAGGTATTTACTCAGCTTGAGGGAATGAAGAAGAAAGATGCACTGTTTCATCTGGTCACAAAGAACTACCAGAAAGTAAACCTGTGGGTTCAGCTCAAAAGCGGAGACAACAAGGACATGGAGCATGTTGTCGAAGACTTGAAAGAGTTTATGAGAAAAAACCGGGCGCCTGTAGAGATTAATGCCGGTTGGGCTGGTTTAACCTATTTGAATGTTGTTTGGCAGGACAAAATGGTGGTAGGGATGCTGTACGCGCTTGGAAGCAGCTTTGTTGTTGTTCTGATAATGATGATGGTTCTCTTTCGTTCACCTTTATACGGTCTTCTTTCCATGATCCCGCTCAGTGTTACAATAATGTTTATATATGGCCTTATTGGCCTTTCAGGCAAAGATTATGATATGCCCGTAGCAATATTATCCGCGTTAACGCTGGGGCTTAGTATTGATTTTGCTATTCACTTCCTGCAACGGGCAAGAGAAATTCAGAAAGCAAAGGGAAACTGGGGTAATACCATAAGAGAAATGTTCAAGGAACCAGCGATGGCTATAAGCAGAAATGCTGTAACTATTTCGATAGGCTTCACTCCGCTGCTTCTGGCTCCACTGGTGCCTTATAAAACAGTGGGGTTCTTTCTGGCTACGATAATGGCTGTTTCATGGGTTGCAACTTTGTTTATTCTGTCAGCGCTTATAACAATGCTGAGAAAAATTATGTTTAAGGAAGGAGATTAATTATTATGAGGAGACTTATTTACCTGTCAGTTGCCTTTGCTTTTTCTATAGGTTTTCTAGAGGCAGAAGAACTGAGTGTTGATGAAATCATAAGCAAAGCAAATGAAGCGTCTTATTACGCTGGTAAAGATGGCCGCTCTGATGTGAAAATGACCATCTCTGACGGCAAAGGCGGAACGCGGGTTCGCGAATTTACAATACTCAGGATGGATATGGATGGTAAAGGGCAGAACTTCTATGTTTATTTCAAGGCGCCGGCAGATGTGAGAAAAATGGCATATCTTGTACATAAGCGTATCGATAAAGATGATGACAGATGGTTGTGGCTGCCGGCCTTGAATCTTGTAAAACGAATTGCACCCGGTGATAAGAGGACCAGTTTTGTGGGGTCAGACTTTCTTTACGAAGATGTTTCAGGCCGGGGGATTACTGAAGACATCCATGAATTGGTGGAAACAACCGATTCGCAATATCTGATAAAGAATGTTCCTCAGAAACCTGAATCAATGGAGTTTTCTTATTATAACGTATGGATTGATAAGAAAACATTTCTTCCGGTAAAAGCTGAATATTACGATAAGGCCGGAAAATTATACCGCAAGGTAGAAGCCTCAGACATCAAGGTGATACAGGGTTTTCCAACAGTTGTTGAAGCTGTTGCAAGTGATTTGGTATCTGGCAGCAGCACACGTAATGAATTCACTAATATTAAATATGATATAGGCCTTAAAGAAATGATATTTACTGAAAGATTTCTCAGAAGGCCTCCTCGAGAAGTGACAAAATGAAACATGAAACTTACTTGCCCCGTAGCTGTCCTCGTGCTTATCACTGGGGAAACTTGAAGCTGGCAACCCTGTTGTTGACGACTTTTCTGCAGCTTGGAATGGTGTTCTTGCAAGCCCAGGAGGAATCCATCCTCAATAAACTCGATGTTGATGTTCACGGCTTTTTAGATGCCAGGGCAGGAACAAGAATACAGGATGATTCGAACGAAAAAAGCACGAGTATGGGAGAAGCCCGTTTTCAGCTTTCCCTTGAACGTATAGGTGACCTGTCTACAGTTCAAATACGAGCCGATTTTATTCATGATGATATACCGGGCAAAAAGACATTGAATATTGATGAAGGAACCGGTGCTGTTGACCTGAGAGAGGCAAGCGTTCTTTTCTCCCCTGCTATGTTTGCAGATATCAAGTTCGGTCGCCAGATTCTTACATGGGGAACGGGTGATCTTCTATTCATTAACGATATGTTTCCTAAGGACTGGCAATCTTTTTTTACCGGGCGGGATGAAGAATATCTTAAAGCGCCATCTGACGCTATTATGGTTAGTCTCTTTCCGGCTTTTGCCAATATAGATATAGCATATGTGCCGCGTTTTGATTCCGATCGTTATATAAGTGGTGATAGAATATCCTATTGGAACCCTATGATCGGATCTTTGGCCGGTCGTAATGCCGTCATTGATCCCGACAAACCGGATGAATGGTTTGACGATGATGAAGTGAGCCTGAGACTTTCACGTAATATTCTACGATATGAGGTTGCTGCTTACGGGTATATCGGTTTCTGGAAAAATCCTGTCGGTATGGATCCGTTAGTCATGAATGCCTTTTTCCCCGAACTTTCTGTATACGGCGCAAGTATTCAAGGGCCGCTGGGGGATGCACTCATGAAGCTGGAAGCAGGATATTATGATTCATCCGAAGACAGATCAGGCGATGAGCCGTTTATACCCAATAGCGAAACAAGAATTCTTGTTGGATATGAACGTGAATTTTTCAGGAATTTCTCCGTTGGCATTCAGCATTATGTGGAATTCATGCATAATTATAATGATTATAAAAATTCGCTGTTGACGGATCAAGCTGCACGTGATGAAGACAGGCATGTAACAACACTCCGCCTTGTCCAGAGCATTTTGAATCAGAATCTGCGTCTCTCTCTTTTTGTTTACTATTCATTTTCGGACAAAGATGCATATTTAAGGCCCTCAATCAACTATAAGGTTACGGATGCATGGCGCCTTACGGTAGGCGGCAATATCTTTGAGGGAAAAGAGAACCACACATTCTTTGGGCAGTTTGAAAAAAACAGCAATATATATGCAGGCGCCAGATACAGTTTTTAGATCATTATTATTTTAAAGGAGTCTCATTTTGAAAAGAAATATGATCGTTACAGATTGGATACATGTTATAGCCGGAATATTTATTCTCAGCAGTCTTGCCCTGGGAACGTGGGTGCATCATTACTGGTATTTCTTCACAGTCTTTGTAGGCCTGAACCTTTTTCAGTTCGGGTTCACCGGGTTTTGCCCAATGGCATTGATCCTGAAAAAGGCCGGCGTTAAAGAGAAATGATTCTCTTTAAAAATTACTGCCTATCGTTTTAGCTTTTGCCAAAGCTTGCTTTTTGGCTTCATCTGCCGTATCAGGACCGCTGGCCAATGTAGGCTCAACAATAATCGGATGGATATCGGTAAGACCTATAAATCCCAGTATTTGCCCCATATATTTCGTCTGTTGATCATATGCCGCTGTTTCAGAACCTTCCGCATATTCACCACCGCGTGAGTAAACCACAACCGCAGGCTTGCCTGTTACCAGGCCTTTATATCCCTCTTCAGGCGAGAATGAGAATGTATATCCGGGTTGAGCAATAACATCAAAATACTGCTTCAGCCTGTATGGAATCCCGAAGTTCCACATGGGCACGGCAAACATGTATTTATCGGCTGATTTAAATTCCTCTATTATCCTTTCAACGGCATTCCATGCCTTTTTCTCCTCCTGTGAATGTTCCTGACCATGCATTATCGAGTATTTCGCCTGAATGGTCAGTCCGTCAAATGCGGGCAGTTCCATTTTGAACAAATCCAGGGTAACAATTTTGTCGTCAGGATTGTTCTTTTTGTATGTTTCAATAAACGCGTCGGCTATCGCCCTCGAATAAGATCGTTCAACTCTCGGTGACGCCTGAATGTATAATAGCTTTTTCATTATTAAGTCTCCTTTTCCGAATAACCACAAAATATTTATTAAGTCATGAATTACTAATGCACGAAGTATGCCAGGATGTGGTTAAAAGTTTAAGAGGCTGATTTTCAATGGTTTGCTAGAGTGATTGCATGTTGCTATACGGGATTTAATGTCTCATAGGATGAGATTAATGAGACATACAGGACTTCGTTTTATCCGTACAATATATCTGTTTTTGCTGCCATAACGAAGTCATTACGATGGAGGCCTTTGATTTTATGGGTATACCACGTCACCGTTACGCGTCCCCACTGCGTGGTAATGGAAGGATGATGATTCTGTGATTCCGCGAGGGCGCCTATCTTATTAGTAAACTCCAGGGCTTCAGCGAAATTCTTGAATTTAAATATGCGCTTGAGCTGTTTAATACCGTTTTTTTCAGCAAGCTCCCATTCCGGCACTTGAGGAATGAGCTCTGCAAGTTGATTGTCAGTGAGAGCAGGTGCGTCCCCACTGCACGCCTCACATTTTGTGTCGCAAAAATTAGACATAAGAAGGTCTTACCATAGAGAATAGGGCGTTTCTCTTTACCTTCACCCGTCGGTTGACGGGTGAAGGCAAGAATCCAAAGATGATATTTATTCTTCTATTTTGATGGCTTCAACCGGACAGTCATCGGACGCGGATCTGCAGGAATCAGCCGTTTCCGCAGGTACTTCCGCAACTTTCACAGTAACTACGTCGTCACCCATTTCAAATACTTCAGGGCATGTGTCCACACAAAGTCCGCAGCCTGTGCATGTGTCGGCATCTACTATTGCTTTCATCTGCTGTCTCCTTCTCTTGTTTATCGTTCTACAACAATGTTCACTTTTTCCTTCATAACCGGGAGATATATAATATGATGCGCAAAAAGAAAAACAAGAAATAAAAAAAACAGAAGTCAGCCTGTTCCTGAGGGCCGGCTAAGGGGGCAGGGGTTAGCTTTTATTGTCACTAATCGGCCTGATGAGGTGTATTATAGTGTAGAAGTCATCCAAAAAGGTTTTTGGATGGTGTTATTCGTTATTTGTTAATAGTTACTACTGGAAATAAAGGCAGAAAGATCTTTTTGATGGATACGAAACAATTGGTTTTGACATGTGTTTTCGTAGTTGTGCTGTGTTTTTTGAGTTTCGGCTGTGGTAAAAATCAGAAGGCTGATAACGCAGAAACAGCAAAAACAGAGTTATTGCTTTATTGCGGTGCGGGTATTCGTCCAGCCGCCGATGCTTTGATTGAAGCATTTGAGCAAGAGAATGATGTGAAAATAAACGCGACGTACGCCGGCAGCGGCAGGCTGCTTGGGCAGATTTCTTCGCTTCAGACGGGTGATCTTTTCATGCCGGGCGCGGAACTGTATGTGGATAAAGCCATAGAAAAGGGGCTTGCCGTAGGAGAAACCAAGAGAGTCGCTGCCTATTTTGTACCTGTGATATTTGTTGAAAAAGAAAACCCTAAGCAAATACGGTCTCTGCTTGATCTTAAGAAGAAAGGAATTCGCGTTGGGCTTGGTGATGAGCGGGCATGTGCAATAGGTAAACAAACGCTTAAACTGTTGGAGAAGAATAATATTTCTTATTCAGATATTGAAAAGAATGTTGTTTACAAGAGCGGTACGGTTAATGAGCTTGGGCTGGCTGTTCAATTGAAGAACGTGGATGCCGTTGTTCTTTGGGATGCTAATGCGCGTCATTTTATGGAAAGCGGTATGGTTGTGCCGATACCGATGGAAGACAACCTTCCTGCTGTTATTCCAATAGTCTTATTGAGATCTTCCAGGTATTCGGAAGAAGCCATACGATTTATTGATTTTGTTACGTCGGAGAACGGACGTGCAATACTGACAGAAAAAGGATATACAGTTTCGTTTGATTTGAATATTGAACGAACGAAACAGGAAGAGGGGACGGCCCGCCCGTCCGCCGAGACGGACTAGATGACGCAGATGGAAGAAGATGCAGCAATCGAAATGAAGAAAGGAGTTCGATTAACTGATGAAGAAAGTATTATTAGTCTTAAGTGTTCTTATTGTTCTTGGTCTGGTTTTTTTTACTGTTCGTAATAAGCCAGTTGATGAGAACGAAGTTCTTGTTTTATGCGGCGGTTCCATGCGTGCTGTGCTGGAAAACATAATTGAACGATATGAAAAAGTTTCGGATGACAATGTTGTTGCGACATATGGCGGATCAGGCGAATTATGCTCGCAGATCCAGAATACCGGAAGAGGAGATGTCTTTATTTGCCATGATCCGTTCATGCCGTGGGCGGAGAAGCAGGGCTTGATATCAAAGTGGGACACAATGGGGTATCTTGATGTCGTGATTATTGTTCCCAAAGGTAATCCGAAGAGCATCAAGGAGCTCAAGGATTTAACGAGACAGGGAATAAGGATCGGCATAGGAGACAGACGTTATTCAACTTCAGGAGTTATTTCGTGGCATATAATGAAAGGCCTGGATTATGGGGATGATATCAAAAAGAATATAATCATGGAAAGTAAGGGGCATCAGCAGAGATGCACAGATGTCTCCATGGGAACACTTGACGCGGGAATAGTCTGGTCGGCGGTGGCAGATCTTTTTGAAGAAAAGCTCGAGAAGATTCCTGTTCCCGAAGAGAATATTGATGCCATTACTACCGCTACTTACGGCATTTGCGATCTTAAGAACGTCAAAGTCACGGCCGGTTTAATCAAGCACAAGAATGAAAGAGAATCTGTTCAGCGTTTTTACGATTTTCTTGTGACACAGAGAAATGTTTTTGAGGAATACGGATTCCGGTCGACTGGAGATTAAGTGATGGATCGTAAAAATGTGCAATATGGAAAGAAATTCGACTATTTTCTTGCCGTGCCTTTTGCTTTGTACATTTTGCTGATCGTGTTTCTTGTCAGCGGTATTTTTGTCAGAATTACACCGGAGGCGCTGAAGGAGGCCTTCAGTGAACCGGCGCTTCTTAACGCGATAAAGCTATCTCTTGCCACTACGATTGCCAGTACGCTTCTTTCGGTTCTTGTCGCAGTGCCCTCAGGGTATCTGCTGTCTCGCCGGAATCTTCCCGGACATTTTTTATGGGACACCATTCTGGATCTTCCCATTGTATTACCTCCGCTCGTAATGGGGCTATCGGTTTTGATCTTTTTCAATACCTCCCTTGGCCGCTGGCTTGATCGGGGCATAGTTGAGAGTGGTCTTTTTGTGTACCAGCCGCTTGGAATTGTATTGGTACAGTTTGCTGTCGGCTGCGCTTTCGCTGTTAGAGTTATCAAGGCCGGTTTTGACGGCCTGGATCACAGATACGAAGAAGTGGCTATGGTTCTTGGCGCTAATCGTGCTCAGACGTTTTTCAAAGTTGTTCTGCCTAATATTGCTCCCAGCCTTGTTGCGGGCGCGGTAATAAGCTGGGCGCGGATCTTCGGTCTTTTCGGGCCGGTACTGCTTGTCTGTGGCACAATACGTAATCGGACGGAAATTATGCCGACAACAATCTTTCTTGAAACCAGCATAGGCAGAATTGAGGTCGCGCTGGTTGTGGGCGCATTAATGATTCTGATTTCCATGACCACGATTGTTGTTTTTAAGCGCCTTGGTGGAAAGGGGTATCTGTGGTAATGAAAACAGAAGGCATCAAATTGAAAGATATCTGTTTCAAAATAGGCAGTTTTGTGCTTGAGAATTTTTCTTTAGAACTGCGTGCGGGAGAATATTTTGTTCTTACCGGAACAAACGGGGCAGGCAAGACCACTGTTATAAGGCTGATAGCGGGTCTGTTTCATCCTGATTCAGGAACAATATCAATAAATGGATCACTTGTTACCGATCTGCCGCCATGGGAACGGAATATCGGATATGTTCCTCAGGAAGGAATTTTGTTTCCTGATAAGACAGTCAGGGAAAATATCAGTTTTGGTTTGCAGGTTCGTCATGTTAACAAACATACAGTTTGTGAAGGAACCGACAAAGCGGCAGTCATAGCAGGGGTGGAACATCTTATGGATCGAAGGATTTTCGGGTTAAGCGGCGGGGAACGGCAAAAGGTATGTCTTGCCAGGGCGCTGGCTTTTAAGCCGTCGGTATTACTTCTTGATGAGCCTGTCAGCGCTGTTGATGAGGAAGCCCGGGACAGTCTCTGCGAAGAGCTGCGCAGGGTTCATGAAGAGACACATCTTACCACGCTACATATTTCTCATAATCAGCATGAGACAGACCTTGTCGCCGACAGTGTAGGGATTATGGTGAACGGAGAGATGAAAAAGGTTGTGGAGAATAACAGGAAATGAAGCTTATAGTTAACGGTAAGCCGTATGAGTGTTCAGAAAAACCTTCTCTAGCCTCGCTTTGCAATGGTATTGGCGCCGATATTGATCGAGTGGCGGTGGTGATCAACGATGAAGTGATTCCAAAGACCAAGCGGGAATCAATAGTCCTATCTGAAGGGGACAGAATAGAAATGCTGACCCTGGCATCCGGTGGTTGAGCTTTAACGCGGCAGATCAGGCATTCCCTCATATTTTACAACACATTCTGCTTTGCCGCAGAATACAAAGCTGCGATTCATGTGATCACGCTCATCCAGTCCAATACGCCTGAACACATCCGCCCAGGTTGACAAATCTCCGTACTCTTTAACCTTTTCATTATTAACAGGATCCTCTTCCCATTCCGGATGTTCGTCAACAAATTGCGCGTATACGTGTTCGGCATGATCTTCGAACTCTGCGTTGAACAGGAACGCTCTCCGAATATCTACTAGAGCCATCAAGCGCGTTAATACGACATAGACGGCAACCATCACAAAAGGAATGGGCGGAAACAGATACCACGGATCCTTAATCCCATCCTCTTTCATCTTTTCGTTGATAACCATCAAGTGCCAATACTCGTTGTCCTGAGCTTCGCGACCCCATATCATGATTCTGCGTGCTTCTTGTACCAACTCCTGATTTCGGTAACATCGCGTCATGCGGGCATACTGACGGATTTCCCAAGATCGGTATGGGATGCTGGCCAACATCTCTATGAGTTTGGCTTTAGCAAGTGTAATTTTCTTTCCTGTAAGCAGGTCCATTGACAAGAAGAAGCACTTTGCCGCAAGCGAATAGCGGTATCGCGGTCTCTCTCTGGACGCCTTCTGTTCCGTTTTTAGATCAATAATGCCCATGCTTTCTGTTCTCCTGTCTCTATGTTTGCCCAACGTTACGCATGACCAGACGTTGGCGGTCTTAGCGGAGTCGCGTTCGATATTCAGTTGTTTGCATCAGCCGGAACGTGCATCCCCGCCGCGCCGCGCCCGGAGCATGCCCCGAATCGTCGTGCCGAACACGATAGCACAGGCTGAAGACAGTGCCGCGATGAGCGCCCAAAAGCTAACGGATTCCAACCGGCTGCCGGCATCGGACGAAAGGGACATCCAGTGCAGGTCCGCCAGCAACACGGGCACCTTCGCGGCGCGACTTACGGCAACGATGAGCATGACGACGCCCATCGTAATCTTGATGGTGTAATCTTTAACGTAGGTCGTCCCGATGGCGCCGAACTGTATGCCGACCAGTGAGCCGGCCAGGATCAGGAGGGTCAATCGAATATCGACAAAGCCGCCGACGGCCCAGTACACGGCGCCATACAGCCCCATCACAAAGGCCGTCACCAACTGGGTTGCGGTGGCGACCACTGCTGTCGCGCCCAAGGCGTAGATCATGCCGGGAACACCGATCAGACCACCGGCGGCGATCGTGGCGACCAGCAGGCCCGAGGCCAGGCCGATCGGTACTGTGACCCACACCGAAAGCTTCAGGCCAGCGACGGGGAAATCCATGACGGGAGGAATGCGAATCTTCTGGAGTGCCACGGCCAATGCGGAGGTTTTAACCTCGATCCCCCCACGCCATAGCCGCCACGCGTCGAAGAGCACGTATGCGCCAAACAAGAGAAGAACCGTCACATACGCAAGGCTCAGATACAGGTCGGATCCCGTCTTCCCCCACGTAGCAAGGATAGCCTTCTGTACCCGGATCCCAATCTGTACACCGGCAATGGCCGAGATTCCGATCACGAGGCCCAGCTTCAGATCCGCCTGTCCGTATCGGTAGCGCTTGTAGGCACCAACCAACGCTTTGGGAAATTTGTGGCACATGTTGCTGGCCAGGGCCACAACACCGGGGATGCCCAGCGACATCATGCTTGGCGTCATGACAAAGGCCCCCCCCGAGCCGATGAACCCGCTCAGCATTCCGCCGACCATCCCGATGATCACGAGGGCGATCATCAGTGTGGGTGTCAACGTGACGAACATCTTGCTCACGTCCAGCACCACGGAACGACCGTCTCGCTCTCCCATGTCGACGATTACACGCGAGCCCACGGGAATTCGTAATGCATCCACTGATCCATCCAGTGGCAGCGTCATTGGGTTGTCAGCGCCGTCGGGACGGAAGATAATTGTGCGGGTTTGGGCATCGACAGCGTTGACGATGCCGGTTGGGGGAAGGTCTTTGGGGACCCCGCCCGCGACAGCCGGAATAGCCGACAAGGCGAGTAACAACCCGGTGATGAAGATAGCAGCCAAGCGGGTAGTCATGGCTGCACCTCCCCTTGCGATGCCCCTCCGGCTTGTCTCTTGTCGGCAGTGGCGCTTTTTGCCACGCGTAACCCGAGCATATCCAGAAGGCAGCTGGTGAATGTCCCGTGGACAAACGAGAAGTAAAAGGCCGTGGCAATCGGAAGTATGGCATACGCGCCGCCACGAGTGAAGTTACGGGTAACCCACTCCTGGTTTATGTAGAGAAGGATGTACGACGAAATCGAGACGGCGCCGGACAACAGGGTCGTCCCGTATAGTCTTCTGCGGTTACTGGAGGCCATATTTTCTCACAAAGTAGTTAGTCTGCATGTAGTGCATTGACGCTTAGTCCTGTGTTGTAGCTCCTTAGTTATCTGATTTCTTGTTCATATTGATGAAGGAACTGTTCCTGGGAACTGGTCTCGATAGCTGCTGGTTCAGCATCCCTAATCCTCTGAATAGATTCATGAGCAGAAGATCCTTCATGAATGAGGTATGCTGCCAGAATAGTTCCTGTTCGACCAATACCACACTGACAATGTACTGCGACACCTTTGGGTGCGCCAAGCATAAACTGAACAATTTGTTTTGTTTGTTTCAGCTCCGGAGGTCTGCAGTTCTTGATCGGACTGCAAATAAAAGAGAAGCCAGCTGCCTCATAAACACGTTTGTCTGATGGGATGTCGAGCAAACACACCACAGACCGGATGCCTGCCCTGTGAAGGATAGGAAGATCATCATCAAATTGATTGAGGTCGAAACTATCTTTATGACCTCTGCGATTTTGATGAACATAGGGCATAGGCATTCCGGCAAGTTCATGCGGAATCACCCACCACAACAGATTACTTGATTCTTCATTCATCATAAATCTCTTAGCTACAACGCCTGGCATGAGAATTTGCGCCGCAAGGTGCAATATTCTCCATGCCTTGGTTAGCTTATTTGTATTTCAAAGGATAGTTTTCAGGATGGTCGATCATGTCCAATGTAAGGTCAATATCGAGATCAGGCCAGTGAAGATGATCTTGGGATTGTTTTTCAACATTTGATATCTGCTTGACGGATGCGTCAGAAAACCATGGAAATTGATCAAAAGGCATATAGTGCTCTTTGTTATCAACAAAGAGCCACAAGCCTTTTGTATCGATATGTGTGACCTCAAGAACTGAGGTGCTCATGCCAAGCGTTTGTGAGTTCATCTTTGTGACCTTTAATAATCTTTTGAATGTTGTTTATTTCATGTTTGGCAATGTCATGAGACATTGCTAGTTCTATTTCTGGTTCCAGCCAGAATTTAGCATTTCCATCATGTCCTGCTACATGAACATGCATTCGTTTTTCTTCCAGTGAGAAGAAATAGAACCTATAACCCTTTTCCCTAAATACCGTTGGACTCATTAAAATATGGTATCATATAGGGTGAAATTGTCAATTTTCCAGAAGCTAACGTTGATCTTCACGTGGTTGGCGCGGCTACGTGCCAATCACGTGGAAGATTTTGTTAGAATTATTTTATTTCATGCAATACTACGGGGAGATATTTGGCGAACATGGTAAAGTCTCTGTCTGTTGTGAAGATAGACAAATGATTTCGAACTGCTACAGCACAGATCAGGAAATCCGTATTTGATCCTTGAATGCCTTTTGATTTGCAGATGTTGAAAAACTTGGCTGCAGCAACATAGTCCTCTGTGGTTAGCGGGATGTCTGGAAATGCAGCAAGGTGCTTGTCCAGTTTTTTGAACTGCGAAGCCTCGCGAATACCTGAGAGTAATTCCTGCCGAATTGGTCCAATAATTTCAACGCGGTGGTCTGCTATCAGGTTCCGCAGTTCATCAGCCTGTGCGGATGTGGCGTTTCTGCCACGACGCAAAGCAGCTGACCACACACTTGTATCAACAAGAATTCTCAAGCTCTAGCCCTTTGTTTTTTATAATTATATTTTGGGTCAAAATCAACAGATCCAAACAAGGAAAAGATGTTTTCCTGTTCAATATGGTGGATATATTCCGTTAGAGCTTGAGTGACAGCTGCCTTTTTTGTGTGATGACCGCCGAGCTTGACTGCCTTAGTAATCAGTTTGTCATCAATTTGTAGATTTGTAGCCATTTTGCACCTCCACACATATTATCACACAGTCAGATGTGTGGTGTCAATGTTTGTTTTATGAATTCTAACGCTCAGGATAATATTTTTTTCAAAGGCCGGGCCTTTGGAAAATAATCATCCTCTTGTTCGGCTTTTTGGTTCAACAAGGCGTCCTCCGACAAATCTATGGAGAACACTGGACATTAGAGTTTGATAGGGAATGCCGTCTGCGACCGCGATGCCTTGGATCTCTTCAAGATCTTTGGAGGATATTCTAATATTAACCCTTCGATCTTTCTTAATCGTATTTCTGGCATATTGCTGATGGCGTTTGACTTCACGTTTGAGATTCTTGACAGGCTTCCACTCTCCTCGTTCAAAAGAGTCGAGAATCTCTTGTTCCTCTTTATCTAGTTTTATTTTTTTCATCTCACGCTCCTAAATAATGCCGAGTTGCTTTGCGACTCGGCATGGCTGTTTTTAGAAATCTTCCTTCTTCTGATTCTACAAATGGAACCAGATACGCATACTTATCAATCTCTATGACCAAAATCTGCTGATTCGGGTATTTCTTTTGATTGGGGTGTTCGTATACGTCTAGAACATCACCTTTCTCAATATGCATCACAATTTGATCAAAGCTGATACCGCGTTCAGCTTTGATGTGCTCATTCTTTTCTTGATCCCAGCGATAATAATCCATGGCAATAAGATATCACAAAGTGTGCCTTATGGCAACATCTTTCTTGGTGCCGAACGCTGCAAATGAGAATTTTGCGCGGCTACGTGCAAATATTTTCCATTTGGTTGATACTTCGCTAAGTCCTTTAAATTGTCAAACTATGTTAGGGTTAAAAGGCACGGAGTATTGAAAGGAGGCTCCTCGCTTAGAATCAAATTGAAACGATGTTAGTCGCATCAAAATGTTAACAACAAGAAACATAAGGAGGAGCCACCATGTTTACATATCATAGAACCACTACAGAGTATAGCTGCGGAATAGACCTACATTCAAGGATGATGTACATCTGTGTTATGGATAAAGACGGAAACATCCTTGTTCATCGCAATATCAGGGAAAATAGTTTCGACTATTTCCTCAAGCTCGTTGAGCCGTATCGCCATAGTCTCACAGTCTGCTGTGAGTGCACATTCAACTGGTATTGGCTGGCCGATGCCTGTCTGGATGCCGGAATTGAGTTCGTTCTTGGTCATGCTTTATTCATGAGTGCCATACATGGGTTTAAAACCAAGAACGATAAGACCGACTCTATGCAGATCGCTCACTTGCTGCGTTGCAACCTGATTCCACCTGCATATGTCTATCCTCGTGAGAAGCGTGCTGTACGCGGACTGCTGCGTAAGCGTGTCGGCTTCGTCTGGAAACGTTCCGGGATTCTGACAGCTTTGTCTATGGGCGTCATGACCATTGGTCATTCACCACTCAACAGCACTAATAAAACGCGTGACCGGTGGCTTGATGAACTGAAAGATGTATATACTGAACCCATTGATAAAATCTCTATGGAGGCCAGCATGCATATGGTCAAGCAATTCGACCTTATAATAAGGAAGCTCGATCAAGCCATCGCGGGACACACCAGGAGTAATTATCTTACTGAATACAACACCCTCAAAACAGTTCCCGGTATAGGGCGGATGCTGGCTTTGATAATGCTCTATGAGATCGATGACATAAATCGCTTCAGTTCAGTTCAGGATTTTCTCAGCTATTGTCGTCTGGTCAAAGGTACTGTTGCCAGTGCGGGCAAGATCAAGGGCGGCAAAGCAGGTAAGATGGGAAACGGTTACCTTAAGTATGCGTTTCATGAAGCTGCGGTTCTCGGTAAAGGTCGCAATCCTGAGATGAGAAAGTACGCTCAACGACTTGAAGCCAAGAAGGGAAAATTCCTTGCAAACAATATTCTTGCCTGTAAATACGCAAGAGCCGTGTACTACATGCTCAAGAACAAGAAAGTATTTGAATTTGATAAACTCGCAAGACGAGCTGCATAACTTATTTCGCGTTGAGCAGGTCGATCCGCAAGCCTAACTGGAACCTGACAAGTGTGTGTCCAAAAAGCGAGAGGTGTACTCTTATGCAGTATGACTGCACGTGCTTCTCATGGGCGGGCCGCAGTTGCGGTCTTAAAGCATGGGTTCTGTTTCGTTGATTGGACGGCCTGCTCACCGCACTTTTTTACATAGATCGATAATTATTGGTATCTGCCCCTGATACAAGCTCGGTAATAACTGGTCCTGCTATGCAGGTAGCCGCTCTCTTTGATGGAGTAGTCTCAGGGTTTAACTATACGTTGTTTCTTGACCGCCTCGATCACAAATCGGGGCAGTGTTCGAGTAGAGCCTCAAAGTTCTAACTTGTCCACTGAGTCAACATGGTTGTTTAGCCAGATATCTTTATCTGAGCCGCAAAGCTGGAAACTAAGCCAGACCTTTTGTTGTCGATACGGACAGAGAGAAGACTACTTTTTCTCAGAGGGGGCTTTTTGTGCTTGCCAATCTGGACTTAATGGTTGTTAGAACAAGTTTATTTCAAAAGGCTTATGATGTCTTCGGTTTCGAGTTCTGTGTCACGAAGAATTTTATTAAAAAGTCCAGGACCAATAGTTTCTCCGGAGTGTACTGGAACAACAGTGCAACGACCATCTGAATGACGAAGAAAATGATGACTTCCTTTAATTCTGATGACATCAAATCCTGCATTCCGGAGGGCTTTGATCAGATCTTTACCGCGAAGACGAGGGCGCTTTGGCATTGTTACACCACAACCGTTTGCAACCCCACAAAATGAGTCGGGGTGTATTTCTCGACCTCAAGACAGAGCTCGATAGCTTCTCTCACTCTTTTCATCAGGGTGTCGAGAGATTTTGCTTGGGTGTGACATCCTGCAAGTTCTGGAACACTTGCGACAAAGTAGCCTTCGCTATCTTTTTCTATTATCACATGGTACTCACGTTTTTTCATATTCACCTCGAATTGTATTATGGCATACTTTTAAAGTAATTATCAAGAAGTTCTAACGTTACAAATCACTCGTTCTGAAAAGCGCGGCTTTTCAGAATCGAGTGCATTCTATTGTTCTGCTCAGCTTCCCTTTTTCTTATTTTTGCTGGACGAGGGGATTATTCCGTTAAATTTCGACCGGCGAGCTCTAAGGTCAGCCATGAGGCGTTCCAGTATTTCTCCATGTTTGGGATCCTTGGCAAGGTTGGTGAACTCACCGGGATCTTTCCGCACGTCATACAGTTCTATGCCGGCCTTACCGTCAGACCATAGGTTCAAATGCCAGTCATCAGTCCGCAGGGATTCCCCTTTACCTTTGTATGTAACAGTATAGGCTGCCTTGTCAGCCCATTCATTTGATGCCGGGTCGTTCAGAAGCGGTACCATGGATTGTCCTGCAAGGCCAGCGGGGGGCGTGTAACCGCACAACTCAACCAGCGTTGGATAAAGGTCTACATGTTCGACAACCCGTGCGCATCTTTTGCCGGCGGCCTTTCCGGGTGCGGAAATAATCAGCGGAGTGCGAATGGAGTCTTCCCATAAACTAAGCTTCTGCCAGCAATCATGTTCGCCAAGATTCCAACCGTGATCAGACATAAATACGACAATGGTGTTGTCATCCAGTCCGTTTTCATCAAGTGCCTTCAGTATCCTGCCAACCTGAACATCCATAAAGCTCACGGACGCATAATATGCACTGAGAGCCTTCTTTTGCTGTTCGATACTCATCCCGTAACGCGGAAAGTTTTTCATTTTCTGTGCAGGCTTGGGTACGTCTTTAAGGTCATTCTTAACTTTTTTTGCCAGTATCATATCATCCTCTGGAAAAGGTTCAAAGAATCTACTTGGTGCAACAAGCGGCACGTGCGGTCTAACGAGTCCTACACCAAGGAAAAACGGTTTTCCGGATTTTGCCAGCTCCGGCATCATTGCAATGGCCTTATCGGCAGCCATCCTATCGGCATGAAGAGTATCGTCACCTTCCGCCTCAACTTTAATAAAGCCGACACCCGGATGCCTAATAGCCGGAGAAAGATCTTCTTTTTTGCCGGGAATATTCTGTTCCTCAGCCTTAACATTGACTGCAACGTCCCACGATGACTCATCGTCCGCACGCGCTGTTCCTGATATTATTTCACCGGGTATGCCCATGTGGTATATCTTTGATATCCGTGCGGCATGGTAACCTTTTTTCCGAAGAAACTGTGGCATGGTAACCAGATTGGAAACATTCTTACGCAGAACGTCATGTCCATCTTCGTTGTAGTAGTTCGCCATAACACCCGTTGTCCATGGCGATAAACCTGACATTATTGCCGCACGCGCTGGACCGCACACAGGATTCATAGTGTAGGCACGATCAAACTGTACGCCTCGACTTGCCAGTTGGTCAATATGAGGAGTAATGCATTGCCGCCGGCCATAACCACTGAGTGCACATGTCAAGTCATCGGAGATGAGAAAAAGTATGTTAGGATGATTCTTGGGTTTTGCAGCGGCAAACAGACTCATGGGGCTTGCTGTCAATAACGCAGTGCTGCCGAGGGCCGCCGCGCGAATAAAGGTTCTTCGCTTCATGTCACTTGCTTTCTCTTTTGGTATTATAGATATTGTTTCCTTATGCAGAACGTCATTCTCAGGTTTTGCGGCGTTAGCTGCAATAACCTGCAGAAATTTGTTCTGTTTCTTATTCTTCTTTCAGACTTCCTATTGCTTTCTGTAGTCCTGCGAGGAAAGCATTTGCATTCTCTCTAGACAGGGCAATGCCTGCAATCTTCATGGGATCGTCATCTGCGATGGGTGTTAGAGATATTCCAACAAATGTATCGTCTTTGAGTATGCAGACAGAGTAACCAGGACATTCTCCTGTTCGATTTTCAATATCCTTCAGATCGGGAACTTCCCTGAGAAATGTTGATTCACTCATGATATATCATCCTTTCATTTTAAACAGAACTTGTGATTAACCCGACCGAGCCTCGGTCAGCCTATCCCGATTTTAAAAAAACAGTTAAATTGGTTAAAACCTTTGAAAACATTATCTGATATTGAGATTTAAGTCAATTCGCTGTTCCAGCAAAAGCCGACCCAGCGGTCAGCCTATCACCTGTAAATGCTGACCGGCAAAGTTCAGTAATTTTGCCGGGAATATCAGGGCAAGAGGAGAGGGCAGGGGATGGTATTCTGTACTTTAAGTGCAAAAGGTAGGAAACAATTCGGGTTTGGTGCGTGTTAATTCCGGGGTCACGAAGTGACAGGGAGCAAGGGGTCTTGGGTGTAAACAGAGAGAATTTATGCGTGTCTTTTTAAGCTTGTAGGGTTTACCCCACAAGCGTCTTTTTTTATGTTTATTTTTTCGACTTTTTCAATTGTCTTGTTATAGGTTGTTGATAAAAGTCATCACGTCATCCGACCTTGTCGTTCGACAGGGTTGACATGACATGTGAGGGTAGGGGGCCCCGCAGTGGCGGGGTCCCTGATATTAATAGTTTAAGGAAGGGAGATCGTGATTCTTTTGTCGATAAATCCTTTTCTTCTGCGGGAATTCCTGTCGTTCGTATTAAATGCCGCAATTCATACGATCTACAGGAAATCAGGGGAAAGATTCTGGATAATGTCGCTGAGTTTGCGGGGTGACGATTGGATCATGTGTTGAAAATGGCGCGCCATTTTCAATCACATGCATCCGGTTGTTGGCTCTGGATTTCTTTCTCAAAATCAGATGGAGTAAGAATGCGGATGCCCTTCCACTGACCCAAGTCAAGAAGGTGTGAATCTCCAGATACAATTATGTGTGCATTGGCGGCAGATGCGCACTCTAGAATCATATTGTCATCTGGATCGGCATCAATTACTCGAACTCCGGTTTTGGGTGTTACAATGCAGCACAAATCATGAAGCTCCTCAATCAGGGTGAGTGCTTGTTCTGATGATAATCCGAACTTCGGTCGCTGGAGAACCTCGCGAATCTCATCCAGAATTGGTAGAGACAAGAAACACTGCAGGGAACCGTCAAGGGCATGTTCAAGAAGGCGGCCTGGATGGCCGCCAAAAAGAATGCCTGAAATAATTACATTGGAGTCAAGGACTATACGTGGAGGTGTCATCGACGTGACGCCTTGCTCTTGCGATAAGTCTTAATTTCTCGCGACACGTCTTCAGGTGTGAGATTCTTGCTCTTGGCAATTTGCTGTCCCATGGTGAATACGTTAGCCCAACGCTTCTTACGCTGGATGTATGCACGGGCTGCTTCACGCAAGAATTCAGATCGACTTCGCGATTCCTTTCGTGCCACGCGATCAATATCTCGGAGTAGTGGATCTTGAAATGATATATTTACGGTTGTTATGCTCATTAGGTCTCCTTTATTTCTAAATATCAATATACAATATTTGTCTATCTTGAGTCAAGGAGCCAACGTCTGAATTACAGTTTGGCGCGGCTAGCGACAATAGTCTGCATTCATTTGTTAGAGCTCTTGAATTCATATAGTAACTGCAAAAGAGAGTATGTTGGCATAAGAAGGCGATCT
>JBHORK010000002.1:0-83210 GCA_042565725.1 Verrucomicrobiota bacterium
ACGGAAGAATTTGCCGCAGGTGCAATGGGTATGAAAAGACTCAGGAATTATTATGGAATATACAAGATCTATGAAAAGGGCGATCTTCGCTATCTCCAGCATGGCACAACCCAGCATGGCAGGCAATATATTGCCGGACCGAAAAAAAGTATACCTCTGGGATATTATCATTACTCAACGCCGCCGGCTCAGGTGCTGTTATCCGATAATATCAAGCTGAAACGAATAGGTATGATAGGATTAGGGACTGGCGCTTTGGCTACGTATGTATGCGATGGGCAGATGTTTGATGTTTATGAGCTGGATCCCGATAATCTTCCAATCGCACAGGAAAATTTTACTTACTTGAGTATTGCAGAGAACAATGGTGCAAAACTCAAGTTTGTCTTTGGCGACGGACGCGTTGCACTGCAGCCGCACTGAGAAGAAACCAAGAAAAAATTTCGGATTTCGGACCCCGCCGTGGCGGGGCAGGTTTCGGACTTGTCCCGCTTCGCGGGATTTCGGATTGTTTTATTTGCCTTTTTGTATTCCGTATTTCGCATTCCGCATTCCACATTCCATTTCTGCGTGGAAAACAGAAAACATGAAGAATCACTAATGACGCATAACCAATCCACCATACATAACCCTGCTGTTTAAGGCTCAGAAAAGGCTCGACAATTATTGGATATGATAACAAAGCCAGCATTGAACCTGAATTTGATGCTCCATAAAGAATATACGGATTACTCTTTTCGGGAAGGTTTGATACCGACAACCATCTTTGTAATATCAGACTGGTTGTAGAAAGAACAAAAAACGGCACTCCGACCATAACAAAAAGCAGTCTCAGGATGATAATAACCAGTGAGCCGCCGGAACAGGAATTAATTGCAAGCTCACTGAGATTAGATGGAAAAAAGAATATCGGCACAGCCAGTAACAGCCAGTGCAGTCGTGCATATTTAAACACACCTGATAATCGCTGTACGTAATGCGCATAAATATAGCCTGCGAGAAGCATGCCCTGAAAAAACACCATGCAGGCGCCCCATACCAGATAACTGCCTCCAAAACCGGGAAGCAGCGTCTTTGATATCATCGGCTGAATCTGGAAAAGAAGAAAAGCGCTGAGAAAAACAGTAACGTAATATGCCCAGATCTGTTTCATGAATTTATGGTAACCGCGAAAAAGCACAAAAACCACAAAAAAAGAAGAGACATGCTTTTCTCTGTGTGCTCGGGAACTCAAGGCTCGGGAGAGCCGGGTGAGATATGTTTTTCTCTTTGCTTTTATATATCCAGGATTCTGCTATCTGCAGCATCTGAGCCTTCCGGCCTTTTCAGATACTCGGTGGTCTTGTATTCGTTAACCGCATTCAGCTTGTGAAGAATATCTCCAAGCGCTTCGGCTGCCTGTATACTGGAGTCAACAAGCTCTTTCATCATTGCGTCTCCATCACCACCTATTTTCTTCTGGATGATGCCAATGTTGGCTAAAAGAACCGTGGCAGGCTGTCCCAGATGATGACATGCCGCCCCCAGACTCTCGAGCATTACGCGTTGACGTTCGGTTTCCTTCTCTGCCTCTTCAGCGCGTTTTCTGTCGGTAACATCCCAACTCATACCTACAAGGCCAACCACTTCTCCGGCACTGTTACGCAGAGGAATTTTGGTTGTTGCCAGCCATTGCTGAACTCCCGTTTCCTGGTCAATTGTATACTCTTCCTTATTGACAACGGCTTCGCCGGTTTTCATTACAGCCTGTTCATCCTCACGGTATTTAACGGCCAATTCCTCGGGAAAAATATCGAAATCGGACTTACCTGTTAACTCCTCCTGTGTTTTAGCACCCAGCACATGCATATGAGCCAGATTATTGATCATAAATCTGCTTTCGGTATCTTTAACAAAGATATAGGACGGCAGATTATCTATCAGGGTACGCAGTAAAGCCCGCTCTTCCTGCAGTTTTTCCTCGGCCCGCTTGTGAACGCTGATATCCAGAAATGAAAATATCACACCCACCGGCTCACCATCGGAGTTACGATTGCACGCGGCAGAAATCTGCACATCAAATATACCCCCTCCATTCTTTGCTGCAATCATTTCTCCCGTCCAGGTTTTCTGGTCACCAATCACAAAATCGATCATTTCCTTTGCCATTTCTTTATTTTCGAACAAAATCTGTGTGTTCTGGTCGATCAGCTCATCAGTACTGGAAAAACCCCACATCTGTGCAGTTGCGGGATTAGCATATTCAATATCCGCATTCATATCGGCTATAACAATACCGTTTACGGAATTCTGGATTGCGCTATGCTCAGTTCGCAGCATTTCCTCCGCCTGTCTGCGTAAAGTAATATCACGCACAAAAAAACAAAGGTGCGTTTGTTCGAGCTTGAGTTTATTAACTGATATTTCAGCAGGAAAATAAGAACCGTCTTTACGCACACAATATGCCTGGATCAGAGTAAATCTCTCGTTCTCAAGATTCTGCCATAAAGTCTGCACAAGACTTTCGTCCGACCCGGAAATGACATCAAAAATAGTAAGTCCGATAAGATCTTTTCGGACATATTGTAAGAATTCAAGCGCTCTTACATTGCAGTCAGTAATTCTACCGTCCTGATCAGTAATAAATGCAGCATCGTAAATGCTTTGAAGAAGCTCCTGATAATGAGATTTTTTCCCCTTGGCAGAAAGATCAATTCTTTTGTGTTTGCGGGCAGAAGAAGCTATAAGTACCCGCTTCTTCATAGATTCCGGGGCGGTAGGCACATCGGGGATCAAATCGATCCGCATAGTCTTTGATAGCTTATCTTTATCTGCCATAATATTCTTTAAATAAAATTATAAACGATACTTAATTAGCACATTCCATGCCAACTCCCTTAACCAAAGTAAACATAACATTAACATATATACAGACAAGACTATATCTTGCCATTTTTGAACATTTGAGAAAGAATAGTTAATAAATCATATTTCCGCTTTCCTCCAGGGATTCTGCTTCCTCTTCTGTAAGGGCCAAACTCCTTTTTTCTTCTGTATCCTGTAAAACCTCCGCTTCTGCTCTTAATTCTTCACTTTGTTTCCTCAGGTGAGCGGACAGATTCAGTCTGAACTGATAATCGTCAGACGCCTGTTCAGAATGTTTTTCCGGCTGTCTAACACGGGAAACCGTAACTGCCCCAACAGAAGGTCTGTTATATTCGGTACTCTTAATAGTATCGGCGCTAACTGTAGTTTCAGACACGGTGTATTCCTTTTGGCCAGAAGAACGCATAGTCCTGATCACAGAAAAACAACAAAACACTACAGTCCCGAAAAACACCGCAGCAGCAACGCCAAGACCATATTTTTCAAACGGTGTTATTTTCTTCTCATTCATCAATGATCCCTCCATGTACCAAAGTCCAGATCATTACTTAACGGCGGATATTCCGGGGGCGGATTAACGGCAAACCTGGTATCATAAGTATATTTTTTTTCAAACCCACTGACACCCTGCCCCGTGTAAGGATTAAAAGTGCCTACCGCCCCTCGATAATCCTGGACAATCCCGCCATGCACGGTAAGCGTGCCTCTGGGCGATCCCGAGCTGTAATTCTCCACACCGAAACTGCCGTCATTACTCTGAGGAGTGGCATTTCCCGTAGCCATCATATGCGCGTTTATAACCAGGTTATTAGGACAGGACGGCTTCACAACTATGTCACGCTGGGAAATTAAACCTAAAGCGTCATCTGAATCGCTGTCTACCTGAGGATCAACCGCGTAGGTCAGATGATTTGTTATATTCACATCCCGATCAGTGATAATGGTAACCCGGCCATCAAGCTCACCGGAGATATATACATCTCCATATTTATCTGAGCCACCGCCGGTTCCCGTTTCAACATAAACTATTTGCTCTCCAGAAACTGTTACGTTCGAATTTACCCAGCCCATTCGCTCATTGGAAACAACCATATTGGTGCCGCTGAATGTTATCTCAGTAACACCGGTTACAATCATAGTTGATTTGCCCTTTAAATCGTCGAAATCAATATCCGCCATCGAATCAGTCGCTACATCCAAATCGAATCCTTCATGAAATATGGCATCATTAGTACTGCCGCCGTATGTTTCACTTGCTGATGTCACCCTCTCAAAGAATTCCGGATCACCGTTGAAATACAAATCCGTATTTGCGTGAACACGCCCGTCAAACCTTTCGCCCGACTTGAAATAAATAGCCCTGTTATCATCCGACCATAAAGCGAATTGCGCCCATGTCTTTCTGCGAACACCTTCCAGCATCACAACACGCGACTCACCGTCAACCGTGGCAACGGAAATAATCGCATACTGATCGCTCGATCCTGTGCCGCCGCCGCTTGATCCACCATCTCCGGGAATCGTTGTTGTGGTCGTTGTCGTCGTTGTAGTAGTAGTTGTGGTCGTAGTGGTTGTGGTGGTGGTTGTTGTCGGCGGCCCTGGAGGTCGCCCTCTCCCCATGGCTCCTGAAGTTCGGGCGAGTAAACACACAAACATGAGTGATACACATATCGATATAACAGGCTCGCTTAGGGTCAGGCCGGTTGAATGTCCCTTTTGCCCTTTAAATTCTCCTCCGCGGGCGGATCCGCCTGTGGCGGAAAGGCCAGACCCTGTCTCGCCAACTTTTCGTGTGCTGCTCATCACTTTGTCTCCGTCCTTTCTGGCTATATAGTCATCACTCTGAAATAGTTACTTCCGCGCATGTTGTGGCAATGGCAATCCACCATTTCCCGACAGCTTTGCCCTGCTTGTTGATATTGTCGTTATAAAGATTAACTGTCATATAACCGGAAACTACGTCATATGTATTCGCATTACTCAAATCATAAGGCTCACCATCAACTATCAACCCATTCTGATTACCGTTACCCTTTGGTTTGACATGAACGCTTATCGCATCACCGGTATAACCGGAAAAATCCTGGACCAGATTGTCACGCGTGATAACTACGCCGCCCTCTAATGTAAGCGTAAACTCATTCTGCGGACTGTTATTGGGATTAATATTAACCTCACCGGCAATGGTATGCGGACTGTCGCCCAGAGTTTCGCCGTTAATTATGGCCACACAATACACACCATCGCCAATCGTGCCATACAAAGTCGCAGGCACGGTACCGCCGCTTACTATATGCGCAACCGCGTATTCCGCCCCGGCCTCAGCCACATACAGAGCTTTTTCAATATCGACCTGACTTCTGGCTATTTTCATATGCGTACCTGCTGATTGCATGATCACCGCAAGCAAAACTCCAAGTATAGCGACAAAACACATTACAGTCACAAGCGCCACACCCTGTTTTGTTTTGCACTTTTTCATATCACCCTCAATTCCGGTAGTTCACATATGAATTCACCGTATTCACCGATGAAAATCGGCCTTCTGTAATACTTACAACAACCGATATAACAAGCCCGTCTCCCGTATTAGAAACCGAAGCACCCGACACATCCTCTCCTGTCACTATAGGATTGCTCACTGAGCCGGTATTTGAATACGATATGCGTCCGAGCCCGCTGTCATATTCAAAGAGATTGGTTACGCTGTCAGCGGATTCGTAGCTCAAAGCCCAATCGTTACCCGACGGAACAATATTCACGGTTGACCCCTTCGCGGCCCGTACTCCGCTGTATAAGCTTATGCCGTACACCATCTTTTCCACTATCAGACTGGCTTCATTGGCCGTGCGCATGTTCACCGAGGTCTGATGCCATACCTTCTGCCCGGAAATATAAACCGCAAAAACGCCCGACATGATCACGCTGAAAACACCCACCGTCATCAACATCTCCGTTAACGTGAAGCCTCTTATGCGAGACAGGCCGACCGCCCCGCATATATTGCGGGGTAAACGTTGAGCTTGCCCCGCTTTTAGCGGGGGCAGAAATAAACTTCCCGTCTTCATTGATGCATACTCCTTGTAATTGAAGATGTAAGAGTTAAATTTGATATTCTGGAACTGCCGGCCTGAGTCCAGGAAAGAGTCAATGTGACATCTTTTGTGTCCGAATATTCAGAGTTCATGGACACAGAGTAACTGCCGCCGGTAACAAGATGTGTTCCCAGACTCAGCTCTGAATCGCCATAATCATGCGCGACCAGCTCTTCCATCAGCTGTCTTGCCTCATGCATCTTCTCCATGAATTCGTTGGCAATGACCGCTGATCGCTGGGCAGACACAAATGTGGTTAGAAAGGCCGACATAGTAAAAGCAAGAATCGCCCCCGCGATCATTACCTCAACAAGAGTAAGGCCTCTTTTCGAATATAGATTAATGCTCATTTCACTATATAAATGAGCATCGAACGTGCCGGAAATGAGGATTTTCAGGTTTGGTTCAAATAAGACAGAAAAAGCTTAGAAAAATGCCTGAAATAAGGATTTTTCACGGATCTTTTATTGAAAAAATGCCCGTCATGTCGCCGAAAAGAGACAATCCAGTAACAATATTATGACGATTGATAACCAATAACCGGCGCGCCTACTGCTGCCAGGCGGAGATGCCTATAACATCCTCACCGGAACCCGGGCCGGAGTCACCGCCCGGCGGTGTCGGCCAGCAGAACTCGTAAGTCATGATATCTGAATTACCGGTCTTATCAATATCACCGCCGACAACAATCATACCATCTACCGTTCCATTAGCGGAATGTATATAATCACCGTTCGGCACATAGATGAAACCGTCTATATCACCCGAACACTGATTTCGTATATAGCTGTCTCTGCTCACAAATAACGGATAACCGTTTGTCTCACTGAACTTGGAGCCGTTATTGGCGGAGATATGAATATAGCCGGTGGCAATGACGGTTCCATTGATAACGGTATCACTGGAAATATCGACATTGCCGTTAACCCATATTATACCACCGGCCGGATTCAGATTATCTCCGGCCCAATGAACATCTCCGTCAATCACCTCACTGTTAGCCAGAGCTTCGTTGTAATACGGTGTCAGATCGATTTCCGGTATAGCGATATTATCAACTGCCTGTTCTGTTTCAGTGCCTGATACATCAACATCAATATCCGGTGCCGTAGCATTTCCAGTAACATCAGCTTGAGGGCCCCCATCTATCGAGACGGAAGATTGCAGGTTCCCCACGGTTATATCTTTATTATGAAGATCAATCTCACCATTAACATGGATCGTAGCGCCGGTTGAGCCGGTTACATCACCGCTTCCGTTCAAATCAAAGTCACCGCCGCAGAGTATGGCTATATCAAGAATGTTCGTATCCCAGGTGGGGACGCTGAAACCAGGAGTACTGCCGCCATAGTTCTTAACGTCAACCATAACAGCGGCAACTGCTTCTTCACAAATTCCCGTGCAGATGATAAGAGCCATATCATTACTTATGGGAATCACAGTTGCATCATAAGAGCCATCACCGTAACTCTTTGCGGGAAACATCGCCGCGTTTGTCCGCGCCGCAAAATTCGTGGACAAAATACTGTATGCCTCGTCTACTCCCGCTTCCGCATACGCGGTCGCTTTCAAACGTTTGGTCAGCTTCTTTGTTGTAAATGTGCGCTGAATGCCCGCGGAAATAACAGTGCCAAGCAGTATGGTTACGGTCATAATAACCATAAGCACAGTCAACAAAGCCGCCCCGTTTCTATTTTTGTCATAAGTCTTCATCACTCTGTCCTCCATTTTAAATTCATCATTCATCATTCTGCGTTCATCATTTATCATTCTCCCCTACTTCCCTGTATTTCGCGGCCTGATTTCAGCCGTCATAGCTGAGGTCATTCGCTGGTCACCCTGATAACCTGCCGCATCTTTAAAAATCTCCAGTTCAATCATTATACCCTGCCTCAATTCCTCGCCATCGACCTCCAGCTTGAACACACCATAATCCGGACCCTGCGTAAATGTCCCGCCTACATCAACAAGCTGGGTCTCACCTTCCCATTGAATTGTTACATCTTTAAGAATAGGTGTCGCGGTACCGGCAGGATCGGTATAAAACTGTGCCTGAAATTGGACATATCTGTTATCGCCCGGATCAATTGTCCCAGACTCTGTCCTGGTAGTTGTATTTGTCCAGGCTACAGCATCTGAAAGATCATTGCTGTTGCCGGTGCGAACTCTAATATCAAGCGCTGTGTCGGTTGGCTCATTTTCGGTCCAGTCAATTCTCATATAATCCGGACTATCCAGGCGTGTATCAAAAATACTTGATGTATATGTGGCATTGGTCGGATACTTTGTATGAAGATATTGAACGCCCAGTACTATGGGTAAATTCGTCAAATCCGCACGGGCATTCCATACGGTATTTGAAGTATCCTCTACGGAAGGAGCATTTGTAAGCAGATACGACCCGACAGCATTAGTGTCCCAGACTTCCTGCCAGAAGAAAGGATTGCAATTACCGACACCTATATCCATCAAACAAGAAACAAGATAAGTCTTTTCCTTGTCTATCGGATAATCCAGCCAGTCGGACCATGCATCATCTCCGCTGTTAATCTGCTTCGTGGGTAACCCGGAACCAAAAGTAATCTGACGCTGAGTTCCAACCGCCACATCACTTGCAGGAACACTGGCGCTTGAGCATTCTCCAATAAACGCAGCATTTATCTTGAAATTCTGACCTGCTGTACCTGCCTTGAAATTGATCCTGCACTTCTCTCCATTATACCGGAGCCAACCGCCGTTTACCATGTCTTCACCCCTGAGCACCGATCGAACAGCACATCCCGACAACAGATTACCGCCATAAGATGCACCTGCGGAACCGGTCTGATTTTCGGCCATCCAGTTCGTTCCGTTTCCCTCCAGCTTAACAATAAAATTGGTGCTGTCGAATTCAACAGTAGTGTTTTCCGCTGAGTACCCGGTGCCGCGAAAGTTACGCTCCTCCCACTGATCGTTCCGCAGGACAAGTGTAAAATAATCGCCGACACCGTCAGCCGGGAAATATAACTGATAATTTCCGCTCCATGAACCGCCGGCCATGTACTGTGCCTCTACAGTCTCTCCGACATCTTCCTCACCCGCACCAGTATCCAAAGGTACATGGGCCTCAGCCTCCCTTCTTCCGTAAGAAGGCGACACAAAAAGACTATCCAGCCCTATCTTATACCCTGAACTGTTTGTATTTTTCCCTTCCGCGGTAAATGTAAACGAATGCGGTCCATTTGTAAGAACGCAGGACCCGAGTATTATATTTACTTCGCGTTTTGGGGTGTCATTATATCCGTCATAAGTTGAACTATGCGGAATAATGTTCCAGGTGAACACATTATCGAAAATAACTCTTGTTGAGGCATTAGCAGCATTATGTGCTGATGCACCGTTACCGTTTGTAACCACACTACCTATTTGTTCCTGCCTCTCGATATCCGTCAAATTGGTCCTGGGATCAAATGTAGTAACTCGAAGCTGAAAGGGCTCCGACTCCCAGACATGATAAATCAGGGTTTTGTCCCATATAATATTTGTCTGCGCGTCAAGATCCACCACACCGTCCCCGTCATCATCTCGAGCCAGGGGAAAACTCATCGCAGTATATGGTCCCGCGCCTGCCGGATGAAATGCCATTTTATCCAGTGCGGAAAGCCGAAGATCTATTTTGACACGTTCCATTGATGTTTGAACATCTATATCCAATTCGTCCTGAACCGTGCTCATACGGGTCCCGCGCATGACATAAAAGAAACCGGCCATTGCCATGCTTATAGCTATCAGCAGTATCGTTGCTGCAACAACAGCTTCTACAAGTGTAAACCCGCATTTTTTCATGCTTACCCCTTTTACTCTATCACCTCTTGATATTCGGCAAACAATGATTGGATAGTCTCTCCTGCACCTTCAAATTCTAAAGAGACCCGATTTCTGATGCCTACGCCAACCGTTACCTCTCTCAAATTAACAGTCACATTGCTTACAAAGGTTGTTCTCCGAAACCGATAATCTGACCCTGAAACATCGTTTCCACTCACATCAACGGGGGTGTGAACCTCAATAAATTCCGTGAGTTGGTCAAAATCAAATGTTCGAACCCTTTCCAATCTGTTTTTGGCTATATTTGCGGCAACATAATGATCACGCGACAAATCGCTCAATGCTCTGCCGTTTTGTATGAGCGCACACATTCCTGCAACACAAATAGCAAAAATGGCCACCGCAATCATGACTTCCAGTATGGTCATTCCATCACGAATGTCAGAGAATATTATTGTTTTCAGTCGCTTCTTCATGTTTTCGGTCGCAATCCAAGCCTAGTATATAAGACTATATCTAATAAAGAAGCTATTTCTATGCCAATCGTTGAAACCTGATAAAAACAGCCTTCTTGCAGCATTTTCTTTCTCAAAAATAGGAAATTTTTATGTGAAATTTCGACTTAGTTTGGTATTCTTCTAATTGGTACAAAGTATGCTTTCTTTAATTTGAACTGGTTCAATAAGAAGGTTGTGTTCAGTCTCGATATTGCATAAAGAAAAACAAATGGAGATCTCTCATGACAAAAACAGGCATCCAGAATAAACGGAAAGGCTTCACCCTGACTGAGGCAATGATCGCAACTGCCATCATTGGATTGCTTGCCGCAATTGCGGTTATCGCAACCAACAAAGCCCTCGCAACGACAAGGATTAAGCAGGCGGAATCGGACCTCGCAATTCTTTCAACCGCCATAAAACAGTTGGCATGGGACACGGGCAGATGGCCGGGCGGAGCATCAAGACTCGCAATATCTTATACTGATAATGAAATAACAAATCTCAACGTATCGGGCATGGGTCTGCTTGATGAAGGCACCAACAATTTATATCCAAGCTGGAGAGGACCTTATGTGCGAGAGATACCTGAAGACCCGTGGGGAACGTCGTATTTTTTCGATTCTGACTTTAAGTCAAATGACTCTCAATCCGCTTTCCGCCCTGCCGTGGGATCATACGGCCCCAACAAGGTACAGGGCCCAGGCTCACCGGGTCCCAGTTACGATAATGATAATATCTACGTATGGGTAGATGAATAGAGGAGCGCCTTTACCGCTGTGCGGTAAAGGCAGAGTTCAGGTTTCAGTGTTCAGTTAGCCGCATTATTGCACGAGCTCAGATTACGCAAGGCTCAAGGCAACCAGCTCTAAACATTCAGCTGCAAAAAGAGCAGACGAATATCCAATCCCGCTTTGCGGGACAAGTATCCTTGTTTATCATGCTTCGGTGTGACAAGGAACACCCAATCATCAACTGATCTACCGGAATCTTCACTTGGAAATTGGACATTCCTTGTTGGATATTGAGTGTTCGGCATAGATATTTTCGTCACCATTGTCTTGCAAATTATCAACCTATAGGCGGACATTTAATCAAGTTGGTGTATTGCTGCGCCGGAAAATCCGCAGGCAGGATCCACGCTGATGGCATTATAAGAGTACGTGCCGTTATTACCGGGGCAGAAATGTTCACCGTTCTTTATGTACTCATTCACTGCCGTTCTGTATGTACCGGAATCAGTTGCCTGACCGTCCGGCCATCTCAATACCATTGCAACCTGTTCTTTACTCGAATCAACCTGGCGTAAGTTACTAATACACGTATTCTGAATGGCCTTATTACGAGCTTTAACGAAAGAAGGGAGGGCCATCGCAGCCAGAAGACTAATAGTTGCGACAACAATCATGATCTCAACGAGCGTGAAACCTGATTTCTTTTTCATCACATCCCTCAGTTTTAAAATCTTATCCATTGGCATTGTGCAGCATTGTATTAATAAATCACTGCTTACTGATATTTAAATAGCACTATCCATGCCAGATCCAGAATATCTACCATACATCTATCTTATACTAGACAAATAAACGGCGTCTTAAAAGCAAAAGAACGGATAAACCTGTACAGTGCTAAACTGTCAAAACTTCCCGCATTTTGAATCTTTTATGATTTCTGCTCTTTTTTGCTTGCTCTGCATAGCTTTATGCAAAACATAGGCGGCTAACATTTCTTTTTCTCTTTGTTCTACTGCTGAATTTATCAAAATTGCGAAATATTCCATCCATGGTCCGGCTTATATTTGTTTTTTATTCTTTTGCCTTTCCTAGCGTAAATACAAATAAAACCATAGAACATTGAATAACTGCTGTTCCGCAACTCAGCTTTTTTGTTTTGCTTTTTGTTATTGTTTGCATGAAACTTGCTTTTAGTATTTTGTTAAAGTTCGGGAAATATAAGAAAAATCATGAAATCATTAAAAGAGCTCATAGATCATTTCAAGCGGGGCCCCTCCGATCTTGTTGGTATTGAAACAAGAAATGACGGAACAAGAGTAGTCAGAATGCGAAAAAACGATGAAGAACTCTCTGTTATCTCTGCTGATACTCTGCCCCCCGTTAATATCCCTGAGGAATCTGAAGCGGTATCTCCCGCCCCCCTTGATTTACCCGGCAAGCTCAAGGCAAAATACGCGTCCATTGCAATCTCCAGCAAAAATGCCACCGTCAAGCTATTAAGTTTTCCTGGGCGCTTCGATGCCGAGGCGGAAGCAAAGGTTGTCGACAGCCTGGGGCTTGAAAAGCCTGATGATTTTCGTATCGGCTATAAACTTATCAGCGAAGGAAAAGGTAAAAGCGAATCTAAAGTACTGGCTGTTGCTGTCCCGGAAATACAGGCACAGTCAGCGGTTATGCTTCTTTCCCACGGTCGGCCCGCGCCATTCTCTCTCGAAATCTCCGGTTTAGCAGCGATGACTGCTTTTTCCCGCTCCCCGAAAATACATAAGGAAAATGAATCTGTGGGCGCTATTTATTTCGAAGAAAGCACTACTACTTTTGTTATTTTCCATAAACGTCTCCCGGCACTGGTTAGAACATTCGATATAGGTACCAATACTATCCTGGATAAAGTACAGGAAACACTCGGTGTGGACAAAGATACCGCACAGGGCATTATAGCTGACGGGGCATTTGATATTTCTCAGGCTGTCAGCAAAATAATGGGGCCTCTAGTTAAACAGCTTATTGTTTCCCGGGACTTTGTGGAACGCCGTGAAAATTGCCATGTAGCCAAGATATATGCTTCCGGCGGCCTTATTGTATCCCGCGATTCTCTCAACGAAATGCAGCAGTCTCTGGGAATCGATATTGATTTCTGGAACCCTTTCGACGGGCTGAACATGGCACCAAACGCGTACCCTGAAAGTCTTTCAGGACAGGAATGGCAGTTCTCCGCGGCAGTGGGGGCTTGCCTTGCAACATTCGAGGAATCATGAATCTTAAAGTAGATTTAATTTTAGAGACAGAACAGCGCAGTGGAAGCGTCATAAACCTGAAGATCATCATACGTGTTATCAGCTTTTTAATTCCTGCTGTTTTAGGAGTTATCGTTCTTTTTGCCGTCATAAACTCCATGCAGAAGAAAAATGAGCTGAATACGCTCGAGAATAAAATGTCCATTGCCGAACCCAAACAAAAAATTGCAACAAAACTGAGGAATCAATTAACCACAAATCTTGACATCATGAAGGAGCTGGAAGGATGGCGTTCTTCGCATATCGATTGGCACCAGCAATTAATTAACATCCAAAGAGAAGTACCCCTTAAAATACAATTTGAAAGTTTTGACATTAAACAAGTTCTACAGCTTGCAGACAACAGGACCCCTTCCAGATGTTTCACGTTAACTATAAAAGGCCTTGCTAAAGGCAACGATGCTGAAAACAACATTCAGCACTTGAGCGATAACATGGCAAATTCCGCGGCGTTTACCCCTTTAACGGAAGATGTCAATGTATGGGGTTCCCGCGACAACCGTAAAGGCGCCGACAAGACCGACAGAATCTTTCGTATTGATTGTATTTACAAGCCAAGGAAATTCGAATGAAACTGCCAACGGATAAAAAAGAACGCATTAAGATTCTGATCCTGATTTTTATGGGCAGTGCCCTGGTGCTCTGGCTGACAATCACGGGCCCGGTTAATCATTATCTCAGGACCAAGAAAGAAAGAATTGAAAAAATAGAAAAGCTTAACACAGACTGGAAAAAGGCACGCCTGGAAGTAAGCATGATATCCAGAGACCGTGAGGAAACCTATGATGCAGTAGCAAAAATCAAAGAAGCATCTGATAAATATGTTCTTCTTCCGCGACTTGGCGACAATTATCTGCTGGGCGCCAGGGACATAGTTGAAAAGTTCACCAATGAGCTTGGCCTTGAAATTGATTCCACGAAGGAAATCGGCAGAGTCGATATCCCAAAAGGCGGGGGAGTAAACACATTTAAAGCATATACGGCCCAATTCGATATTCAGTGCGGATATCATGACCTTGTCAAGCTTCTCACAAAACTTGAAAAGAGTAATCCGTATGCGTGCGTATCCGACTTGCAGATCACACTGCAAAGAAACGACAGAATCAAACACCATGTGAACTTCAAGGTCCAATGGCCCATCTGGATTGACTCCGAAATACCGAAAAAACTGCCCGAACAGTTGGCCGAACTTGTGGAACTCAGAAAAAAGGAAACAAAAGAAAAATGAATAAACACGCTCTACTGCTGAACATCTTTCTGGTTTTCTGCATCGGGTTTATTAATGTCTGCGCCGATGAATCTAAAGAAAACGCGCCCGCCCGGAAAACCAACAGAGAAAGTTCATCTTCTCTCCCGGACAAACTCCTGAGAGACCCTTTCTGGGAAATAGGCTGGCAACCGGAAACCTTTGTTGAAGAAGTCAAAAAAAACGAACCAAAGAAAAAAGATACCAACCTGTCGGGCCTGATCAAATGGAAGGAAGCTGAGAAGCTTATCGTTGTTGCAGCTCTTGGCACAAAGTTAGACGGCTCGTATATTGCGACACTAAAAAACCAGACGAGCGTTATGGAAAAAGGAAGTGTAATCTCAATAAACTATATGGGACTCACGTATAGGTGGAAAATACTATCGATAACCAGCAAAGGAATATTGCCCGAAAAACTTGATGTTCGCCCAATTAAGTAAGCTTGACGTATACTTGTTATTAAAATTATATTGATAAAAGGAGATAGAATGATGAAGAACAAACGCATATCACTGTTTATAACAGCAATGCTTATACTCGTATTTATAGGCCCTCTGATCGTTTCAGCTCAAGAAGAGGAGGTACCGACAATTTCCGTCGAAGTTGAAAATATTGAGGCTGGCGACGAGGCCGTAGAGGCGGAGACGGATGACAGCATAGTGACCGAAGAATTGTCTGTTTCCATGCCCTCCAATTCGCTGCCTGAAACACCTCCCCTTCCGAGCGAACCAACAGAACAGGAAGGAGATGGGGAATATATAGGACTGCCGGCAGTGGCGGAAACTCCTGAAGGCGCGAAAATAATCAGCGATAATAAAAATCATATCAGCGTTTCGCTTGACAATGTGGCCCTTGAAGACGTTGTTCGTCTGTTCACAAGAATGACTGAGGCCAACATAATAGCATCAGCGACTAATCTCAGCGGCTTTGTTACAGTAAATCTTGTCGATGTAGAATGGAGACCGGCGTTAAGCTCAATTCTTGAAATGCATAACCTGAGCCTTATTGAGAAACCGGCCGGTTCCGGAGTGTACAGCATAATCCCTCGTTCAGCCGACGCTCCTGACCCAATGGTAGTGGATACTATGTTCTTGAAATACGCGCAGGTCGACAATGTATTGCCCGTGATTCAAGCAATGCTTATCTCCGGCGCTTCTGTTTCTCCCTTCTCGTCTCGAAACGCGCTGGTGGTAAAATCAACGGAAAACAACCTGGGCGAAATTAAATCAATTATCGAAAATATCGACAAACTGCGCGACCAGGTTTTTATCGAAGCCAAGTTCATGGAGCTTAATGACGAAGCAATCAAGGATCTCGGTATTAACTGGCTGTCGCTCGAAAACTACAAGATCGGAGCTTCCGGCCTGAAATCTGTTTACACCGAAACCAGAAGAGAAACTATAACGGACGAATACGGCACTCTGGGCGGCGCAAGCCGCGGCTGGACGCGTGGACGGGACCTGGAAAACAACAGCCCGGTAACAGGAACAGACCTTGGCACAGAAGGCTATAGCGAATCTGTTTATGACGTTAAAAGCTCAGGCAAAAACATGACGGACCTTACGGTAGACAGCTCCGGCAATATATCATGGGAAGGAATTATTCCTTTTGAAAGCGAAGAAATACGGACCGCTATCCTCAGCATGGATGATTTCAGCATTCTGCTGAGTGCCCTGAAACAACAGGATGGCATAAGTATAGTATCCAATCCAAAAATTATTGTTGCCAATGAGGTGCCCGCCACAATTCATATCGGGCAAACCGAACGTCCTTTTGTGTCAAGCGTAACACCCGGTCAGCAGGGTATCGCTCCCGTTGTAACCTACAATCCGGGTGATGCTGTTGATTTCGGAGTAAAGCTTATTGTGACACCAACGGTGAACACGGAAAGCAATATCACCGTCAAAATCGAGCCGGAACTCACTCGTTTCATGAAAAACGCTGTCGCGCCAAACGGTCAAACGTATCCCATAATAGCAACAAAGAAAATCACCACTACATTCTGCCTGGAAAATAATAAAACCGCCGCTATAGGCGGGCTGACAGAATCGGAAGACCGTGATATAACACGTAAGATTCCTTTCCTCGGCGATATCCCGTTTATCGGGAAATATCTCTTTTCTCATACGCATAAAGAAAAGAGACAAAAAGAAACAATAATCTTTGTGACCGTGGGAATGGCTCAGCCCGGAACAGTAACAGACCAAACAGGACTCCCGGCAGACAGCAAGCTGGTGCCCAATCGTCTACTTAAGGACGAATTAGACAAGCATCAGTATGAAAAAGACTTCGATAAGTTAAAAAAAGACACTGATAAAAAGTTAAGTAAATAATAAAGATGTTGACGCGCCATTGACGAATCTACCCCAATAATATGAGATTTTTTCGAACAGAGGTATGGAGCTACGCCGTTTTACTGATAATTCTCTTCTCCATTGCCACGCTTGCCGTCTGGCATATCCTGGGTTATCTTGAAGAGCAAATTCTTATTCCAAGAGAATTCAGAGTAGTCACCATACTGATGTGGACTTTAACCCTCGGATTCATGATGATAGCGGGAGCTTTTGGTCTATGGGCTATTCAATTTGCCGGCGAAGCAGAAGCTCGGCGCCGTATAGGCCGCTTTGTAGATGCCATGGATTATATCAGCGACGGTTTGCTGGCTACAGACGCGAAAGGTCACATTAGAGGATCAAACCCTGCCTCAAAAGAAATTACCGGCGCAAAACTGGAAAAAAGTGAATTAATCAAAAATGTATTCCATTGTCTCAGTAATGAAGACGTCAAACTACTGCTCAACAAAAAAGAGCCGTATGAAGTTGAAAGAAAATTTACACGTAATGATATTACACGCGCCCTGCGCTTCCGTTCCCAGCCGTCTGAAGATCTTATGCTTATCATGATAAGCGATGTTTCTAAAATGGAAACACAACGTTTCAGGAGTCGGCAAAGAGCCCGTCTTCAGCTTATCGGGCAAATAGCCAGAGGCGTTGTTAACGATTTCGATACTCTTCTCAACAGTATATCAAACCATGCTTCACTCCTCTCCAGAACAGGCAAAAACTCTCCAGACGCCATGAAATCCGTTCAAGCCATAACGCAGGGAACCGAAAAAGGCATCACACTGGCAAGAAATCTGCTTGCATTGGCGGAAACCGGCACCACCGGACAATCAACCGAAATGATCCATGTGCATATAAACGCCGCTGTCGATATTCTACGTAACACTTTATCCGCAGACTGGAAAGTGCGCCAATCCATAACGGACCAACTGCCGGCTGTGGCTCTTTCAGGAATACAGATTGAACAGGTGGTGATCAATCTCGGGCTTCTGGCTTCCGACGCCTTGAAAACACCCGGCACCATCAATATAACTGCAGCAAAAACAAAAACCGATAATCAACTTCTTAATGTCTCCGAAGATTATGCCGGTGTCATTATTGTGAGCGCGGGCGACGATACAACCGACACAACATTCGACATCCCAACATTAACAAAGGATAGTCCAAGAACATCCGGAGTCATTCAATCAGTTATCCGGTCAATGCTGATGGAATCCGGCGGAGACTTAGACTGCCTGACTACTCCCGACAAATCACCCCTCTACCGTGTACTTCTGCCACATGAGCTTACGGTCTCCACTAAAGAAGATACCGGAGAATTGCCATCTGAATTAAAAACATATATAGCGAGCTGGAAAGTACTTCTTGCTCAGCCCCAAATGGGAAAGGACCTTCTCTATAAACGCCTGATGGAAGTAAAAACAAATGTGACCCGTGCCAACAGCATAACGACAGTTCTGGCCAACATGGAAGAAAACAAGGACATTGACGCTATGATCCTGGATGAGTACCTTCTTGAACATGAAACAAAAGGACTGCTGAAAGCTATTCTCAGGCTCTGTCCCACTGCAGGAATCGTTGTTCTGTGCGAAGATCCTAATTCCGCCCCTGAGGAACTTACTAATAATGTCATCTTCGAATCAAATCGGTCAAATCCAGACAAAATACTTGCATCTATGATTGAATCAAAAACACTGACAGCAAGAAGAAAAAGCGTGTAGCGTTAAGCGTGTAGCGTGAGGCGTGAGGCGTGTAGCGTATCTCGTATTTCGTATATCGTATTCCCTGACACCTACAACCTAAAACACCCTCTTCGTTCCCTACCCGCCGCGCTTGTCCTTCATCATTGGACATTCCTTGTCGGTCAAGTCCTGATTTAAAGTTGTCACTTTGACCTCATTATCTTGTTATATTCACCTTAGCCAAATCTAACCCCATCGAAATCGCTATCGGGATCGCTATCGATTTCACCGTCTTGCCATTGCCTTAGGCAATATTCAGAGAATCACAGGACGGTAGATATTCAGTTTTCCGCATCCCAACCCCATATTATTTCGATTTGGATACCGATTTGGATACCGATTTGGTCCTCCTATCCCCTTCTCCCCTACATCCCCTCAAGCTTCTTCCGGATATCTTCAATAATAAACGCCGGTGTGGAAGCGCCCGCAGTCAGCCCTACCACACAAAAACCCTGAAACTGCCTGGGATCAAGCTGTTTGCTGGTCTGTATGTGAAAAGTTGGCTTCAATGTTTTTGCGAGTGTAACCAGACGAACTGTGTTCGCGCTGTGAGAGCCGCCTGCTACCACAATCGCATCTGCCTTTTCAGCGATCTTCAGCAGTTCTTCCTGTCGGTTCTTTGTTGATTCGCAAATTGTATCCAGTACTTCCGCATTTGGAAAACGCTTAAGAACTGTATCGGTAATTTCCTTATAGAAAGCGGGGAATTGTGTTGATTGCGATACCATGCAGACATATTTCATATCGGGCAGAGCGTTAACATCTTCTTTTCGGCTAATAACAATTCCGCTTCCACGCGTCCCCGTGTCTCCTTGTCGCCGCTTCCCCGCTTCGCCGCTTCCCTTCATCCTTGGATATTCCTTGTTGGCTGTTGGATATTCAATTCCTCTTCCCCCCCGGGCATACCCGAGCAATCCCACAACTTCCGCATGACCGGGATCGCCGAATATTATTACAGCATAGCCCTTACCTGCATATTTTTTGATCAAGCCCTGAGTTTTCGCAACATCCGGACAGGTTGCGTCAACTATGGTCAAAGGAAGCTGATTAAGCCTGGCACGTCGTTCCGGCGATATTCCATGAGCCCTTACAATTAAACACCCTTTCTTCAGAGACTCAGGGGCTTCGGCCTCCAAAATGCCTTCAGATTTCAACTGTGCCATCATTTGGTCATTATGAATAAGAGGGCCGTCGGTATAAATCCACCTTCGCCCGGATGGCTTCGGAGGACAAGTCTGAGATTCGGGATCGTTAACGAGACTGCGGGCTTTATCCACGGCACGCTTTACTCCCCAGCAAAAACCAGCCGATTCAGCAAGAATGACTTTCATAATTCATAAGCTTAGAGTTACAAGTTACAAGTTACAAGTTCTAACGCGTATTTCGTGAAGCGTGTATCGTATATCGCATATAGAAGCTCTTTGCTTTCTTGAATCATGCAATAAGAGCAACGCAAATTAAACATCAAAAAAAACTATTTACCTTAAAACATGGTTATCGTTGAACGATTGCCACGTCAGTTCCTAAGTGGGCGACGCGGCGTTATCTCTTCCCCTGTCTGTAACCTGTAACCCTTGCAACAAATTCCCACATTAAACAATTGCAGATAAGTTCGCTCTTTAGTAAATTTAAGGCAGGTCAATTATGTCAAATTTTTTCAATGATATTGCGGTTTCCGGGAAAGATTGGTGGCGTATCGCTGCGTTCTTCCTCTCGATCCTTATTTCGCTTATTGTCGGGCGACTCGCGCGTTTCTTCCTGGAACGTTCACGCAAAAAAACAAAAACCGGCATCAGTGAGTGGGGAAGTGTTCTTCTGAAAGCGCTGTCCAAACCGATTGTCATGGTTGTGTTTACCGCGGGTTGGTGGGTTGGAATTGCGTTTCTACCGGGCATCGGCGAAAAGCTCGGCAATGCACTGAATGCTTCATCGCGAATATTATTCTCTATTGCTGTCGGATATGTTCTTTACAGTCTCACAGATGTCGCAGATCACTATCTTGATAAATTTGTTAGCGGAACCAGGAGCAAGGTAGACGACGTACTGGCGCCTCTGGTGGGAAAAAGTATTCGGATAACTATTTTTGTGATCGTTACGCTGAATGTAGTACACGTAGTGAGCGGTCAGAGCATCACCACTATTCTTGCAGGACTCGGAGTTGGCGGGCTGGCGATAGCTCTGGCCGGCCAGGACACTATTAAAAATTTCTTTGGCTCAATAGTTATTTTAGGCGACAGACCTTTTGAAATCGGCGACAGGATTGTGGTTGACGGATATGACGGCCCGGTAGAAAGCGTTGGATTTCGATCAACAAGGCTCAATACTCTGGATGGTCATCAGGTTACCGTGCCGAATTCTGAAATGGTCAACAAGACAATCCGGAACATAAGTAAAAGACCATACATCAGAAGAGTCGCCAATATCACTATTACCTATGATACTTCGCCCAAAAAGATAGAACGCGCTATCGAAATTATAAAAGAAATTCTTTCAAACCACGAAGGAATGCGTCCGGACTTCCCGCCTCGTGTATATTTCAATGAATTTAATGACTGGTCACTTAATATCATAATGATATACTGGTATCATCCGCCAGACTACTGGAAATATATGGAGTTCACTCAGCATACTAATATGGAAATATTAAAGCGATTTAATGAAGAAAACATAGAATTCGCATTCCCAACTCAAACAATCTGCCTTGAAAATGAAAAATGAAAATGTCCATCCCGACATCCTGAAAGATGATCAATTTGAAACAGTAAGAAGTCTTATCGGGAAAATTGCTCACGATTTCAACAACCTGCTCACTCCGCTGGTGGCATATCCGCAGCTAATAAAAACTGATCTTCCGGAAGGAAGTGAAGGACAAGAACTCCTGGATGTAATGGAAAGCACATGCCGAGATATGGAGCACATTACTCGACAGCTGTTGTTGTTATCAATGATAAACAAGGATGAACATCAACTCCTGAACGTAAACACACTTATAAAAGACATCGTAACATGGCTGAAAGAAAAACAATTAGTCGAAAACATAACTATTGAATGTGATTTGGCCGACGACGTGCTCAATATCAACGGCTCTGATGAAGCAGTGATGACTGTCCTGCATAATATGTACGTTAACTCTGCGGAAGCAATGGCTGACGGCGGACAGCTATTGATAAAAACGGAAAATGAATACAAAGAGAACAAGCCTCATGAAAGCGGCATATCTGTTACACCCGGAATGTATGTTAAAGTAAGCATGCATGATAACGGCTCGGGAATAAATGACGAAATAAAAGACAATGTGTTCCTTCCTTTTGTTACCACTAAAAAAGGTCAATCCAGAAGAGGTGCTGGGCTTGGCTTGAGCATTGTGTACAGAACTATGATGGACCACAATGGCTTTATTGATTTTGAGAGTTCTCCGGGAAAAGGAACAACCTTTAACCTGTATTTCCCGGCAGTCGGCTAACCACGCACAAAAGAATGAAGAATTCTTAGACGGGATTAACAGGATCAACAGGATAAGAACTTCTCATGAAAACGATATCTTCCATAAAAGAAATGCAGGAGACCGCCCTGCAGGCACGCCGTAAAGGGAAAAGAATAGGATTTGTGCCTACAATGGGTTTTCTGCATGAGGGACATTTATCATTGATTCGTAATGCCAGGAAATCATGTGATCTTCTGGTTGTCAGCATTTTTGTGAACCCGATCCAATTCGGGGATTCTGAAGATTTAAGTGAATATCCGCGCGATTTCTCCCGCGATGAGGAACTCTGTAAAAAAGAAAACGTTGATATAGTCTTTTATCCATCAAATGATGAGATGTACAGAACAATGCATAGTGTGTATGTACAAGAAGAAAAACTCTCGATTGAACTTTGCGGCGCATTAAGACCGGGCCATTTCCGGGGTGTTGCCACAGTTGTCGCAAAGCTTTTAAACATAGTTCAGCCTCATACGACTGTGTTCGGCCAGAAAGACGCTCAGCAAGCGCGAATTATCGAAAAAATGGTGCAGGACCTTAATTTCCCCGTAAACATAATCATAGCTCCAATTGTTCGTGAACCCGACGGCCTGGCAATGAGTTCGCGCAACACATATCTTTCAAGTGATGAAAGAAAACGCGCAGTTTGTCTGCATGAATCACTGTGCGCGGCTGAGAAGATGTGTCAACAGGGTGAAAAAGACACCACTGCAATCAAACATCAAATGCGCGAAATCATACTCAAAACTTCAAACGCCACACCGAATATACCGGTAGAGATCGATTACGTTGAAACAGCAGATTATGAAACTTTACAGCCTGTTAACGAGATTAAAAGTAAAACACTGATTGCAGTCGCGGTCAAAATAGGCAAAACGAGACTGATAGATAATGTAATTATTGAATAATGCTCGCTTGGGGTCAGGCCATTGAATTTCCACCCCGGCTACCCCCGTAAATTGCAAGGCCAGACCCCGTCTCCCCTTAAACATTCTCTTTTGTTCGTGCAATGTTCAGGTTAATCACTCTATGCAAAACTCCGCAGAACGCAGCAGCTTCGGTGCTCTGAACTCGCCTTCGGTGAAGAAATGCAAGCATCTTCGCCAATCTTTCAAAGCTGACAAACTGCAATTCTTTTGATTTCTACTTTTATGTTACAACTCATTCTTTGTAAAATACTTACTTAAACCGCTTGCAGTTCTTCATGCAATAAGCGGGTTAATCTTTCTGGACAATATTCTCTGCGTCCAGCACCGGATAACGCACCCCCTGGACTAAACGTTCTTTGCCGCTGATAACTAAATATCGCCCTACAAGAGAAGCAAGTTTTGATTCAGCCGCCGAAACATAACAAATCGTAATGGCCCGACCTCTGTTATCATATTTCACAAGACGGTATTTTTGAGGCGGGCGCAATAATACAAAACCTGAAGGCCGCAAAACTCCTTCATGCCGAACCAGTTCATCCTGAAACCATTCCCGTGTCTCTGTTTCTTTGGACAAGTCCCCCACAAGATTTCTCGGTTCAGGCTTGATAATTCCTGAGCTCGCATAGTGTTGTTGCCCGGGCGAGTCAAGATCGATAATAATGCGGCCCGCAGGAGCTTGGACCGCAGAACGATTCGACTGTGGTTTCCGTGAAACTACGGATTTTTTCGTGATCTTCTTCTTAACAGACGCGGCAACAGGCTTAGCCGGTTTAGAAGGCTTCGAAATAGACCTAGCATACTTACGGCTTATCCATACCGTTATGTTTTCAGGAGGTGCTATCTTCAACCAGTCTTTAAATTCCCCGCGCACAGAGACCTTCCGGCCCTTTTTCAATTTACCTGCCGAACGATAATCAATTCCCGGACCTATCCGAACATCGGCTTTAGAAGCTGCAACTGTTCCGTCACGTACAAGTTCCGCAAATACCCACATACTTACATTCGCAGGCGGTACAACTCCTATCCATTCCCCATCCTTAACCACAACCAGAACATCGCCTTTGGATACCCGGCAGATAATTTCGGAATTTTCATCAGGCATGGATCTGATTTTTGCGCTATCGGCAATTACTTCAACCTTACCCCCAACGCCATCGGCCGAATTTAACGCCGCAAGGAACACGAATAAGATCATCAGAAAAGAAAAGCTTCTCATTTCAGACTTTCCCGGGGCAAACAACGAAATGATTCCGCAATCAAGTTATTCTGACTTCGTTTTCGGCAGACCTAAGGCACGGTCTCCCTCTTTCCATTTGCCACGTTCACTCAGGAGATCAATACGCTCGAAACGTTTTAACACATTCCGCTTCTTCTTGATCTTACTTGCAGACTTAAGACTTGAATGTTGAGTCATTGTTCAAATTCCTCTTTTAAAGGCCCAAATACTTACCAGAATCCATATGAATGTCAAGAGACAAGTTGCCAGAATTCAGGAGTCAGAAATCAGAAGGCAGGAGAACGGAAGAGAAAACTTTGAACCTTGAACTTTAAATTGAGGAATTCTCCACGGCGAAATGAATAAGGGATGTGGGGAAGATATTCTGAATTCTGACTTCTGAATCCTGAATTCTGATATATTTTTACCATTGCACAGGCAAAATCTTCTATATAGAATGCCGACTAATTCAGGAGGAACACGATGTTCAAATGGAAACTTGATAAGCCACTGGCAGTCTTTGACATAGAAGCTACGGGCGTAACTCCGCGGGCCGACAGAATAGTGGAACTGGCTATTGTTAAACTTATGCCGAACGGCAAGCGATCGACACATTGTTTTCGCGTAAATCCGGAGATGCCGATTCCGGCGGAAGCCATGCAAATCCACGGCATAACAGACGCCGATGTCGCAAGCTGTCCAACATTCAGTGAAAAAGCAAAAGAAATCTTCCAATTGCTTGAAGAATGTGATCTAGCCGGCTACAACATTCTGCGGTTTGATATCCCCATGCTGACCGAAGAATTTCTGAGGGCCGACATAAAATTCGACATTACAAATAGAAGACTTATTGATGCTCAGCGAGTTTTCCATAAACGTGAACCAAGAGATCTTTCGGCCGCTCTTTCATTTTACTGTAACGAAATGCACATTGACGCTCACGGCGCAGAGTCGGATGTATTGGCTACCATTCGTGTAATGGAAGGGCAATTCGAGAAATATTCCGACCTTCCTCAAGACATTAGCGAGCTTGCTGAATACTGTAACCCTAAAAAGCCGGACTGGGTGGATAGAACAGGCAAGCTTAAGTGGAAAAACAATGAGATTGTTCTGAATTTCAGCAAAAAGAAAGGCACACCCCTTAAGGAGCTGATTCAAAATGATTCCAGTTTCATTAAATGGATACTGAAGAGTAATTTCCCACGAGACATGCATGAAATCATTCAAAACGCCATGAATGGCAAATGGCCGGAGCCGCCAGGAAAAAACTGAATACCGACGACTACTTCTTCTGATACACTTTTTCTACTCTGGCGGCAATATCCTTATACCCAATGTCGACCTGATAAATCTGCTTGTAATACTCCGCTGCTTTCGCTGGATTGCCGATTATTTCCTGAATCTCACCAAGCTCATACAAGACATCCTTCTTTGTCGTATCCATTATCGGTATTTCAGAAGATGCCCCTTCCAACTGCTCAAGAGCCAGGTCGTATTGCTCTTTCTTCTTGAAACACATCGCAAGATGATAAAGTGTCCTGATCCGATGTTTGGGGCTCCTCTGCGACATCTGAAACTGTTGAATAGCCTCGTTAATATAGTCGTTATTAAACAACATAACACCCCATTCGAAACGCAGTTTCAAATCGTTTGGATATCGTTTTATGCGCTCCTGCATATTATCGAAAATGAACTGGGCCTTTTCCACCTGCTTTGCTTCAGTAGCTTCACCGGCCTCCTGCAGTCTGACAATTTCATCATCAAACTGCTGGGTCTGGACTTCAGTAAGAGCGTTGTCCAACTCCGGGTCACCCGGACTAAGCTCCAACGCCTTTTTGAGAATACTTACAGCCTCATTGAACATTTTTCTCTCAGCATAAAGACGTGATAAGCCCCTGTAATAATTGATGTTCCCGGGTTCCGCCTCAATTTTATTCTGATATTCCGCAATAAGAGCGTCTACATCCTTGTCTGCCTTTACAGCTTTAGATTCCTGTTCCAATAACACAGCTTTGTCAGTGTCTTTGATCATTTCCCGGAATGAACCGCCGGTTTTTGCCGCCGACTGCCAGCCATCAGTATTCATACTGTCAACTGCCATAGCGTCTTTAAGAATCTTTATTGCATCTGAATCATGCGGAGCCAGTGCACATACCTTCTCGAAACATTCACGCGCTGATTTAGTTTGCCCCGTCTCCTGATAAAACTTACCGAGTATGTTCAGGATCGGAATACTATCAGGACAACTCTCTTGCACTAATTCGAGCGTCTGAATCGCTACTTCGGTTAAACCGGCCGCATCCGCTGCCTGCGCGAAAATCTTTACAAATTCCGGATTCAACGGATCATTTTTCAAAAGATCCTCAGCCGATTCAAGCGCAGCTTCAAACTTACCGGTTTTAATCAATTTCATGGTCTTCAGGTAAGCAGGTGAACCGCTTACAGAGGAAACAACTTTAGAAAATATATTCTTCTTTTTTTGTTTTCCTCTTTGGATCTCAGCTATTCTGAGATATTTGCGAGCTTGAGAAAGTCGTGGCTCCATTTTCACGCACGAAAACAGTAAATCAATTGCATAATCAAGATTTCCTCTTTCGAGTGCGACGAACCCTTTGTTATATAAATCCCGTGTCTTCTGCGGAACTTCTGTCAGCGCTTTTTCTGCCATATCTTAACAACCCCCATTCGTTTAACAGATAATAATGCTATTGGCTCACAACACGCTTGTCAAACAAAGAAATGGTATAAGGAGAATGGAGTGTTGGAACGTTGGAGTATTGGAAAAGAATTAATCATTACTCACGCGCCACTCGCTACGCTTTGTGTAGCAGTTGGCAGCACTCCAAAACTCCAACAAATATAACAATTACGTTTTTTTGATTTTTAAAGGCTTACATCGCAAAAAGCTCAAGATTGCTTATTACATTTCTTTAGGTTATATATGGCATTATGACAAAAAACACAATGCCATACAGCATCATAATCTTCCTGCTCACGGTCTCGCACTGCGTTTCCGGGAATATCTCCCCCGCCCCTTCTGTGCCTCTGAAAGAAATCATCTCACGATATTCTTTAAAGCCCGTTTTCAAAAACAAAACGATAACGCTCAAAAACATGAATGCAACCCTGACATTTGAAAATAACAGCAGAAAACTGTTTTTTGAAGGTATCCTTGTCTGGCTGAATAGCCCTATGACAAAGCACAATGAATTATGGTCAATCACTAATCATGACATGAACAGAACCATCGAGCCGCTTTTGAAACCGAGAAGTATTGCAAGCCGCCCTGACATATCCACAATCGTAATTGATCCCGGACACGGAGGAAACGACCCCGGTGCAATCGGGCACAGAAAAGTTTACGAAAAAAAGGTAACATTGGATATCGCCAAACGTATTAGCAAAAAACTTAACTCCTCAGGCTTAAACGTCAAACTTACCAGGACAAATGACAGCGCCTTGAGTCGTGCCGAACGAGTTACACGAACAAAAAGATGGCGTGGCAATCTTTTTATCAGCATTCATATTAATTGGGCATCCAACAAAGATGCATCAGGTATGGAAACATATATTCTGCCCGGTTACGGATTCCCTTCCACATCGGGACACCCATACAACGGAAAACCATGTTCAGGCAATAAATATGATGCCGCCAATATGGCGCTGGCATATTACGTTCATAAAGGCATGCTGGTTCATTCAAAAGCTGACGATAGAGGGATAAAACGTGCCCGATTTGACGTGCTTAAAAACGCATCATGCCCGGCAATACTTGTGGAATGCGGTTTTGTTTCGAATCAGAAAGAAGAGGCCAAACTGATAGATGGAAAATATCGCGATTCCATAGCGGAAGGAATTACTCAGGGAATCCTGACATATGTTAGCAAAACAACCGAACACCCAATATCCAACAAGGAATCTCCAATTTCCAAGTAGAGAGGCTGACTTGTCCGCCGCAGCTCCCGGAACGAAGGAGGAAGCCTTGGCGAAGCATGGTTGGTGAAGCTGAGTCATTGGTCTCTTTTTCTTCTGCTCAGGCTTCAGCCCTCCCTCAGCCCTACTTCCGCCTGGCTAACTTTTCCCTGCAAGCCGCAGCTCGCTCACTGGCTGCTGCTTCCATGCGTGAGTCATTGGCATTCTGGGCTCCGTACGCACCTGCAGCCTTTTCATAAGCATACGCGGCTTTCCTGCATGCGAACAATGCGTTCGCCAGCCCTAACTTGTGCATCATCCTGGCGCTCTTCTCTTTTTCCTCAGCTTTCACCTGATTCTTTTTGTCTTTAAGTTTGTTGTATTCTTTTGTGGCATTCAGCCAATTGTTCGCAGCCATATCAAAATTTGAAGAAGCTTTCTCTTGCAAACCCGCGGCATTCCGCTCTTTATCCCCCGCCTTTTTATAATTGCTTCTTCTTTCTTTTTCGTCAGTATAACCTTTTTTCCTCAAGCTCTCTGATTCAACAAGCAATTCTTCGGCCTCTGCCTGTTGTGTGATTGCGGCAATCTCACGATTTTCCGCCGCTTTCTCCCATTCCCCAGCCCGCTTCAATACCTTTTGATCTTCGTCTGCAGCCAGAGACAGGCTCACTACGACAGTCAGCAAAACCGTTATTATCAAACCGCGTTTAACTGCCGAATTGAACATAATTCAGCGCCTCCTAATAAGGAAAATATACTTCAATATTGACACAATGTCAATTCTCATCACTATATAAACACCGTAAAACGTTTAAATATGATACAATCTAATATTATTAAGAAAAGATTATGAATATTACTATCATTGGCCCCGGCGCGATGGGCTGCCTGTTAGCCGGCTTTCTCAACGATACTTTTGGTTCAACCTCGGCAAACTCCGGTCGGGCCGAACATAAGGTGTGGCTTTTTGACAAGAATCCAGTCCGGTCCGAATCGCTTGCCCGTAACGGTATTCGTATCGATACTGACCAGGGATCGAGGAGCACCAAGGTCAATATAACAACTGACCCCGCGCAGATCGGTTACGCAGACACAATATTCCTATGCGTAAAATCGTACGATACTAGCGCTGCAATAAAACTCTCTCTTCCGATTATCACACCGGATACCACTGTCGTTTCTATCCAGAATGGTGCCGGGAACGCTGAAAAAATTGTTGAGATGATCAACGCCAAACAAATTGTCTGCGGCATAACCGAACATGGCTCTACAACCCTTGGCGAAGGTCATATCCGTCATGCTGGCGAAGGCCCTACATCACTGGCTCCGTTTGTTTCGGAAGAAGTTGAACAAGCCTCCAGAGCTGCAGAACTACTGAACTCTGCCGGATTCAAAACATATATTGCAGGCGACACGGAAAGTATGATATTCAGTAAGCTCATTGTTAATGCAGCCATCAATCCTTTGACAGCTTTGTCAAACGTCAGAAACGGCCAACTCCTGGAGAATCCGGAGCTGAGAAGAATAATGAGTGAGGCAGCGACTGAAGCTGCCAGTGTAGTAAAAGCCAAAGGCATTGTATTAACTTATAACAATGTAACTACAGAGGTTGAGAATATTTGCCGCGCCACATCAAATAATATCTCATCCATGCTGCAGGATGTCCGCGCTGGCAAAAGAACAGAGATAGACTCTATAACAGGAGTAATAGTAAACGAAGCTCATGCTTTGAATATAAAAGCGCCAACAAATGAGATGTTACTGGAACGTATAAAGAAAACAGAAAGGGAAAAACGTGAAACTAGACGCAACTAAAATGAAAGACTGGGAAATAGCGGAAGCCGCCGAAGAAAACATGAAAACAGTCAGTGAATTAGGCGACATACTTGGTCTTGAAGGTGACGAGTTAATCCCTGCAGGAAAAAGACTTGGCAAAGTTGATTTTTTAAAGATTCTTGAGCGCGTAAAAGACAAACCCCAAGCCAAGTACATCGATGTCACAGCCATCACCCCTACTCCGCTAGGCGAAGGAAAAACCACCACTTCAATGGGTCTGGTTGATGGGCTGGGCAAGATCAATAAGCGTGTTGTTGGCGCCATACGTCAACCGAGCGGCGGTCCGACATTTAACATCAAAGGTTCCGCGGCCGGCGGCGGTCTCGCTCAATGTATTCCGCTCACAGAATTCTCGCTGGGTCTTACCGGCGACATAGATGCAATCACCAATGCGCATAACCTCGCCATGGTGGCACTCACATCCCGTATGCAGCATGAAAACAACTATGATGATGCACGGCTGGCCAAGAGCAATCTGAAACGGCTCGACATTGATCCTTCCCGTGTCGAAATGAAATGGATAATGGATTTTTGCGCACAGGCCCTGCGAAACATCAGGATCGGTATGGGCGGCAAGATGGACGGGTTTGAGATGGATTCAGGATTCGCCATCACTGTCTCCAGCGAAATCATGGCCATACTTGCGGTATCCAAAAATCTAAAAGACCTTCGTAAGCGTATGGCCAAAATTGTTGTCGCTTATGATAAGCAGGGTAACGAAGTAACAACTGCCGACCTGGAGGTTGATGGAGCTATGACCGCGTGGATGGTGAAAGCCGTCAACCCGACATTGATGCAGAGCATAGAAGGTCAGCCCGTATTGGTTCATGCCGGACCATTTGCCAACATCGCTATTGGACAAAGCTCAATTATGGCCGACGCAATCGGTTCAAGGCTGGGTGACTACCTGGTAACGGAAAGTGGATTTGGCGCTGATATTGGATTTGAGAAATTCTGGAATCTCAAGTGCCGATTCTCAGGCCTTAACCCCAACGCGGTTGTGATTGTTGCAACAATCAGAGCGTTGAAGATGCATGGAGGTGGACCTACAGTCAAACCTGGCGTGCCGCTTGATGAAGTTTATATCAAAGAAAATCTGGGATATCTGGAAAAGGGCTGTTGCAACCTGGTCGCGCATATCGAGACAGTAAAGAAGAGCGGTGTGCGTCCTGTCGTTTGCATCAACAGCTTCTATACCGACACAAAGAGCGAAATAGCGCTAGTTCGAAAAGTCGCCGAAGAAAACGGCGCTCTGTGCGCGTTGTCTGAGCATTGGCTCAAGGGCGGCGATGGCGCCATTGAACTGGCGGAAGCCGTGGTTCAAGCTTGCGAGGAAGAAAACAACTTCAAGCTGCTCTACGAACTGGACAAACCGTTAAGAGAAAGAATTGAGATCATTGCTAAAGAAGTATACGGCGCTGATGGCGTCACTTACACTGATGAAGCTCTGGAAAAAGCAAAAATGTTTGAAGCTGATCCAATAGCCAAAGAGCTCGGAACGTGTATGGTAAAAACACATCTGAGCCTCTCGCATGATCCGAATCTTAAAGGACGTCCTAAAGGCTGGGAACTGCCGATCAGTGATATCCTTGTATATAAAGGAGCCGGCTTTATTGTACCAGTAGCAGGCGCTATCAAGCTGATGCCTGGCACATGTTCAGATCCCGCCTACAGGCGGATTGATGTTGATGTTGAAACAGGAAAAGTAAAGGGACTCTTTTAGCCTGAATATATTCAGGCTATAAAGAATGGAGTAATGGAGTGTTGGAATATTGGAGTAATGGATAATGCATATTCTTTATTCCCACCAATACTCCAGCACTCCACCACTCCAAATTAATTTTCACTGAATCTGAAATAATACAAGGGGATCGCAAATACAAACATAATTGATTAAGGAGTCATGCTATGACAGCAAAAATCATAAGCGGTAAGGATGTAGCGGAAGAGATCCGAAAGGAACTCAAGAAAGAAACTGAAGAACTTATCAACAGTAAGAACGTGATTCCGGGTCTGGTAACAATACTTGTAGGAGAAAATCCTGCATCGATAAGCTATGTCACAGCAAAACAGCGGACGGCAAAGGAGCTGGGATTCTATTCCGTACAGGACAGTCAGCCGAAAGATATCAGCGAAGAAGCCCTGCTTGAACTGGTGGATAAATATAACAAGGACCCTAAAATACACGGAATACTCGTACAGCTTCCCCTACCCAAACACATCAACGAAACAAAGGTCCTGTATGCTATTGATCCGGATAAGGATGTGGATGGTTTTCATCCCGTAAATGTCGGAAGATTGATGGTCGGCGAGGCCAAGTTTCTGCCTTGCACGCCAGCGGGAATCCAGGAGTTACTGATCCGATCCGGCACAAAAACTGAAGGGGCCGAAGTTGTTGTTGTCGGCAGAAGCAATATCGTGGGTAAGCCGATCGCCAACATCCTGCTTCAGAAAGCAGACGGCGCGAACGCCACGGTAACTGTCTGCCACACACGCACCAAAGATATGGCTTCACACACAAAGCGGGCTGATATTCTTATTGTTGCCGCCGGCTTCCCTAACGCTGTGACCGCCGATATGGTTAAAGACGGAGCGGTTGTCATAGACGTTGGCGTCAACAGGGTCGGTGAGAAGGAAAGCAAGAAAACACCGGGAAAAATGGTTGCCATTCTTAAAGGCGATGTTGATTTCGACGCGGTCAAAGAAAAGGCAAGCGCCATTACACCGGTACCCGGCGGCGTTGGGCCAATGACTATTACGATGCTCATGAGCAATACGCTCAAGAGCGCGAAGCTGGCAAGCTGAGCTGTGCTTAGACCTGGATAAAAATTTTAGACGGGATTAACGGGATAGAAGAGAAAACAACAGCTCAGTTTTCTAATACGCTGAAAACTTCAGAAAAGTGGACACCCTGCCAAAACCCGGGGGATTCTTTCATAACCCCTCCGCCGGGAGGCGGATGTGAACCGCAGGAAGTATTTCTGAGCCAACTAACCGAAAGATTAACACCCAGAGATTCAAGCCCATTTACCGTTGACCATAAACCATTATCTTTCTACCATCGTACATTCATTATAAATATTAATCGCGAAAGGGACTTACTATGGTAGCGAAAGACTTCAAAGCGGCGTACAAAACAATCATGGACGATCATTTTCCGTCAGACATGGAAATAAGCTTTGGCTCCGGTGACAGCAGGCAAACTCTTGTCTTTCAAAAAGCCTCATGGCTGATTGATGGAGTGGAAAAGGGTCTGCGATACGGTGAAAATCCCGGGCAGGAAGCAGCGGTTTACAAGCTGATTAACGGTAATCTGGTTCTCGGAGAAGTGGAGTGCATTCAGCCCGGTCAGTACCTGGCTTCCGATGTAGAGCTTCTACAGTCAGGAAAGCATCCAGGCAAGACCAATATAACAGATGCTGATAATGCGATTAACATCCTTAGATACATTAACGATAAGCCGGCAGCGGCAATTATGAAGCATAACAACCCTTGCGGTGTGGCTGTTGGCAGCAGCCTGTCTGAGGCATATGACAAAGCCAATATGGCGGATCGACTTGCTGCATTCGGAGGGGCTATAGGCCTGAACCGGGAAGTTGATAAAGAAACTGCCGAGCTTATTGTCAAAAACTATGCCGAAGTTGTGCTTGCCCCAGAATTTGCCGACGGTGTTATGGATATATTTGCAACAAAGAAGAATCTTCGTGTTCTGCGCATTGGTAATATGGCGAAATTACAGGACTTTATCGGCAAAAGATTCGTAGACTTCAAATCGCTGATCGACGGCGGCATGATTGCCCAGTGGTCATTCGTCCCCGAAGCCAGAACAAAAGATGATTTTGTCCCGGCCCAAACCACTTACAAGGACAAAGAATACAAAATCAACCGCCTCCCCACAGAGAAAGAATATGATGACCTTCTCTTCGGATGGATGGTTGAAGCCGGCGTTACCAGTAACTCCGTGATTTATGTTAAGGACGGTGTTACAGTCGGAATCGGTACAGGCGAACAGGACAGAGTCGGTGTCGCAGAAATCGCGCGCGACAAGGCTTATCGTAAACTGGCTGATAAAATTTGCTGGTTAACTCACGAAATTCCCTACAACACCCTGAAAGATGAAGCAGCCAAAGCTGAAATTGACAATGAAGTTGCTGAGAAAAAAGGCGGTTTAATTGGAAGCTGTATGGTATCCGACGCGTTCTTCCCGTTCAGAGACGGTGTTGAAGTTGGCCTCAGGGAAGGTGTAACCTCTATAGTCCAGCCGGGCGGATCAGCACGTGACTTCGAGAGTATTGAGGCCTGCAACGAAGCTGATGTGGCGATGGTGTATACCGGCCAGCGCAGCTTCAAACACTAAGAAGTGCTGTTATCGGTTATTGCTTGTTAGAGTCTGAGCCTAATGGCGCTAGCTGAAGGGTGTTCACCACAGGAAGAGAACACCCAATATCCAACAAGGAATGCCCAATTCCCAAGGAAAGACAAGAATACAATGCGCCGTGTGATACAATGCTTAATGCGTTTGGATAGCGCATCTTTAGGATCATCGGTTGGATATTCCTTGTTGGATATTGGATATTCGTGACACAGGGGTTCATGTGTTAATTTTTGAACGATATTAAATCCCTGAACGTCTTGCTTGATTGTTGGGAAACACCCGCCCTGTATGGTGGGCCCGTCACAGTGTCAGCATTTTGGCGCCAGAGTTAATCCCTTACAACCAGCGAGCGAATTAAAGGCCATGCTCCTGCAGGATCTTTAATTCGAGAGCAATCCCGAAAACATCCTGTCAATCCTGTCAAAAAAATCTTATCTGCGTCCATCGGCGGTTAATAAAACTTACTCATGCAATGTGCAGATTAGTTATCAGGAAAATAAAAAGGCAGATACGATTTCTCGCATCTGCCTTTTTCCTTACAATTATCAATCCGCAATCCGCAATCCAAAATTCCCCTACGTTCCCATTTCCCAGGAGGCCAGATACTTTTTCTGCTCAGCTGTGAGAGTATCTATTTTAATACCCATCGCTTTAAGCTTAAGCCTGGCTATCTGTTTATCCAGATTCTCCGGAACACAATAAACTTCCTTTTTCAGACGTTTAGCATTCTGCTTGAGATATATTGCTGATAAAGCCTGGTTAGCAAAGCTCATATCCATAACACAGGCAGGATGTCCTTCAGCAGCAGCAAGGTTAATCAGTCTCCCCTCGCCCAGCAGGTTTATTCTGCGTCCGTTTTTCAGCGTAAATTCTTCAACAAACTCTCTTGTCTTGCGACGCTTCTTCGACATCTTCTTTAAAGCCGCTATATTAATCTCAACATTGAAATGCCCACTGTTACAAACAATAGCGCCGTCTTTCATAGTTTTAAAATGCTTTCCATCAAGCACGCTGATATCGCCCGTAAGCGTTACGAAGATATCACCGATCTTTGCCGCATCAGCCATGGGCATTACTTCAAAGCCGTCCATTACAGCTTCAAGTGATTTCATATGATCAATTTCAGTCACAATAACCTGGGCGCCCATACCTTTTGCGCGCATAGCCGCGCCGCGTCCGCACCAGCCGTAACCGGCAATCACAACCACTGAACCAGCCAAAAGCCGGTTTGTCGCGCGTATAATACCGTCAATAGTCGATTGTCCTGTGCCGTAGCGGTTATCGAAGAGGTGTTTTGTTCCCGCATCATTAACGGCAATTAAAGGGAACATCAGCAACCCTTCTGCCTGAAGACTGCGAAGCCTGATCACACCTGTGGTAGTTTCTTCGGTTCCACCAATGATATATTTTACAAGATTCTTTCGCTTCCCGTGTATAATGGAAACAAGATCAGCGCCATCATCCATGGTAATATGCGGCTTGATATCTAGAACACTGTTAATGTGCTTATAGTATGTTTTATTGTCTTCGCCCTTGATAGCAAATACCGGTATTCCATGATCTTTGACCAGGGAAGCGGCAACATCATCCTGTGTACTAAGCGGATTGGAAGCACATATAGCGGTCTCGGCTCCGGCATCCTTAAGGGCAATCATTAAATTGGCTGTTTCCGTGGTAACATGAAGACAGCAACCAAGCCTTACACCCTTTAACGGTTTTTCTTTCTTAAATTTCTTTCTCAGGATCTCGAGAACAGGCATATCCTCAGCCGCCCATTCGATCCTTAATTTCCCCTGTTTAGCCAACGCGAGACTCTTTATATCGTATTTCATTATTAACTCTCCTTTTGGTTTTGAAAGTGAAGCAGGCTATCACTATTAGACACAAGCCCGCAACCAAATTTTGATATAAGTTCTTACCTGTAAGCCTTTTTACAGAATAACCACCCGCGCTCCCGTTCATGGCGAACCTTCACGGTGAACCGCGCTGGAGAGCCCGAGGCACAGAGAAGATTAAGAAGAGTGTTGTTAAAATCCAAACAAAATAAGAATTTTACTCGGATTCTAACAACGGTTGGGGTTGGAGAAAGAGGAGCGGGATTCTTTAGCCCGGAGCAATTCCTTATCTCCGTTTCGCCATGTCCCCCTTCCCCGCGTCTCTCTTTATCCTGTACATCCTGCCTGCCAAGCCGTAGCCTTGGCGAAAGATGGTTCATTCCGTCTAAGATATTATCTTTACAAAGTATAAAGAGGAGGCTCATCATGGCCGAATGTAATATCAGCAAGAACATGTCAAAATGTAACTGTTCGTATGATCCATGCAGTCGTAAAGGCAAGTGTTGCGAATGTCTTCATTACCACAAATCTATGGGACAACTTCCGGCCTGTTATTTTCCAGATGATGCGGAACGCACGTATGACCGCAGTATAGAAAAATTCATTGAAACCTATAAAAGCTAACCCGAAATAACGCCAGGCATTTTAAGAGATGGCTTCCTTTATAAAATCCAACAGAAAGATCTTACCAAGCAGGAAGAATATAATGGCCAGGATTGCCGCAACAGGCACCGTAATAAACCATGCTCCAAAAATACTGCGCGCAACCTTTCTGTTAATACCCGCCAACCCTCTTGCCAGGCCTATACCCATTATGGCGCCCACCAGGGTGTGAGTAGTGGATATTGGCAGTTTCATTCTGGTGCAGATTAATACGGTTATGGTTGCAGCAATATCCGCGGCAACTCCGCGTGAAGGCGTTATTTCCGTAATCTTAGTTCCAACAGTATGCATAACACGATAGCCATACGTGGCAAGGCCCATTACTATGCCAAATCCGCCAAGGGTTAATACCCATGTGGGAACCGCGACCTTCATCTTTATGGTGCCTGTAGAAACGATATCAACTACTGCCGCAAGCGGCCCCACGGAATTGGCCACATCATTGGCGCCATGCGCAAATGCAACCGAACAGGAGGTAACAACAACCAGAGGCGCAAACACCTGCTCTACCAGGCGTAATTGCGCTGAAAGTTCTAAATCCACTTTATCTCTTAAATGACGCCCTATAATAATTCTGGAAATCACGGCCGCAATAACCCCTATTATACCGGCGACAATAAAAGAATTGTTCCCTGTCAAAAACTCCATTTTCCCGGCGGCAAAAATATGTTTCATCCCCTTATACAGAATGGAAAGTGTAATCACTATTGCAATAGCGAATACCAGATAAGGCGAGACCTTGATGGCCGCAGACACAGGTTTCTTTCTGCCTAATATGGTCCAGTTTATAATCTTGAAGATTATAAAAGCCATTATGCCGCCGGCAACCGGTGATATAAGCCAGCTGGCAACAATTTGGCCCATCTTGCCCCAGTTAACCACACTCCATCCCGCGGCAACAATACCAAAACCCGCAACTGCACCCACGATAGAATGCGTTGTTGAAACCGGCATACCTATCCAGGTTGCGGCATTAAGCCATACTGCCGCGGCGAGAAGCGCGGAAGCCATGCCAAGAACCATAATTACGGCAGCATCGCCCTCTGTCATACCGGGGATAGCCGCAATCGCGTTAGGATCAACAATACCTTTGCGAACTGTATCGGTGACATGACTGCCCACCAGCACAGCGCCGGCAAATTCACAGAGACCGGCGGCAATAACGGCTTTTTTTACGCTGATAGCTTTAGAGCCAACGGCATCAGCCATGGAATTGGCCACATCATTAGCGCCAATATTCCAGGCCATATAAAAGCCAACTATTGCGGTTATCAATACTATTATTGTTACAGGTTCCATATTGGATATTATCAGGAAAGATGCCTTTTACCCCTTAACAATCATAGTTCTCAACAAATCACCTGTGTTTTCGGCTTCATTTGCTATGCGGCCCAATGTCCTCAGGATCTTGTCGTAGAACATAAGCGTTACGGGGCCCAATTTGTCTTCGAGATCATACATCTTCTTGCTTAAACTACGCTGCATTCTGTCGGCCTTCCACTCTTCTTCTCCTAATCCCTCAATGCGTTTTAATACCGACTTCGCCTCCACACCGCCAAATGCCGTTTCCGCAAGATTCTGAAGCTCTACAGCGGCTTCAAGCAATATATTGCTCACATGCAGTATCTGGTCGACAAACTTGAGAAAATCATCCTTAAGCTCCGGGTCAAGCTTTGTACGACGAATAAACAGGATAATCGCAAGATCCTCAACTGTATCAGCTATCCTGTCCTGACAGCGAAGAAAGATTTCAAGTTCATTCCTCTCAACCGGAAGAAAATAACGTCTCGGCAATTGCTCACGAATCTCATGTTTTATCACATCCGCCTCGTATTCAATCTTTGAGATATTATCCTGCAGACTATGGATTTCTTCATAATCTTCATTAATAACAGCATCCATAAGCGGCTTAATAATTCCAACACACTCAATAACTTTTTTGGTGTGTTGCACAAGCGGGCCAAATGGCGATTTACCAAACAATTCTCCCATAATATTCATTATCGTTCTCCTTTTTAGAAATCAAAAGATACAAAGAGTTTTCTTTCAGACCGACTAATATCGAACAGAATAACAGGCAGATAAAATCTTAAAAGCTTTTTTTTGCTTTTAAAAAGAGGGAAATCGCTGTGCCAAAGCCGGCTAATGCTTCATAAAAAATAATTCGTGAATAATCCATTGTAATATCATATCTTTCCCTCAGGCATCTATGCAAACAACCGGTAAAACAACAGAAAAAGATCGGGAGAAAAGATTCCGGCTGAGAATTATCATCCCTTCTTTTCCCGCCTTCAATATTTATTCGGGCATCGCAAGAATGACAACAGCGTTAGGACCCATGTGCGTGGCAACTGTGGCCAACAAGATGGAAACATGGGATGTGGAAATAATCGACGAGAACAACTACCAGCGTTATGGCCCAAAAGATTCCAACGGCAAACCAGACCATGAAACACTCCAGAAAATCAGACCCGCAGACGTCGTTGGACTCTACGGTGGGCTGACTTCGACCGCGCCAAGACTGTACCAACTCGCGGAATTTTACAAAAAACTAGGTATAATAACCATTGCAGGGGGTCAGCATTTTGCCGGTGATAATATCAGCGAAGCCCTTAATAACCACCTCGATTTTGTCGTTATAGGTGAAGGCGAAGAAACCATAAAAGAACTTTTGAAGTCCATACAGAACGAACAGGATGCGTGCAACGTGAAAGGCATAGCGTTTCTGAAAGACAACAAACCGTTCCTGACCCCTTCGCGAGAGCCTATCACCGATTTCGACAAGCTGCCCGCACCCGATTTTTCGCTTGTCCGATACGCTAAAATCAGAATCTATCCGGTCGGCTGGGTGCGCGGCTGCGGTATGTTCTGCGAGTTCTGTACTGTCAAAGGCAAAGTGCGCTGTCCTGCCCCGGAATATGTATTCGAACAGATAACCGCATTGGTAGAAAAATTCAACGCGAAATATTTCTTCATGGTGGACGATCTTTTCGGCCAAAACAGAAAAGCCGCCCTCCGCCTCTGCGAAATGCTTACCGAATATCAGGACGCGACACGGACACGGCTCGACATCATGGTCCAGATCCGACTTGATAAGGCAAAAGACCCGGAACTGCTTCAGACAATGCGCCAGGCGAGAATAACAGGCGTAGCAATAGGATTTGAATCCCCTATTGCCGAAGAACTGGAAGCCATGAACAAAAAAATCAAGCCGGAAGACATGGTAAAACTTTCACGCATCTATCATAAAGCCGGATTCCTCGTTCATGGTATGTTCATTTTCGGATATCCAATGCCTGACGGAGTTGAATTTAATATGTCGATCAAAGAACGCGTCAAACGTTTCAAGCAATTCATAAGAAAAGCAAAAATAGATACTATCCAGGTCCTTCTGCCTGTTCCTTTGCCCGGCACAGAATTGACAGAAAGGCTTAAAAATTCAAATAGAATTTTCTCTAAAGACCTCATCGGCTGGGAATATTACGATGGAAACTTCCCGCTGTTTCAACCGGACAAACCAATGACTCCCGAAGAAATACAGAAAGCCATTCAAAAAATTATGGGCGTCTTTTATAAATTCAAAAGTATGTTTGCGGTTGGATTGCATGTTTTGAGTTTTCCCGCGATGTTGTTCTTCCTTTACAATGTCAAAAAAGGATGGCGCAAATGGTATAGGCCATGGCGCAACAATATAATCAGGTTTGGCGGCTGGATTATTCTCAAAAACTGGACTGCGGAATTCAAGAAAGGCGTCTTCTCCAAAAAGCTCAATCAGGCCAAAAAGCTTCTCAAGCGCTGAAAACAAGTATTTCGTATCTCGTATTTCGTATCTTGCACTATTCGTCTAACGGTTGCGGTTGCGCTGCTCGAATCGTCCTTCGGTTGGGGTTGCGGCAGGTCCCTCCTGACACCTACAACCTAACACCCTCTTCGTTCCCTCCCCGCCGCGCTTGTCCTTCATCCTTGGATATTCCTTGTCACGCCAAAGCGTGATAAATTGGATGCTTGTCCCGCAAGGCGGGATTGGATATTCAATTCGGTCAAGTCCTGATTTAAAGTTGTCACTTTGACATTATTATTTTGTTATATTCACCTTAGCCAAATCTAACCCCATCGAAATCGCTATCGAAATCGCTATCGATTTCACCGTCTTGCCATTGCCTTAGACAATATCCAGAGAATCACAGGACGGTAGATATTCAGTTTTTCGCATCCCAACTCCATATTATTTCGATTTGGATACCGATTTGGACTTATTCTCCCTATCCCCGTATCTCGTATCTCGTATTTCGTATTTCGTTCAACGTTCGATGTTCAATACTAATACCCCTGCTCTTCTCTCTACTTCTTTCTCGCATCTCGTACCTCGCATCCCGTATCTTAACTTCTATGAAACCAATGCTGATTCCTCAGCCGCAATCAATAAAATTACAGGAAGGTTCGTTCCTGTGCGACAGTGATGGAACCATAACAATACCCAACAGATCACTCCGTACTCTTACTGAACATATTCCCGATTTATTCGGAAGTTATCAAACCGCGTCGAAACCTAAACGAAACAGGAATGCCTTCATCATCCGACTCGCAAAAAAACTGAAACCCGGCGGCTATAAACTGCGCATCAGCTCCAAGCGTATTCTGCTCGAGTGCGAATCACCTTCCGCAGGCTTCCACGGCCTTCAGACTCTGTCTCAATTAGTATCACAGAAAAAACAAGACAAATTGCCGTGTTTAATAATTAATGACTGGCCGGATTTCCCTGTGCGTGGAATATACTACGATGTGTCACGCGGTCGCGTTCCTGAAACCAAAAGACTCATGGAATTCGCGGACCAGCTTTCGCAATACAAGATTAACCAGCTCCAATTTTACGTAGAAGACACATTTCGTTTTCTTCACCATCCAGAAATAGGCAAACACTCCTCTCCACTAACAAAAAACGACATTCTGAGACTCGACTCCTTCTGCCGCGAAAAATACATTGAACTGGTTCCATCAATGGCAAGCTTCGGACACCTCAGTAAAATCCTGGAACTTTCGCAATATCGGCACCTGGCTGAAGATTGGGGGATCGGAAAATATCTGAGTCCAGAAGCAGAAAAGCTTTCTGCATCACAGAAACATAAAGGATGGACTCTGTCCCCTGCTAATCCGGAAATTTATATCTTCCTGGACTCACTTTTCTCAGAATTTCTGCCTCTTTTCAAATCCGACAAATTTAATGTCTGCTGCGATGAAACTTACGATCTTGGCCTGGGCCAAAGCTTTGAACTCTGCAAAAAAGAAGGCGTTGGCCTGATTTATCTTACACATATTCTTAAACTCCGAGAACTCGCAGGAAGATACAATAAACAAATAATGCTGTGGGGCGACATGATCAGGAAATATCCTGAACTGATCGAAAAACTCCCAAAAGACATCACGGTTCTGGACTGGAACTATGATCATAACCACAATTTCGCATCAATCCGCGATTTTACTCAAACTGGTCTCTCTGCATACGGCTGTCCCGGCACTTCATCCTGGGCTTCTCTATTCCCGAGAATCCATGAAGCCTGGAAAAATATCGCATCTGCGTCTAAAGAAGAAAACGCCGCTGGAATCCTTACAACAGACTGGGGTGACGGCGGACATTATAACTTTATGGAATTTTCATGGCCCTGCTATCTCTTTGGCGCTGAAAAGGCGTGGAATGCAAAAGCAAACCAGAAAAGTTTCCTGCGCAAATTCTGCAAGCTCTTCTTGAAATCCGGAAGTAGGGATTTGCAGGATGCAATCAGCAGGCTCGGCGACATCACACACCTCAGTGTCGACGGCTTTTACCAAAGCGTGTGGCAGCATATATTCTTTGCCTGCCCCGGAGATCCGGTATTCTGTAAAGAAAAAGCCACCGGTTGGATATCGGAATCCGGTAAAATCAGAAGAACAGAAGTATCACTCAATGCCAGGCTTGGTGCTAATACCGTTTTTGAGCTCGACAATATAAGGGATATTTTCAGTCGTTATAGCCGCAAACATAACGTGGATCCGCCAGGCGTACTTCCTTATTGGATTTTTGCCGTGGATACCCTTCGTCATTCAGCTCGTAAGCTATCCGCATTCAGTCAGCATGGTACAGATACTCCGGCAACCCGCCGCTCCCTGAAGAGCGAAATGACTAAACTCATGAACCAATTCGAGCGTCTTTGGCTCGCCCGCAATCGCCGCTCGGAAATATACCTCACTCTCGGCCGATACCGTAAAGTGCTCCAAGCACTGGATTAGTAGATAAAGGATCGAACAATCAATCCCGCCTTGCGGGATTGGATATTTAAAGAATCGACAAAACAGGAATGAAGTTCCCAAGGACAATCAGATCAGATTAAAGGCCCGACTTGGCTAAAGCAACTATGACATCAAAACCCTTTGGGTCATGTATCGCAATCTCGGACAGCATCTTTCTGTTCAAAGTCACCTTCACCTTAGTGAGCCCCTCTATCAGGCGACTGTAGGTAATGCTATTTTGCCTGCACGCGGCAGACACTCTGGCTATCCATAAAGCACGATAAGTTCTCTTCTTCTGTTTTCTGTGAATAGTGGAAAGCCGCATGGCACGATCCACTGCTTCCGTAGCCTGCCTCAACAGTTTGCTTCGTGAACCTCTGAATCCCCTTGCCCGCTTAAGAATACGTTTTCTTCTTTTCCTTGATGCAGGCGCATTTGTTATTCTAGCCATAATTAACTCCCGAGCATTTCTACAACCCGCTTTGTTTCAGTCTTACTTAAAACCGCCCTGCGTCTCAGGTTTCGTTTTCGCTTGCGCGACTTCCCTGCCAGCAAATGTCCAGATCCAGCTTTCGAATACTTAATCTTTCCTTTCGCTGTTTTCTTGAAGCGCTTTGCTGCGGCCTTTTTTGTCTTCTTTTTAGGCATAATAAAAATCCTTGAATCTTTTACGTATACAATATCTCCCGGAACCCCTTGAAACCTCCTCAACCGAGAAGGGGCGTAGCCTAACGAAAAGGACAAATGCCGTCCAGCACTATTTTTTCGAACGAGGCCCGATCATTGCCACAATGGTTCTGCCCATCATCCTGGGGGCCGAATCAACCATACTCAGATCTTCACAGTCTTTTATCACACGAGACACCACTTCAAAGCCCAACTCCCGATGCGCCATCTCTCGACCTCGAAACATTAGCGAGACTTTGACTTTATGTCCCTTTTCCAGGAACTGTCTTATGTGATTCGTTTTCGTCTGGTAATCATGTTCCGCAACATTAGAATGGAACTTGATCTCTTTTAATGCGTGACCATGCTGATGTTTTTTGGCGAGTTTATCTTTCCTGCTTTCCTCATACTTATACTTGCCGTAATCCATTATCCGGCAAACAGGAGGCTTAGCCTTGGGAGATATCTCAACCAGATCCAGGCCTGCCTGACGCGCCAGCGTCAGAGCCTGCTTTGTGGACATAACCCCCAGCATTTCCCCCTTAGCCCCTGAACATCGAACTTCTGATACTTTTATCCTGTGGTTTGTTCTTATAAACGAACGAATAACTACCTCCTTGTGTTGTGTTTGTCAAAGTTCTGTAAAATAAACTATTTTACAGAACAGTAGTCAGAAGTCAGGATTCAGCAGTCAGAATATTAAAGACAATTTCTTATTTTATTCTTAATTCTGATTTCTGTCTTCTGAATTCTTTCTGAGAAATTCCAAATTTCTCAGAGCTCTATTTACTTCATACTTCCCTGCCCCGACAAAGGGGCCTTTTCTTCTTCTAATAACCGCTTAACAAATTCTTCCGCCCCCATGGCGCCCTGATCTCCTTCGGAGCGACTCCTTACAGATACTTTTCCCGAATCAACTTCTTTCGGACCCAGAATAAGCATGTAAGGAATCTTTTCCAGTTGGGCCCTCCGAATCTTTGCGCCAATCTTCTCAGGCTTCCTGTCCAGCGACACTCTTAATTCGCTCTTCCTCAAAACATCGACAACGCTTTCAGCGTACTCTATCTGCTTCTCTGTAAGAGGAAGGATTCTTACCTGTTCCGGCGCAAGCCATAATGGAAAAGCGCCTGCATAGTGCTCTATCAAAATTCCGAAAAAACGTTCCAAACTTCCAAGTAACGCCCTGTGAACCATGTAAGGACGGTGATTCTTTCCATCCTCACCCACGTATGACATATCAAATCGTTCGGGAATATTGAAATCAAACTGAATGGTACTCATCTGCCATTCCCGACCAAGTGCATCTCGAATTTTTATATCTATTTTGGGGCCATAAAATGCGCCACCGCCCTGTTCCAACTCATACGTAATAGATTCGGTTTTAAGCGCATTTTCCAGTGAACTTGTCGCCTGATCCCAACGCTCCTCTTCTCCAACACTCTTTTCAGGCCTGGTCGAAAGATAGGCAGTGACTTCACTGAACCCAAAAGCTTTCAGGATTCTCAATGCAAACCGCACCGCCTCCTGCACCTCATCCTGTATCTGTTCTGGTATACAGAAAATATGAGCGTCATCCTGGGTGAATCCCCTTACCCTAAGAAGCCCATGCAGAACACCACTCTTTTCATAGCGATAGACAGTTCCAAGTTCTGCCCATCTTAAAGGCAGATCACGGTACGACCTTTTTTGAGATTTATAAATCTGGATATGAAACGGGCAATTCATCGGTTTAACAAAATACTCATTGCCGTCAATATCCATCGGCGCATACATATTCTCACGGTAAAAATCCAAATGGCCGGAAGTATTCCATAACTCCGCGCGTCCTATATGCGGAGTATACATAATTTCGTAATCGGCCCTAAAATGCTCGCGCCGCCAGTAATCTTCGATTATTGAGCGGATACGCGCTCCCTTGGGATGCCAATGAACAAGGCCGCCTCCTACCTTCTCCTGTATACTGAACAGATCAAGCTCACGGCCCAAGCGACGATGATCACGTTTTTTAGCCTCTTCAATTTTGTTAAGCTGTTCTTCCAATTCATCTTTAGAAACTGCGATAATACCGTAAATCCGCTGGAGCATGGGATTTGTTTCCGCGCCGCGGTAATATGAACCGGCAACCGCAGTCAGCTTGAATGCTTTTATCTCACCTGTACTGTCCAAATGCGGGCCGCGGCATAGATCGACAAACTCACCACACTTATAAAAAGTGATTTTATCGTCTTCAGGAATATCGGTTAAACGCTCCAGCTTGTAGGTCTGATTATCATTTTGGAGCATTTCAATTGCCTTTTCTCTGGAAACCTCAAGACACTCAAAAGGCAGGTCCTCGGAAATAATACGGGACATTTCTTCTTCAATAGCAGAAAAATCGTCAATGGAAAGACGGTCTGAAAGGTCAAAATCATAGTAAAAACCATCATCGGTCGAAGGGCCGATATCAAGCCTTACATCACTATGCAGCCGGCAAATAGCCGCTGCCATCACATGCGCCGCACTATGGCGCATACGATCCAAGTCCAATTTAAGCCTCCTTTTTACAATTTATAGAAAACCGCGTGAAAATAAGCATTTTCAGCCATTATGTCAACTAAAGTCTTTTGCGATACGGAACCCGCACTCCATAAACCTTCGAAACATTATCAATTTCTTTCAAAATAAGCGACTCACGTTTTTGAGTATATTCGCCTATAAGATGATATATCTTCTGCTCTGCCCAGCTGTTTCTTATGGTTTTGTCGCCGCGTTTTGCATCTTTTTCAAGAGACAGATCAAAAATCATATCGCATTTCTTGCTACCAGCCCTGCCGAGAGTCTGAAAAACCACCCTGTCCATTCCTCGCGCATATCGCCCATACATCACAAGCGGTCGATCAAGATATAAATTACTCATTAGGGTCGGGTAAACTTCTATCTTCATATAAGGACTATCCGCAAACCTGAAGGTTACATCAGTTAAAACCGGACGGCTTACCCCGCGCAAAAGATCCTGAATGAAATCCGGTATTCCCCATCGCCCACCCTCTACAATTGAAGCCTCACCCCTATTGCAAGAGCTTAAGAGATCAAGCAGATAATCATTCGCTGTTTGTATTGTTCCCATTGTAAAAACAGATATAGCCCCCTTGTTCAACTTTGTGAATTCACCAATAATATCAGAACTGTCAGTAAGCCCTGTAGTCGGTCGGCCATCAGTAACAACCAAGGCAATTACGGGACGCCCCGAAATTCTTTTTATTTTCGCCAAATCTTTTATCGAAGAATAAATATCCGTATTCCCTTCCGATCTCATTTCCTTGATAAACTGAGTGGCTTTTTCAATAGCTGCCGGTTTATTCGCAGCCCAACTGTCAAAACACTTTCCCGCTCTGTCCCGAAAACTTACAACGTTAAAACGATCTTCAGCCCCAATATGAGTCAAACAACTGACCATGCCGGTTCTGCAGAAATATAATCTCTGTTCTGCCATACTGGCGGAACAATCCTGCACCAAAATAATATCTTTCGGTACTACCGGCAGAATTTCCGAACCTGCCCGCTCTATCTCAATTTTGAAATAACCATATTTCCTGTCTCTGAAACTTGTGTATGTGCTGATTTCCACAGTCAAAAAATCCTCTATCGGTTTGATTTCTGTAACAGACCCAACATCCTCTTGAAACAAACCGTCAAGAATCCCAGCTTGAGACTCGCCTATTTGCAAACTCGCCTCAGAATCCGTTCCTTCCACAGTTTCATGAGACATTTCCGCTCTCTGAGGTTCTGCAATAGAAAACTCCCGCTTAACAGACGTAGCCGCAATCATATTTTCCCGATCAACAGGAGCGACATAATCAGGCGCATCTCCAACACGTTCAACCTTGGGTATTCTTCTCCGTTCAAGCCCTTCAATTTCAATATCTATCACTTCTTTTTCTATAGCCACAATTTCCTGCCTTGGGTCCCACACCTGACGTTCGGGAATAATACTGTGTTCCTTAATGGTCTCCATTTCGCCTGAAAGCTTACCCTCTGTTAAATGCGGCGGTTCGATCAGAGCTTTATCAGGCGTCATTGCAAAAGCTTCTGTCCTCTTCATGAGCGACCCTTCCGAAATCAACGCCCCTTCACTCCGTCCGGCCGGCAGCTGTTTTGCGTAGGACTCCTCACGTATCACATCTATCAGCCGCATAGACTTAACTTTCTTAATTGTGACAGCACCACTCGACGTAACCGCAAACTTGACCTCGGATGTCGCGAGAGAATATAGCATAACTCCATGAATCAGAACCGACAGCACGCACGATATTACCGCTGCACCTGTGTGCGTATCTCGTATCAACGGGTCACTATTTGTTCTTAAATTCATCACTTATCACTCATAATTCATAATTTTCTTCGTTCCCCGCGTCGCCGTTTCGCCCCTTCGCCGCGTCACTCCCCCCGCACCCACTTGCTTTTTGGATATCTTTCACGTAATTCTTCAAGAGCTTTACGCGCATCTTCTTTCCTGCCCGCTTTCTTCAACACATTACTTGCTTTATATAAACACTCCGGCACAATCTCTGCATCATCGAACAAGATAGCTACACTCATAAAATACTTTGCCGCAGTTTCTAAATCCGATTTACTTTCAGCTGCCGCACCCAGCCCCGCATACGCATGAGCTCTGATGTCCAACATGCTGTCATCAGAAGCCAGTCGGGAAGCTCGCATAAAATACTCGAACGCCTCATCAGAACTACCGTCAGACAGCATAATTTGTCCAAGCCGCAAGGCTGATTCACCGGCAAAACGAGTACCGGCATTTGCATCCAGAGCTTTTTTAAAAGCTTTTTTAGCATTTTTCAAATCCTTCTTTGCGAAATAAGTACGCCCCATCAAAAACCATCCAATCTCCTGCCATGTTGATTCACTGTTATTCTTAACGAGCACTTCCGCCGCAGAAAGAGCATTGTTGTATTCTTTTTCTCCCAATTTATATTCCGTTAACCATTGCAAAAGTGATGGCGAGAATTTATCCTGAACATCTGTAGAAAGCAGAGAGAAAAACAAGTCCGAAGCCTCATTCTTTTTTCCAAGCTCTCGCAAAACAAGAGCCAATTGATATTTCGTTTCACGCTTCATTTCTCCCGCAACTCCACTCTTAAGTCCATGCTGAAATGATTCCACCGCATCTTTTTTCTTGCCCGCCTCTTTCAGAAGAATACCAAGCCAATAATACGAATTTGCTGCGTATTGCGTGCGGGGATATTTCTTCAACAGCTCACGAAAACTCACTATTGCGTCTTTGTCACGCCGCAGTCGCGTCTCGCCAATAGCTTTCTGATAAATAGATTCTTCCACTAATTTGTGTTTGGGATATTCTCGGATCAGCGTTGTCCAATCCCGTACTGCTTCAGCGTCCATGCCGGCCTTTTGCTGACAATATGCGGATGCGAACAAAGACTGTGGCGCAAGTTTATTGTCAGAAAATTTTGTTACAATAAAATTATAAAAACGAGAGGCTTCTCTGTATTCACCCTTTGCCTGCAAACGATGCGCAAGCCTATACGCCGCGTCACACGACAAACCGCTGTCCGGAAATTCATCTATTATAAGACGATAATACTGAACAGCCTTCTCATTCTCTTTCAGTCCTGCATATGATTCTGCAAAGAGCCAAAACACATCCTTCCTTATCCTGTCAGTTAATTTCACTTTTTCGGCCTCTTTGACGGCATCATCGAATTTTCCTATTTTATAAAAAACAAGGGCCTTCTCATAAATCGCCGCATTAAAAAATTCACTTTCAGGATACTCCTTCAATAACTCTGAATACGTGCTTATCGCGTCTTTATTGTTTTTCAATTGTCTTTCACAGTTTGCTTTCAGATACAACCATTCTTCTTCCTGTTCCCCCTGCCCAACCTCAGGCGGCATATACTGAAGCGCATCCGCATACAAACCAGCGTTATGAGCCGACCATGCGGCCCGGAGTTTTGATTCCATTGAACGCACATCTGCAGGATGGTTTACTAACAACTGTTTATACGCTTCAGCGCTTTTCTTGAAATCTTTTCGCCGGAAATAAACCTCTGCGATCTGAAACAATGCTTCCGCCTTAATTCTCTTTGTAGCAGCCGACTTTTCAGCCTCCTTAAAAACTTTCAACGCCTTCTCCTCTGCATCTCCGCTGAAACCTGAAACCTGAAACCTGAAACCTGAAGAATATATTTCACCTAACCTGAGAAGTGCCAGAGAATAGAATTCCGACGTCTGATGTTTTTTCCTGATTTGCTCAAAACCCTGTACAGCGCTCTTTTCCTGGTCATTCTTCAGGCAAGCATCACTTCGAAAATATAAAGATGCGGCAGTAACATCCGCAGGAGGTTTTTCTTTGAGAAGCCTGTCAAACCAATAAATCGCGGCTTCCCATCTTTCTGTATCCACAAAAATCTTTGCACGCCGATAACCGGCAACATAACGATGCTTACTTGACGGATAGTTTGTAAACACATGCAGATATTGCCCGGCAGCCTTAAGAGACTCTCCCATCTGCTCATAACTTTCCCCCAGCCTGAAACAAACAACATCTGACTTCTTGCTGTCAGGAAAATTATGCAAAAAGGATTTATACTCTTTTATAGCGAGATCATGGATTCCCCGGACATATAAACCATTCGCAAATTGCAGGCTTTCGTCATGATCTTTAATTTCTGCTAAAACCGGTGATGCGAGAAGAAGAGATGCAATCAAGCTTACGAATTTGCATTGTAACGTAATTTTATACCCGCCCGGGCCAATGCCTGGTGTCGGACGGGACAGCGTATTTCGCGAAGAGCCACTCGATATATTAAACACGAGATACGCGATACGAAATACGAAATACGAGATTAAAGCTTTCATTCCTCAGAAGCGCTCGTTGCAAAAGAAACATTCGATATGTCTGACTGACGGCATAAATCCAAAACATCAATTACATTTTCGTAGTGTGTTGCCTTGTCCGCCCGAACAAGAACCGGCTGACCGGGAGATACCTCTGTGATTCGGTCCAATAATACAGCAAGACTCTCTTTATCAAGACTGCGTCTATTGACTACTATATCTCCGTCTTTAAGAATATTTATAATGATTTCACCTGGAAACCGCTTGGGCATCTCTCCTGTCTGGGCCGTGGGCAGTTTAATATCTATTTCTGTTTCCCACTGAGAAAAGATCTGGCTGGCAATAAAAAAACAAAGCAACAGAAAAATCACGTCGATCATCGGCGCAATTTGAAAACCCGGCTCTTGAACCCCATGTTTGTGTCGAAAATTCATTTTCTTTCTTACCTTGCGCAGCTACCTGGGCGGTGTACGGGTCGAACTCAATAAAACTGTTAGAATCTCAGTTGATGCAGTTTCAAGATGCGAAACAAGCTTGGAAGCACTCCTTCGAAAATATGCGTAAAACATCATAGCAGGAATCCCCACCATCAAACCAAAAGCAGTTGTGATTAAAGCCTGAGAAACACCCTCAGCCAAAACGATAGGCCTTGCCTTGGCGATATCCAGGGCCACGGCGCTGAAAGCTCTAAGCATACCAAAAACCGTCCCAAGCAAACCGATCATCGGAGAAACAACAGCGATATCAAGAAGATATTGGGTCTGCCCCAAAAAAGATTCCGCTTGCCTGCTGCCTTCACCTTCAACAACATCCTTCAGCATAACAGGATCCGGTTCTTCTACATCACGGAGATAGTTAAGCGCGGAAATAGCTACTTCAGACAAAGGACAACGCCTGAATTCACAGACCCTGCGCGCTTCATCTATTGCACCCGCCTTAATTTTATCGAGCAGCTCCCTACGAAGAAAAGCTGGAGCAATCTGATCAAAACGCAGAACCATAATAAAGTAAATAACAAGGGCAAGCATAAGAACTGATATAGCGATCAACACATACATCACCCACCCACCGCTCTGCAATATCTGCTTCCACGACCAGCTGGCGCCACTTCCGCCAATTACCTCCTCGACTTGTGCCCCCATGGAAACCGGAACAATAAGGAATATACTAAAAGCAATTAAAACCATCAGAGCAAACTTTACTGATCTATACATATCTATCGACTCCTTGTTAATGGATATTTCGCACCAAGAAGCTTTGTAATACATGCAAAATATTTCCGCCGTTCTTTTTCAACACTATTCTCCGCCTTTACCACCCTCCGCTTAAAAGCATCAAGGTTCAGCCGCCCGGCAGCGCCTGAATGAGTTTTTCTTTTTATCGCCTTCACCGGATCACACTGATCAAGATCTGCCAGATGTTTCTTTACATAATTATAAGCTTCCCGAAAAGAAACTCCCTCCGATATCCGATCCAGTACCACGTCAGCCGCAAAAACCTGTGAAGTAAAACCTGTCAGTAAAGCTTTTCTGTTTACCTTAAGCTTTCCAATTAATTTAGCCGAAATCCTCAAACATGACCGTGTAGTCTGAATACCATCAATAAACGGCTCCTTGATTTCCTGCAAATCCCGACTATAGCCACTGGGCAGACCACTCACGATAAGGGCTGTTGCTGAAGCATTCGTCAACACCTTAACGGCTTTTGCCCTCACAAGCTCCAAAACATCAGGATTGTTTTTCTGCGGCATGATACTGCTCCCGGTACAATATTCGGCAGGCAAACTAAAGTAGCTGAATTCCGGCATTGTATACAAAATAATATCCTGCGCGAGACGTGAAAGAGAAAGCATCACCTGTGATAACGCCGAAAGAATAACACTTTCGCATTTTCCCCGCGCATTACTTGCGTAAAGCACATTATGTATCGGCTCCCGAAAGCCAAGAAGCCGCGCTGTTAAAGGCCTGTCAATCTTTAGCTGCACCCCATACCCCGCTGCCGACCCTAATGGACACCGATCATTATATTCATAAGCACCCTTAAGAAGATTTATATCATCCAGAATACTTTCCGCATGCGCCGATGCCCAGAGCCCCACCGAACTCGGCATGGCTGGCTGCATATGAGTCCGGCCAACCATTGGCAAAAACTCATGCCTCTGCGCAAGATTCAACATTGCCTTCGCAAGGCCAAGCGCCTCATCCATTACACCAAAAAGCTGCTCCTTACCGTATAACCTAAGATCAACGGCAACCTGATCATTCCGACTCCGGGCTGTATGAATCCGTTTACCCGGGTCTCCAAGCTTCTGAGTCATAATCCGTTCAACAGCAAGGTGTATATCCTGATCTTTCTCTTCTATAACTGCCAACCCCCGCCGCGCCTTGCGCATTACGGCGATAAGCTCCCTGATAACTCTTTTTCTTCCCTGAACCGTAAACAGCGGTGGTTTAATCGGGATCCTTGAAAGCATAGTCACATGTGCCGCCGTACCGATACAATCCGCCTCTGCCAGAGTAATATCCAATACAGGATCCTTCCCAACGGTAAACTGAAGAACTTCAGAATCCACATTCCCGACTATTGTCTCTCTAATCTTTTTTGTCTTTTTCATTTCGTTTCTTCTCCGCGTCACTATTCACGGTGCACCTTCACGGTGAACCGCTTCCCTGCGTCTTCGTTTCTCTGCTCAGCTTCTCATCCATGTCTTTCAGCGCTTTATCAGCCTTATCAAGCAGTCTTTGCAACGTACTCTTGCTCTTCCTCTTCCCCAGAGCCTCAAGGAATTCACAATAAGATTTAACCACGCTTTCAAATTCCTTTCCTCTGCCAATACTGCAAAACTGAAGACTTAATATTTTGCTTTGCGTAAAGACCGGTATCCATTCAGCCTCTCTCAAGTCAATGAGATCACGAAACCTCACACATTTAAACGAGTCTGACAACGACAAATCAATACCAGAATCACCCGGATAAAGCAATAGCTGAGCCTTGAATTGGTCAACCATTTGCTGAGTAACCACACCGGGCTGATACACCATGCGTTGTTGCTTCAAAATCCAATTATCCCATTCTCCTTCAAGATCCGCAATTGACCCACAACCCGGAATACAAGCAACAAACCATTCCGGAGAGAGAGGCTCTCCACCCCCTGATCGAACAAAAAGTTTCTCAAAAAAAACCTTTTTCTCCTCCGACTCAAAAGAAGTGATCCATGCCCATAACATACCACTCATTGCTTTTTCCAAGTCGGCAAGAGAAGCCTCCGATTTCTCACGTTTAATATTTCTCGACCTGATAAACTCGGTCAGGGTAGGCATAGAACCTGTGCTCCACTTTCCGGAAATAAGTTGGACGCTCCACGCTTTCCGTACCGGATAGAGATTATGCATCAAGCCTTGAACCAGCCAGCGCGAAACTGTTTTTATCTTGGTCTGCTTAGGTGACACCGATGCTAAATGCTCAACATAACTACTCAAAAGCAAGCTACAAAATGCTTCTTCTGCTTCTCCTCGACTCAATTGTTCAAGATTGTAGAAGATGAGGTCCTGAATAAACTTGTCATCGCGGCGCACTTGAGCGATCACAGCACGACCACTGGTATCCTCATCATCCCAACGCACTATAATGCGTGTCATGCTGGATTCTTTATGGGGTAATTCGATCCCGACTGCCTGCTCAACGTTCTTCGCAAGAAACTCAGCCCATCTTGCAAGGTCGACATTGATCCCGCTATCAGAACTCACAACCATAAAACGCCGCGAGCGGCTCTTTGTTACCTTCTGGCTGAGAAACCGTTCCCTAACAAGATTTTTTGACTGATTAGTTTCTGCTGCAAAGGTATCGAAAACACATGAACACAGAATACACAGGATTGAAAGATAGCGGTTGACCCCTGAATACTGACTTCTGAATGCTGACTTCTGAATTCTCTCTTCTCCCTGTTATTTCTTGATCGTAACAGACAGTTTGCCTTTTGAGGCACTCAGCTTAGTAACACTCCTGAAAGGTTTCCATTCTTTTTCGTTCGCCACCATATTACAAACTGATTTGACAGCCACATTCTTCCATGGCCCCATTAAACGAAGATGCCCAATCCATGCCTTTCTCACTGCGACTCTGCCTCCCTGCACCGGAACGCAAAAGAGATCATAAGATATCTTTGGTTCAATCACCAGAGAACTTATTTTCCACGACCAGAGAGGACGCACCACCCGCACAGCAAAAAACCTATCATGAACACGGAACCCCACATAATCGGCTTTTATCTTCTCCGCCTTGGAATACTCAAAATACCCGTTAATATCCTCCTCTTTCAGGGTCTCAGACATCGACTTTTTGCTGCCAACCGCGACAAATGATCGAAGCTGTCGTTCAAGCCTGCGCTTATTGTAATGTGTTCCTTTCCTACCAATTGGTTTTACCTTTGGCCAGAATACCAAAGCAACAACCAAGGCCAGCAATACCAACACACCATAAAGAAATTTCTTCCAATGCTTAAGAAACCAGTTTTCCCTCAAACTTTCGGACACTGCCTCACTGCTCAAATTCGTAAGATCAAGCTTGCTTCCACATCCTGTGCAGAAAACCCGACCAAGTTCATTCTCCGCACCGCACTTATCACACAATATCATGACGTCTCTCCTTTTTGTGAAGCTGTCTTTTTCGCCCGCGTTCCAGAAGAGACAGTCTCTGTCTTTTTCTTATCTCCGCTCTTAGCAGCGGACTCGCTTTTTTCACGTTTCGCGCCTTCCTTGTAACTATCGCTCCGGTAGTCGGTCTGATAGAAACCACTCCCTTTGAAAATAATACCAGCACCTGTTCCCATAAGGCGTCTCACTTTATGACGGCATTTCGAACAGCGCTTTACAGGCTTGTCGTTTATCCCCTGAAAACGCTCAAAATGAAACCCGCAATTCTCACACTCATATTCGTAAGTAGGCATTGTTTAAATCCTTGTCTTGTATCCCCTGTAACGTAAAAATGTAACGTTCCAGAGCCCAAATGTCAAACTTGCACACAGCCGCTATTTTCTCGTATCCCCGCTTTTCCTCTTCCTTTGACCCCTGAATCCTGAATCCTGACTTCTGAATCCTGACTTCTGAATTGCGCCGCCGGACAAATTCTTTTAATCTATACGGTAATGTTTGATCTGCAATCATATCTAGAGAAAAGAAAGAAAATTATCGGCGCGGCGCTTGAAACAAAACTGCCGTCAGAAAAAACACGCCCGGAACTCCTGCATAAAGCAATGCGGTATTGCGTGTTCTCCGGCGGCAAGCGTTTAAGACCCATTCTATGCCTTGCCGCCGCCGAAGCTGTCGGGGGCACTGCTGAAGCCGCGCTCCCGTCGGCACTGGCAGTAGAAATACTGCACACCTACACTCTTATCCATGATGACTTGCCATGTATGGACGACGACAATATGCGGCGCGGCAAACCAGCTTGTCATGTGGAGTTTGATGAAGCAACTGCAATCCTGACCGGCGACGCATTACAGACTCTGGCATTCGAGATCCTTGCCGAGACAACAGCACCCGGCCCATATCCACCCAATCAGTTTTTGAAAGAACTGTCTTATTCTGCCGGAAGCAGAGGAATTGTGGGCGGCCAGGCTGAAGACATTTTCTTCTCAAAAAGCAAACGGGATTCCGCCACTATCAATTATATTCATCTTCACAAAACGGCTTTTCTCTTTCGAGCATCGGTAAGAATGGGCGGCATTGCGGGAGGAGCAACAAAAGATCAATTAGCATCTCTCACCGAGTACGGCACCAATATAGGTCTTGCGTTTCAGATCATTGACGACATTCTCGACCACAGTAACGAAGAAAATACAGATAAAGCAACATGCCTTGCATTATATGACCTCGACTCAGCCCGCACGAATGCACATCTTTCAGTAAATACCGCTGTCTCTGCTCTGGCAAAGTTTGAAAGTTCCCGCATAAAGCCCATGCATTCAATCGCTCGATTTGTTATAGAAAGAAAAATATGAATAAAATCCTGATATTTATCGTCTGCGCTTCTGCATCCTATCTGTTGGGCGCTATACCGTTTGGCTACATCATTGCCCAAGCCAAAGGAATCGATATCAGGAGAGTCGGCAGTGGAAATATCGGTGCCACTAATGTGTTCCGTACTGTCGGCAAAGGATGGGGCATTCTTACTTTTCTCTGTGACGTCCTGAAAGGGTTTATCCCTGCGTTCTTTTTTCCATTAATATTAGAACGATTCAGCATGGCTGAAGGCAAACTGGCACTGTCAATAGTGTGCGCCTGTTTTGCGGTAGCCGGCCATAACTGGCCAGTGTATCTGCGGTTCAAAGGAGGCAAAGGCGTGGCAACAAGCGCCGGAGCACTCCTCGGCGTTGCACCCGTCCCCCTTATCATCGGATTGATCTCATGGTTAGCTATATTCATGTTCACACGATATGTATCACTCGCGTCCATCACAGCCGCATTAGCTATTCCTGTTTCAGGCTGGTTTCTATATTTCAAACAAAGCAGCCTGATACCCAGCGGCATACTGGCGCCTGCGCTCCTTACATTGCTCGGATTGGCTGCCGTCTGGCGGCATAAATCCAACATTCAAAGACTGATAAGAGGGAATGAACACAGATTTGAATTTGGCAGGAAAAACCATAAGGTTTAATTGTTTTAAACAGGGACTAGACATGAAGAAAAATATTACAATTATCGGTGACGGCGGCTGGGGAACCGCCCTGGCTATCGTTCTTACACAAAACGGGCATAACGTTACCGTCTGGAGTCCGTTTCCATCACACGTTGAACTGATTCTCGAATCCAGAGAGAACAAACTATTTTTACCCGGCGTTGCGCTCCCCTCAGAAATTAATTGGACAACCAATCATAAAGACTCCGTCAAGGATACACATCTTGCCGTATTGGCAGTTCCAACGAAGTATTTCCGTTCAGTTTTGAAATCATTTGCCGATATTCTTTCTCCCCAATGCCCCATCTTAAGCGTAGCCAAAGGGCTGGATCAGGAAACCCGCAAACGAATGACACAGGTTGCTGAAGAAATCCTGGGCCCCAGACTCACAGCGGCATTGTCAGGCCCCAGTCATGCCGAAGAAGTAGCAAGAAACATCCCAACAGCAGTAGTAGCTGCTTCCAGCAACCAGGAATACTGCAGAGAAATTCAGAATATATTTTCAAATAAGCGCTTCAGGGTTTATTCCTCCGAAGACATAGCGGGCACTGAACTTGGTGGAGCGCTCAAAAACATCATTGCAATCGCTGTAGGCATGAGTGACGGACTCGGTTTTGGCGACAATACCAGAGCCGCATTAATTACCAGAGGACTTGCTGAAATTACGCGTCTTGGATGCGCCAATGGAGCAAAAGCTCTTACGTTTTCAGGACTCAGTGGAATGGGTGATCTGATCGTCACATGCACCAGCAAATTAAGCCGAAATCGATCTGTAGGCGAAAAACTCGGTAAAGGCGAGAATATTGCTCAAATAATGAAAAACATGAGCCATGCAGCCGAAGGGGTATGGAACTGCGCTATAGCCCGCGATATGGCCCGAGAGGCTGATGTGGAAGTGCCCATTACAGACGAAGTACACGCCATTATCAGCGAAGGCAAAAACCCGCTGGACGCCGTGCAGTCACTCATGGAACGCGAAATGAAACCCGAAGCTTAACCGATCGTTTAGGAATGGTGTCTAAAAACCAAAGAACTCAGGAAAAAGGATGTTTCGGAAAATGTCTCTTCCTTGGCGGCAGTATGGCCTCCATAGGTATTAAGCGAACATCGAACACTGAACGTTCAACTTCGAAGTTCGATGTTGGATGTTGGATGTTCAAACAATATTCACGCTAAAGAACGGAGAAAACGGTCTTAATCAACTCTATTTTCCAGAATAATAGGATAAATGCCTGAGGAGGTCTTCTTCATCAAAAGGCTTAACAATATATCCTGACACACCAAGCGCAAACATCTTGCTGATCATTGACTTATCCGCATGCGCTGTAACAAGTAAAACTTTGGTATCAGGAGACAATTCAGCATTATTCATGAACCATACCCCATCATTTTTCGGCATTTTGTAATCAACCAACACAAAATCGTAATGCTTATTTCTCAACATTGTTATGGCATCCTGGGCGTTTTCCGCGCAATCAACATCGTAATTATGGTTGACAAGAATATTAGCCACTACTTCCAGCAATTCTTTATTATCATCTAAAACGAGTATTTTCATAAGCTTAAAAAATAAGTCTGAATATTGCAGAAGGTTTCCAAAACCCACACAATATCCAGTATTAGAAAAGCATAAGATGTGCCAGTGAATAAATCTCGCTATTCTTTTCAGGTGCTTAATTAATAAACACCGTAAAAACCGAGGAAAATTCGTAATTCGACTGTTGACGCAATTACCCGCGAGAAGTCCGCAATTATTAATAATGATAATAATTCTCAAAGGATGAGAAGAAAGATTGATACGGCGAATGGGCGACGCGGGGACACGGGGAAAGGTGATAGGTTTCAGGGAAACTGGAAACTTGAAATTGGGAATAAAGAGGACGAAGAAGGAATCCGTTTTCCAAAAAATTCAACTCCTCTGCGAACTCTGCGAGAGATTATTATTTCGATTCGGCAAAACCTCACGTGATCAGCCTGCAGCAATCTCTACCTTTGCCTTTTTACCCCGCTGCATTACTAACTGAGCAATATGCAGACCTTGGCTCACCGACCAATAAAGCATCAACCCCGAACCAACGTTATAGAGCATAGCCAGCATCATTACCGGCATCATTATCTTCATCATCTTCTGCTGCTGCGGATCACCACTCGAAGGGGTGAACTTGAACTGCAGAAACATTGTAACAGACATAATTATCGGAAGAATGTTAAGCGCATCCCAGCCCAGCAAGGGGATCTTAGACCCGAATTCAATCAGTCGTTCCGGCTCACTTAAATCTTTAATCCAGAGAAAATTCGCAAATCTCAACTCAACCGCACTACGCAATACGCTAAACAGCGCAATAAACACAGGGATCTGAACAACCATCGGCAAACAGCCCATCATCGGATTCACCTTGCGTTCTTTATATATAGCCATGACCTCCTGGTTCATTTTCCTGGGATCATCCTTATATTTCGTGCGCAATTCCGCCACCAACGGCTGAACCTCCTGCATCTTCTTCATATTCTCTGTGCTTTTGTGGGTTATAGGCCAGAAAATTAACCTGACTATCACTGTAAGAAGAATGATTGCCACTCCATAATTAGGAATTACCCCGGAAATAGAATTAAGCGTCCATAACAATCCTATGCACAGCGACCTGAACCAGCCGCAGTAGCGCCATGCCCTGAACATTATTTTGTCCTGATTATTGCCAAGCTGCTTTAAAATATCGTACTTTTTAGGACCCACGTAATAACTTACTTCCCTGCTCAAAGACGCGCCGGGCTTAAGCAGGCTTTCTTGAAAAGACATGCTCGCCGATACTTCCTGAAGTGTCGGTGAACCCGCCCATGTACGCGGGTTTTCCGGATCTTCCTTCTCTGATATAAGACGCCTTGCATTTAAAAGATATCCTTTGCCGCTCCCTTCCGGCGTCAGAATCTGCATAAAAAACTTGTTCTTCGCCGCTATCCAATCGGTCTCATCCGTAATCGATACACTAATAGATTTCCGTAACGGTTCGCGCAGTCGCGGCTTAAAACAGCCTACCCCACGCCGATAATCCGGATCAAAACGCTGACTGAGAGACTTGGAATTCTCCTTTGTAGGACCACCCTTGGACCAATGGACAACATCTTCCCCCCCGGCAGATGCCAGAGTATCAAGCCCCAGATATGAAATACCCCTTGTGGTTGCCTTGGTCTGAACCATCTGCATGGGACCAATACTAATACCATACCCGGGTAAAGTTATCGGCATTGAGCTTTCGTTTAAAAACACATCCTTTATTTTTAAAACATAACCTTCTGAAATCGTAATAGTCCGATCAAACTTAAGGCCGGATTCAACAGTTTTAGTTACAAGCACAGAGTCACCGGAATCATTCAGTTCAATACCAAAATCATTGTTTGTAGAAAACTCAGTGAAACCGGTAAGTGACAATGCCGGCTGACCTGCGAAATCGAGACACACAGGGTCACTCTCTTTGTCTACAGCCGCTCTGTAATTTTTGAGCTCGGAAAGCACTATTCCGCCGCCCCGTGACGAAACAGTTACCTTCATTACGTCGTTATCAAGAGCAATTCTCTTCTCCGGCGGGAGATGAGACGGCTCCGGAACCGACGTTTTGAGGTCCTGAGCCAGCGGCGCATCCTTATCACCTGCATCCTCTACCGGCAATAGACCTTTGTCAGATATTGCCTTTGCGCCAGCGTTGGTATGAACCGTCATATGTTCACCGCTTACCTCCTCTGTTTCCTGAATACCCTTCTGATCCTGCGGTGAACGTTGTGTCTTGCTGAACCACATCCATGCAAACAGCAAAACAGAAAGAAAAATAACAATGCTCAGATCCTGTTTATTCATCTCTAATACTCCATCACTTCATTACTCTTTTCCGGGACATAATCCTCTCCGCCCGGATGGAACGGATGACATTTGCATAATCTCAGAAGAGTCAGCCATAACCCTTTCAAGCAACCATGTTTGCTTATAGCAGTTATGCAATAACTCGAACAACATGGATAAAAACGACAACAATCACCAAACAGAGGAGAAAGCGCCTTCTGATATGCCTTAACTATAAAAATTAATACTTTCCTGATCATTATTTTCGTATTTCGTATTTCGTATTTCGTGAAGCGTATCTCGTATTTCGTTTATTAAAGCTTCTTTATCAAACTCTTTATCATTCTTGATTCATGATCCAGCATCTCAAGTATATTGTCTTTTTCATTTTCGCCAATGTAGCCAATGAGTCTCTAATTCCGCACAAGAACCCTGTGCCACATAGAGAAACTGACGATATTCCTTGTTATGAAATCGGCCAAACCCTTCGGCAATATTGGAAGGAACAGAAATAGCCGCACGTCTCATCTGGCTTATCAGTCCATATAGCTCATCTTTTGGGAATTCTTTCGTAATTCTATATATCTCAATCACTATTTGCATTCCCTTTTGCCATACATCCAAATCCCTGAAGTTTCTTATCTTAGTTTCTTTTCTTTCCATGTTCCCTCTTTAACGAAATACGCTTCACTCTTCACGAGATACGTTTCACGAAATACGCTTCACGCCTCACGCTTCACGCCTCACGCTTCACGCCTCACGCCTCACGCTTTAAAATTCCCGCTTTCCTTGCCAGAACAATAAGATCCTTTTCAACATCCTGCCTGGATGCCTTCAAGATCCTGCGCCGTGCAAGAAGCAACATATCATTGCTCGTATTAAATTTACTGCGATTCAACCTAAACGCTTCTCTAAGCAATCTCTTCACTCTGGATCTATCCACAGACCTGCGAAAAGAGGCCTTGGCGGCAATAACGCCAAGCCGTAAACTCGACCCCTCGCCGGTTCCCTGATAGAGCACCATGTGTTTTCCAACATAGCGCAGTCCTTCCTTAAGAACTTCTCCTATCTCTCGGGAATTGGTAAGACGCTGTGAACGTGAAAGCCGCACGCAAGGTTTGCCAGATAAAATCTTTGAAACTTCCTGCTTCGGAGTATCGGATCGCATGGATTCTCTTTTTCGAATATTCATCCATTAATCCAGCGTCGTCACTCGCAAGCGGCTGGCTTGGCACGTGGGCCGACGTGGCATCTCCATATCCTCTACGCACTGAGTTTCTTTCGACCTTTCTTCCGGCGGCGAGCAATCACTTTTCTTCCGGTCGCTGAAGACATTCTAGCCCGAAACCCGATTTTTCTTTTACGTTTCTTTTTTGACGGTTGATATGTTCTCTTCATTTTTTGCTATATCCCATAATTAAGGGTGGTAAGGCTAGCAATATGCGCAAAGATGTCAAGCGCAGGATCAATAAGAATTCTTTTGGCTGTGATGTAAGCTTTCTGGAGAAATTATATGTTAAAAACTTAATTTATTATATTTCCTGGAGCACTGGAGCACTGGAGTGTTGGAGTAATGATTAATTCTTCTTCCAATATTCCATCTTTATGTTTTATTTGTTTTGTCCTCTGGATCCATAGGATCCAACGGATCCGAGGATTATTATTGATCAATCCAACAACGCAAATGACTCCAACAATAACTCTTCACTTCGCCGCTTTACTGAGGACAACTTCAGTAATAGACCTTCCGTCCGTAAGAATCGGCGCCTCTCTTGACTTCCACAAACGCCGTTTGGCTGCAGCAGTCATATTGTGCCCCTTTGTAAAGAACAAAAGCATATCAAACTGTGAAGCCAGACCGTAGAACAAACGAGCAACTGAATAAAAGCGTGTCACTTTCCTGGAATCCTCACCATGCTTCAGCTTTATCAACCTGACTATAAACTGAACCAGCACATCCGTTAATTCGACACAGAATCGTGAATATGTGCGTATATTAAAAACATCAAACCCGTCCTTTAATATATTGAACAACTGATACTCTGTATAACCTGGACGAACCATACCTCTCTTCATAGGCGACACACCCATTGCTCCCTGCAACAAGGGAATCAATGACCATGATTTAATTCTTGCAGTACTAATAACAAGTTTTCCGTCCGGCTTCAAAATCCTGTGACATTCTTCAATTAATTCTACATCAGATTCAGAACGTTCCAATTCGTTAATTATCGCAACAACATCAAACGATTTATCGTCATACGGTAATTTGCTGCCTTTTTGCACCTTAACATTGTCTTTAACCATTTCACGGACAGACTCCGCGATATCTTTACTCGCTACTACACTATGCCAGTCTCCACCACCTTTGCGGATATAATAGTTTAGCATCGCATTGTCAGAGCCTATATCAAGACAGGTAATCCCTTTCGTGCTGCCTAAGGACCTGAGAATTTCCTGCAGTTTTACCCGAATAGGCAAAGAGCTCCTGAAAACATGCAATTGGCGTCTTGCTTCGGGCGATAAATCAGTTTTTGATGTAATCATACCTTCCTCACTTTAATACCTGTCCAATATACCATTTATCTCTTCCCAGTCAAATATTAGGAATTTGCGTTGTAACGCAAAGCCAAAGGGATGGCCCGCCTACGCCAACCTCCGTCGCCAAGGCTATGGAGGTCAAGAGGCTACGGCGAGGCAAGCAGGGGATAGCCCTGTCATCCGACAGGGCAGGCAAAGGACAGGAAGGAATAGAAGGGGGAAATAAGTCCAAATCGGTATCCAAATCGGTATCCAAATCGAAATAATATGGGGTTGGGATGCGGAAAACTGAATATCTACCGTCCTATGATTCTCTGAATATTGCCTAAGGCAATGGCAAAACAGTGAAATCGATAGCGATCCCGATAGCGATTTCGATGGGGTTAGATTTGGCTAAGGTGAATATAACAAGATAATGAGGTCAAAGTGACAACTTTAAATCAGGACTTGACCGGAAATTTGTATCCCGCATCCCTAATCTCACATACCGTATTTCGTATTTCGCCTGCCCCCATACCCCTTTTCCTGAGTCCTTCCTCCTGACTCCTGACTCCTGATTTCTGTCTCCTGATTTCTGTCTCCTGTCTTCTTAACCATTGACCATTTACCATTCTCCATTATACCATCCGTTAATACTATGCAAAACACCTGGCATATCAAAAACGGACGAATAATAGATCCGTTAACCAGCAGAGATGAGATTGCAGATCTTTACATAAAAAACGGGATAATATCCAAACCTGACAAAACAGGGTCTGACCTCGAAAAAACCAACAATGTCATTGACGCGCGAGGCTTTGTAGTTGTACCCGGATTCATTGATATGCACGTTCACTTCAGGGAACCGGGCAACGAAGAATCCGAAACCGTCGAATCAGGCTCGAAAGCCGCCGCCCGCGGCGGTTTCACTTCAGTCCTGATGATGCCAAATACCACCCCTCCACTTGATACAGGTGAAAAAATCTCCGAGATTCTCGATACAGGCGGAACATACCCGTACGCGCATGTTATGACTGCCGGCTGTATTACAAAAAACAGACAAGGCAAAGAACTGGCAAACCTGACAAAAATGAAAAAAGCGGGAGCCGTGACTTTTACTGACGACGGCGCAACGGTAGCTGATGAAAACCTTATGAGACTCGCAATGAAAACCGCCAAAGAGTTAAAAACAGCCATTCTCGACCACGCACTTGATCCAGCACTTGCCGGCAAAGGCGTCATGCATGAAGGTTCTGTCTCAGCACAACTTAAACTTCCCGGCATACCGACACAATCAGAGGTTAACATGGTTCAAAGAGACATAAGGCTTGCTGAAGAAACAGGGTGTCATATTCATATTCAGCACGTGTCCGCAAAAGAAACCGTTGAGCTAATCAGAAAAGCTCTTGATCGGGGACTACCAGTCTCCGGAGAAGCGACTCCGCATCATCTCGCCCTCATAGACTCTGACATCAACCCCAAAAATACAAACTTCAAAATGAATCCGCCTCTACGAACCAGCGCTGATCGCACAGCTCTGCTGTCCGCCGTGGCGGACGGAACACTCCGAATTCTTGCCACCGATCATGCACCGCACTCACATACCGGCAAAACAAAAAGTTTTCTTGATGCGCCATTCGGAGTAGTAGGTCTCGAAACAGCTATTGGAACAACTTACACTCTACTCGTCAAAAACAAGCTTATGAGTCTTGCGGACTGGATAGACAGGTGGACCGTTTCTCCTGCCCACGTGCTTAATCTTGAGCCACCTGCCTTATCGCCGGGCCAAAAAGCCGATATAACCATTCTCGACCTGAATACCGAATGGACAATTCATTCAAATGAATTTGCATCAAAATCAACTAATACACCCTTTGAAGGCCGTAAAATAACCGGTCGACCGATTTATACCTTCTGCAACGGCATTATGACTTATGGCGATTAAATCGTATTTCGCCTGCCAGGCCGAAGCCTTGGCGTAGGCTGGTGAAGCGTATTTCGTGTCTCGCATCGGGCATGCTCAAATTCCTAGGTTGACATTTTAACGAATTTATTGAGAATAAGCGGTCAATAAACATGTGACTAATCAATTAAATCGGGAACCATATGGCTCATCTTATCGTAATGTCGGGTGATTTGAAGGGAAGAAAGTTTTACATCGAGCAAAAGGAGACGACTATCGGTCGATCGTCTGATAATACCATAGCCCTCTCCGCTCCCGCTATCTCCGGCAAACATTGCTGCATTATTAAGGACGGCCATAAATACACCGTCAAAGATCTAGGCTCCACCAATGGCACCCGATTAAACAACAAGATTATCAAGGAAGAGATCCGACTGGCCCCAAAAGACATCATAATGGTCGGTGCAGCCGAATTAATGGTCAACGGCAGCGAAATCGAAATCGATAAAAGCGCGTCATCTTCAACAGGACTATTTGAAGTATCGGCTGAGGAAAGCAGTGTTTCACAAAAATCATCAGCCACACCCGCGGCATTCGAGAAAAAACGAAATACGAAAATCATGTGGATTATCGTATTTATATTAACAGGCCTGCTTGCGATCACGGCCCTTTCATGGTTCATCTACAAACTGTTTGCGTAAACCGTATCTCGTGAAGCGTATCTCGTATCTCGTGAAGCGTATTTCGTGAAGAGTGTTTCGCATTTCGTTTATTAAAGCTTCTTTATCAAACTCTTTATCATTCTTGATTCATGATCCAGCATCTCAACCACTATTTGGAACCATGCTTAAAATGCTGTAAATCGCTATCGAAATCGAAATCGGGATCGAGAAACAATACGGGTCTTAGGTACAAGAAATGGGATGTTTTACGTTTGGAGAATAAGTGAAAAAACGATCTTCTTGTTATAAAACAGGGGAATCGATTTCGATAGCGATACCGATTTCGATGAGGTGTAAATATACATCCAAATCCCTGAAGTTTCTTTTCTTTCCATGTTCCCTCTTTAACGAAATACGCTTCACGCTCTTCACGCTCTTCATATTCTCAAGTCATCAGCCGTCTCATCCGATACCGGCATAACATTGATATGCCTGGCACCCCGAGAAGATCTAATTTTCAAAGTCACTGGCTGGCCCGACGAACAATCGCTGTAACGCGCGCAAATTGCCCCTGCAAGCAAAATCTCTTCCTCACTAGCCGTAAAAGGAAGTAAACCCGTTGGACCCGGAAAATCTTCCACCTTGAAAATAAGATCATAAAGCTCGGCATTACCCTCAAGGGTTGCGTTATCATGTTCATTCCGCCCGACAATCATTTTCAACTGCATGCCAAGCCTGAAATGCCTACCAAACCTGAGCAGATAAACAGACCTTACTCCATCCAGCCCCTCATGTTCCTTCAAATCTTTCAAGCGCCGACAGAAATTCGGCTCGGTCAGCCGGCATCCGCCCGCTGGTGACGGAAAATTCGTGAGGCCATAATGTTTCGCAAGCTGTAACTGAGTTTTCCTGGATCGCCCTTCAATTGATAACAGTTTACTGCGATCGACCCATCCTTTGCGTTCTGGCTTCGTCTCGGACAGAAGACAGGCGCTCAGCGGACGCAAAATCAAATCTTCATAACCCGATTCTTCGGCAACAACTTTAAGACTATTCCGATTCTGAGACATGGGACGTTCGTTTAGAACTTCTCCTGTACAGAGGAAATGAATCCCCATTTCCTCTATCATCTCACCCGCCCTCTTGAGCATCAGGGCATGACAATCAATGCACGGATTCATACAGGAACCAAAACCGTGCCTGGGCTTATCGAGTAAAGACATTATATCTGCGGAGAAATTAACCACATGAAGTGTAATATCCATCTGTTCCGCAGCAGACACCGCGGCCTCAATGTCCGAGAACGGACTGTCAAACACTACGCCATGCACTTCAATCCCCTGGTCTTTGAGAAGACAGACAGACAGCTGGCTGTCTAAACCGCCGGACAATAAGCACAACGCACTAATACGCTCTGACAATTTCAATGTCACATCACTATCTATACGTGAAATATAAGAAGTAAAAAAGCTAAAAAACGCAAAGTCTCATCCCACGCCAATCATAGCTTCCATTATTTACTAAACAAAATCATTGAACCCTTCTTTATGATCCCATATTATTCATCACGTTATTCGACCCTATCATTCGATAGGCTTGATAGAGCGGGTATGGTAATGAACTCAATAATTACAGGAGGACAGACAAATGGCATTAATTGATTTTGGCGGTGTGAAAGAAAACGTGATTACTCGTAAAGAATTCTCCCTGAGCAAAGCCAGGAAAATATTGAAAAACGAAACCATTGCCATTATCGGCTATGGTGTTCAGGGTCCCGCACAAGCGCTGAACCTTAAAGATAACGGATTCAAGGTAATTATCGGACAATCAAAAGCCTTCAAGAAAGACTGGAACCGCGCCGTGAAGGATGGCTGGAAACCTGGCAAAACATTGTTCGACATTGAAGAAGCCGCAAAGCGCGGGACCGTCATACAAATGCTTGTTACAGATGCCGCGCAAAAAGTCATATGGCCGACAATAAAGAAATGCCTCAACAAGGGAGATGCGCTATATTTTTCACACGGCTTCTCAATCGTTTACAAGGATCAGACAAAGATTATCCCTCCTAAGAATGTTGATGTCATACTCGTTGCGCCAAAAGGATCCGGCACATCAGTACGCAGAAACTTCCTTTCCGGCGCAGGTATCAATTCCAGCTACGCGGTAAATCAGAATGCCACACGCAGGGCAAAAGAGCGTTGTATTGCCCTTGGCATCGGAATAGGTTCCGGCTACCTTTTCCCCACAACTTTCGAGCAGGAAGTTTACAGCGACCTTACAGGAGAACGTGGAATACTTATGGGTGCACTGGCCGGTGTAATGGAGGCACAATATGATGTTCTTCGCAAAAACGGGCATAGCCCGAGCGAAGCTTTTAACGAAACCGTAGAGGAATTGACACAGAGCCTCATCCGTCTTGTCGACGAAAACGGTATGGACTGGATGTTCTCCAACTGTTCGGCAACAGCTCAGCGCGGAGCGCTCGACTGGAAACCAAAATTCAAAAAAGCCACACTGCCGGTTTTTAAAGAACTTTATAAGCGGGTTAAAAACGGTGATGAAACCAGGCGTGTTATACGTTCCTGCGGCGCAAAAAATTACAAAAAGAGCCTCGACAAAGAATTATCTGAACTCGGCAATTCTGAGATGTGGGCCACAGGTAAAGCTGTAAGAAGTCTCAGGCCGAAAGAAAAAGCCAAGACTATTACAAAAACAACAAAGGGCGTTGGCGGCCGCAAATCAAATTAAGATCGGAATATTGGAAATTCGATATTAGAAATTTGAATTGTATCGTGTCTCTTCAAGCTATAATAAGGGTGTTTTCCTTACCCAATTTCTATTTTCCGGCCTCGGAATTTGGGTTGCTCTCTTCCCCGGCTTGTCACTTGTAGCCCTGTAACTCTTGTAACCTGTCTCATCTTCTGTTATAATTTGTTCGTGAAATTGTCCCGTTATAAAACCTTCTCCCCTCTTCCTCATCTCTGCCTTGGTCATTGGATATTCCTTGTTGGCTGTTGGATATTCACTCTTTTTCTTCTTTCCTCTCTCCTCTTTGCTTCTTCGCCCGCCTTCGCCGAGGCTTCCTCCAACAACCCTGAAGCCGCCAATGAGTCTCAAGCAAAAATCTATCCCATGCCTCGCAGAAGCCCATCAGAAATAGTGGAGATAATCAAATTACTCACCGAAGGCAAAGGAACTGTCAGGATAGATAAAACGCAGAACCAACTCATAGTTATAACCAACAAACAAAAGCATAAAGAAATAGCCAAGCTCATACACAGTATTAATGCGCCTACCCCAAACGTACAAATAGAAGTTCAGTTTAACAGCACAACAGATGCATCTACTGTAGACTTAGGCGCAGAAGGATCAGGCTCTGTCATAATTTCTCCGAACAAACTAACGCATCAGTATAAAATTAAGCCGCGTGTAAAACACCAGAGCTCTACCAGCGACATTATGACTAAGCAGACAATTCTTGTGAGCAGCGGACGGGAAGCTACCCTGCTTGTCGGCGCAGAAGTTCCGCTGGTCATTGCCGAATGGCTGATTCAGTATGGTCATACTTGGGGATATATAGACAAAGAAATTGTATGGCGTGAAGTCGGTTCCAAACTCTGGGTATGTCCCACTGTTATCGGAGACGGTCCATATATATCCATTAAATTGATCCCGGAAATTTCATCAATTGTAAACGGAAAGAGACAGACAGTTAAAATAACCCGTGTTTCAACCGAAATAATAGCTATGAACGGTCGCCCCATAACATTCGGGGGCGCGGGTAAGAACGAAGAGTTTTATCGTCGATTTCTCGCGGGATTGAGCAAGACTTCAAAAAGTTCTCAAACCCAAATCACCCTCATCCCGCGAATCATAAAACCCGCAGGAAAATAGGTTGTTGAGTTTTTGCAATGTAAGATTTTCGATGAAATTATATGTTGAAAAGCCAAAAGGCTTAATTTATTATATTTTTTGGAGTACTGGAGTAATGATTAAATTGACAAAAACTCTTTTTCCATTACTCCAATACTCCATTGCTTCGTGGGGCAAACGCATTGCTTGGTGCTGGAACAAAAAGGGAGGAAAACTATGAATATCGCTACCGTTAGAACATTCTTTATGTGGTGCACAATCCTGAACGGAGGGTTATTAATTCTTTCTTCCCTGATCCTTACGTTTGCCGGAGACTGGGTCTACCGAAAACACAGCAGATGGTTTCCCATCCCAAGAGATGCTTTCAACGTTACAATTTACTCGTTCATCGGGTTGTTCAAGATTTTCTTCCTGATGTTTAATCTTGTGCCCTATATTGTACTTGTAATTATAGGATAAGTGGTCAACGTTGAACTTGGTATAGCCGTTTACGGCTCAATCTTCTCAATTGACAACAGTTCTATGTGCTTTTACAATTATTTATGCGGGTAGATTTATCGGAGTCTTACTAAATTAAACCGGAGGTCAGAAATATGAAGAACTTGAATATGGCGGTAAAAGTTCTGGTAGCAGCGGGAATTCTGCTTGCGCTTTACTCGATTGCCGGAAGATTCTTAGGTGGAAGAGCAGTTTTGGGATGGTTAATACCAGGCGGAATGGCTGCCAGCTCTGCTATGATTGGCGCCAACACTCTTCTGCTTCTGGCCGTACTGGCCAAGCTTTGCGGAAAAGATTAGATAAAGGGTATCCAAAAGGGATTTCGGATACAGTTATTGGTTATTGGCAGTAGGGAGATCCTGAATTCAACACCTTGGGAAAAGTGCTTCAAAAACCACTGTAAATATTGAGTTTGGTTTTGGAAATGGGTGTCCCGCAGCAAAAATCAGGAATATTTACTGCCCATCCAAATCGAAATCGAAATCGGGATCAGGATCGTCTTTTCCTCTCCCTCATGTTTTCGATTTCGATAGCGATCCCGATAGCGATTTCGATTCAAAAACTATAGCATTTCAATGCGTATTTCAACTTCTTGTTTTTTGGGTGCCCAAATATTTAATTCAATCTATAATAATTACTAAATTATGATGTAAAACTGTTGGGTTGACCTCAATACGCCAGTATTTTGAAACATTAACCATCAACCATGCAACCATTAACCATACGTTGACCGAAATCTTTTCGGACAACGTCCAATCAGGCTATTGCTTTCCTGATACGTTCCTCAACAGGCTCATCGGAAACGGAGAATTCTGAGCCTGTGATGAGTTCATAAGCCTGTATATAACGTTTTGCTGCCTCAATCCTGACTTCATCAGTCAGTTCCGGAGGCGTTCCATCGCCTCTGAACCCCTGTTCTGCAAGCCATTCCCGAACATATTCTTTATCCAGCTTCCTCTGATCCTTACCCGCAGCAAACAGCTCATCGTATGTATCGGCAAACCAGTAGCGAGAAGAATCAGGTGTATTAATTTCGTCAGAAACAACAAATTCGCCGTTCAGCTTGCCTATTTCATACTTGGTGTCGACAAAGATAAGCCCCTGCTCAGAAGCATGCTCAACTGCCCGTTTATATAACTTGAAGCATATGTCAGCGGCAGCATCAAAGGTATCGGAATCTATCAAACCTTCCTTAATAGCTTCATCCTTCGATATCGGACGATCATGTTTTTCGTGCTTTGTGGTCGGAGTAAGTATCGGTTGTTTAAATTTCTGGTTCTTCCTTAAACCTTCAGGCAGTCTGTTGCCGCAAAAATCTCTTACGCCCTGTTCATAATTATACCAGGCAGATGTCTTTGTAACCCCGGTGATATATCCCCGAACAACAAATTCGAGCGGAAGCTGTTCGCATTCAGCCACAATCATGACATTCGGGTCCGGAACATCAATCACGTGGTTCCCGACAATATCTTTTGTCTTTTCGAACCAAAATGCAGCTATCTGATTCAAGACCTGTCCTTTAAATGGAATTGTTCCGAGCACACAGTCAAATGCTGATATGCGGTCTGAAACCACTATAACGCGTTTATCCCCCTGCATGTAACAGTCACGGACCTTACCTCTTCCAAGCTCGCCAATACCTTCTATGTCTATTTTTTCCAGAGTGTTATTCAACTCCGCTCTTATTCTGTCTTCTGATAACATACTCTCCTCCTTTTATATTTATACGTTCTGTAACAAATTTAATTCTGCCATCTACATAACATCATGCCCTGCATCATGTTATACAAGAATCATCCTTCTCCTCCTTGAAAACCCGTCTTATACGTTCTTGAAGAATGTTGAACCACGGAGACACAGAGGCACTGAGAAGAAAGAAAAGAGAGTGTTTCGTTAATTCCGAGGAAAAGTATTTCCCTCGGAATTTCCGCAACGATTCTACTAAGAAGAGAAAGAGGAGTTTTATTAAAAATCGTATTCCTCTCTTCTCTAATCTGCTAAGAATCTTCTCTCCGTATTGGCCAACCTCTCTTCTTCCTTCCCTTTTATCAACCTTTGTGGAAATTTCAGGCCTGATTCTTCGGGGCTGAAATTAACACAAACTCGTTCTTCTTTATTCTTCTCCGTGCCTCTGTGCCTCCGTGGTAAACTCTCTTCTCTTTCAGCTTACAGACTCCGGTCTTCTTTGGTTGCGGCTTTGCCGCACCGTAGCCATTTGGGCGTAGGCGGGTGGTTTTCTTCTTCTTTTCAGCCTTTGACTGACAACTTCTTCACATACGAATACAAATTTTTACCGGGACATGCCGTTTGGCCCAAATCGCAATGTCCGTAAACATTCTGTTTCTTCATCTTGTATTGTCGAGCCAGGAGATCCACCACCTTTTTCATTGAAGAAAGCTGTTCCGGTGATGGCTGTTGTTCTTCGAAGTTACCCATCAGCATGACCCCAATATTCTTTTCATTCTCATTTAAAACATGCGCCCCCTCATAGGCAAGAGAACGTCCCTCCCAGACACGGCCGGTGTAGTCGACAATAAAGTGGTAGCCTATATCGCCGTATTTACGTTTGATATGCCCCGCAAGTACGCCGTCCAGATCGTGAATAACAGCGTTTTTTTCAGTATGATAATTAATAGAGTTTCCATCGTGGTGCAATGTCAATCTTTTATGAGTTTCTGCTTCGCGCATAAGCCAGTACTTGGGCTGTTCGTTTGTCCATTCTCTGCGAGGCATAAAATCCATTTGTGATGAAATGAATTTTAAATCTACCTGCGGCAGGAGAGTCTTCGCTACAGCAGCACTACTCCATCTGGCGCCAAGATAAAATCCAGGCAGAGCCAAAACTGTTTTTTTGAAAAATTTACGACGATTATACATATTCGTATCCCGCATCCCCTCACCGTCTCGCCGCGTCGCCGTTTCTCCGCGTCACTCTTCCCCGTATTTCGTATTTCGTATCTCGTATCTCGTATTTCGTATCTCGTATTTTCTTCGATGTTCAATTCCCGCATCCCCTCACCGTCTCGCCGGGTCACTCTTCTCCGTCCCTCATCCCTTCTTCACATCCAGATTTATGACTCGCGGAACATGCTTCCATGCCCTTTTCTCGGCTATCTGGCTGAGTTTTTGCTCACATGTTTTTTTAATCTCATCAACAACAGTAACTCTGTCTTTTTTTCTGGGTGAGTCACCAAGAAATGCCATAGCCGCAGGGCATACATTCCGCAAGCCAAGAGTCCCCTGCCCTCCCGACGAATCCCATATATCGCATATTGATTCCATAATAATATTTAAGCCGCCGAAAAACGTCAATTCAAGAGACGCGTCACTGCGCACCACCATCTGTTTTAAATCAAGCACCAACATTTTCCCCGCATATGACACTTCCCATTCCGAAGGTGTTACAAGCCCCGTACCGAAAATAAGAAGCCTGCGTGCCGCCGTTCCGTTGCCCAAAGACGACAGCGCACGGGATGCAAGAATCGCAAGCTTTCTGCTATCAACAAAACACAAATCAGGATCATGTTTAAAAAAATGCGCGACGGCCTTGGCAATTTCATCGATATGACCGTCATTAACCATACTATCCTGATCACAAACAGATTCTATTTCAGCAGAAATGTACGCGGCAAGCGCTGAGTTATCCGGGTGTATGTCTGTTTTAGGATTCCAAATCATTTTGAGGCGGCGCCTATTAATCCTTTTATCGCACTCACAAACTGGTTCACATCCTTGAATCGCCGATAAACAGAAGCAAACCGCACAAACGCCACTTCATCCAGTTTTTCAAGTCGCTCCATAACCTTTGCGCCTATTATCTGTGAGGCCACTTCTCTTTCGTATTCGCTTTCCAGTTCTTCAATGATGCGATCTACTATATTTTCTATCTGCTCTGTACTAATGGATCTTTTTTCACATGCACGTCCAATACCATTTATTAACTTAAGACGATCCAGTTCCTCATGCCGGCCATCACGCTTAATAACTCTCAGCTTGGCCCTTACAACTTCCTCATAAGTTGTAAAACGATGTTCGCACTGAAGACATAGCCGACGGCGTCTTATTACATCACCATTCCTGACCGAACGGCTGTCAACCACTTTATCTTCCTGATGGCCGCATTTTGGACAACGCATGGAAACTCCTTTGGAGTTGGTTATCGGTTATTGGTTATTGGTTATTGGTTATCAGTTATCAGTTATCGGTTATTGGTTATTGGTCACTCAGGTTTCCGCCCTCATCCTTTATTCGTTATTTCAATACTTCTTTAACGGCAGCCAAGATGGTTGCCGGGTCATTACTTTTAACAAACTGCTTAATGTTGTTTATAGAGTCTACGGCCTTCGTGTCGCTGTCGTCATACAAAACAATGGGTATATCTTTAGTATTAGGCATTTCTTTCAACACATTTGCTACTGCATCGCCATTCATTCCGGCGAAGACAAGCTTCATAACAACAACGTCCGGTCTTTCCACAATGGCTTTTTCCAACACCTCCGGGCCCTGACTCACGCTGTTCGCAATGTATCCAGCCTGGACAAACATATTGAGGAGACCCCTGTTTACATTCGTGTCGTCTTCTCCTATCAGCACTTTTTTCTTTACGATCTCGGGCTTTCTGGTTTCCTGCACGGGAATACCACCAGTCAGGAAGATAATACGACTCACCTCCATCAGCAGGTCATTGGGATCACACGGTTTAGCTACAAAACCATCTACTTCAATATCAGCGAAAAACTCAGCCATGTTCGCCCGGGCTGTAAGAACAAGAACCGGATGCCTGGGCTTGCCTTCAGATGAAGATATTTCCTTAAGAAAACCTACCCCACCCATTCCAGGCATGCTCATATCCAAAATGATCAAATCAGGGATCATCTCAGTCAGTTTCGCTAAGCCCTGTTCCCCACTGTCCGCGGTAATGACCTCGTAACCTTCAAAACTCAGAAAATCACTCAGAGTAACGAGCAGGCTTGTATCATCATCTATAAGAAGGATTTTCTTTTTTTCCTTTTCCATAATTAATCTCCTTTGGATTTTTTTACCACGGAGGTCACGAAAACAACGTTATGGGAACAATTTGCGTCGATTTCGTAATATTTCATTACCTATTCTTCCTCTTCTTTCCTGAACCGTTGCGGAAATTTGCGAATACGCCGGCCGGCGGAGAGCAAATTAACGCAACACTCCTCTTATTCTTCTCCGTATCTCTGTGTTCTCCGTGGTTTTCTTTTTCCTTGTATACTAACAACCAGTCCAGTCGTCAATTAAATCAAAGCGGCCCTACCAAGAAACGCACCCGCCAGGCGATCCAGCAGTTCTGACTCATCCCACGGCTTTGAAAGGGCCGGTATAGAGAAACTTCTAAGAATCTCTGCCTTGGACCTATCAACATTAGCGCCGGTAATGACAATTATGGGCATTCTTCTCCTGTTTTTGTCGCTTTTTATTTTGAGGATTACTTCCGTTCCACTCATTTGCGGCATAGCCATGTCCAATATAACCGCATCGGGATTATTTTCTTCAATTTTCTTAAGAGCTTCAACTCCATTTTCTGCTGTTACTACTCGATATCCATTTTCCTTAATTTGATATTCGATCAAACTCAAAACAGCTTTCTCGTCATCAGCAATTAATATCAACGGAGCATCAACTGTGGGCATGCTGATACTTACAATTGTTCCATTCACAAAAGCTGGAGGAGGGCTCTTTATTGTTATGGCTCCGCCGTGGAGTTCGACAATTTCCTTGGAAATTGCAAGACCAAGTCCTGAACCACTTGATTGTTCTCCAACGGTAAAATATCTTTCCATAACTTTATTCACAGCCACAGGAGGAATACCGATTCCATCATCCTGAACGGTAAGCAACACATGGTTGCGGCGTTCAGGATCGTCTTGAACAACAACATTCACCGTTCCGTTGTCAGGAGTAAATTTGATCGCGTTACCAACGATATTAAGAACCACTCTTTCCATTTTCTGCGCATCGCAATGCACAAACCATCTCCGGTTGTCGATTGAAATATTAAACGCAAGCATTTTCTGATCAGCTTGAACCCGCAGGGACTCCGCGGTACGCCGAACCAGTCTTGAGAATGGAATCCTGGTTTTGGCAAGAGTCAGCGTTTTGTCTTCGATTTTTCTGAGATCCAGAATATCGTTCACAGTTGCCAGCAATCTTTTAGTGTCACCATTAAGTATTTCCAGGTAATGCCTGATTTCCTTTGGCAGAGGTCCGACAACACCTTTCAACATATTTGCCACGGCATAGATCATAGAAGTAAGAGGTGTACGCAGTTCATGAGAGACGTTGGAGATAAATTGCGATCTAGCCCTGTCGTGAGCCTCAAGATGGGTAACAGCCTCCTCAAGCGCGTCCTGGGCGCGCTTCCGTACGGAAATATCCCTGACAAAGAAACAAAGCCTCGCATGGCCATCAAGATTTATCCTGTTAACGGCTATTTCTGATGGGAACATGGACTCATCATATCTGACACAATAAGATTCGATAAGAGTGTATCTCTGGTCTTCGAGGTTCTTTTTTATGCTTGTCAACAGAGCGCTGTCAGCACCCGATATCAAATCAACAATATTCATTTCAGACAGTCTTCCATGGGACACCATAAAGAAATCAAGCGCCCTCGTATTAAAATCTACAATATTACCGATTGAATCTGTGATGAAAACCGCGTCATAGATACTTTGTAAAAGTTTATCGAAATCCGAAATACTACCTTCAGATACACCTCTCAGCATTGCGGCCGATTCGTCATCCACCACACCACCCGACTCTGTTTTACGCATACGCCTCTGCAAAGCTTCCCCCAGAAAATCCGGATGGACATCTATACGCATAGTCTTTGAAAAATCATTTTTAGCACTCATTCAAACTCCTGGCTCCTGGCTCCTGACTCCTGAATCCTGACTCCTGAATCCTTAGCCTATCGGTTGCGGTTGCGCCGTTTCTTTTCGTGCCTGTAACCTCTGTAACTCTTGTAACCTGTAACTTCTGTAATACGCTATTCATACAAAGAAGATATAATTTTTTCGTCTGGATTCCTGGTCTCCGGCATCCCTGCAATTTCTATTAATTTATCAATCAGCTTTTTCAAACGTTCCCCGCTGGAAAATGCCAGTTCCAGGGTTTCTTCCTGCTGTTTCGTCACCTCGCCCAGGTATTTCGACTTCATCATATCAATTGAACAGCTGATCACGGCAAGCGGCTGGCATAACTCCTGGACTATTTCGGCAAGAACCTCCAGCATTTTCTTTCTGGTAAGTTTCGGACCTTTTCCTTCCTTTTTAGCCTTTTTTTCTTCGGCCTCAATTATTTCCTCATCTTCTTTTACATCTTTTACAAGCTCTTCTATTTTATGTTCTGTATTTGCAACAATATTCCTGACTTCCTGGTCAACCTTTTTAAGCGTATTATCTACTTCCTGCTGAGTTTCCTTATCCAGTGATCCACTTTCTTTTTCAAAACTTTCTTCCATACGCGTAAGAAGCGTAGCTAATTGTCCAACAGCCGCAAGATTGCCGCCGCTTGCGCTAAAACCTGTTTCCGCTCCCCCCGCCCCGCTTTTTACAAGAAGCTCATTCCAGCCATCCAATGAAAGACCGCCGGACAGAAGCTTTTCCTTCAAATCTGAGTTCCCTGCACCATCCACCCCTTTCGATTTGATAAATCTGAGAATTCGTTTTTCGTTAGCTTCTATCGCATTGCTTTTCTTAATGTACTCATCAGCTAAAGAATCAATCTTAAGCTCATCCTCCATCGCTTCAACAGCTTCGGCCACCTTCTTCTGGTCCTCTTCCGTTACTTCCCCACCCATTTGACGCATCTTATCCAAAATATCTTTCTCCAGCAGCATGAGTGTTTTGGCGAGATTCTTCTTACCTTTCTGAGTCTTCATCGCAGGGTCCTTAGACAAACCTTCGTAGGTACGCCTCAGGCAGCCAACAACAAGATCGCCGAATGACTCGCCTCCCGCGATGTCTGCTTTTTCTTGTTTGATTTCAGCCGCCTGCAAAATGATTTCCCCCAGTTTATCCGCATGGGACGCAGCCTGCTTAATATCACTGAGAGCTTCTTTATTATCGACAGAAACGTCCCCCTTGATAAACGCAAGAATGTTGTCGACATGAATTGCGTCTGTTCCTCCTTCTTCATCGCCCTCCCCCTTGCCCGGCGTAACACCGGAGGAAAGAACATGCTCGAGTTTGTCTTTGGAGACAACCTTTTCGAGACCTTCTCTTGAAACAACAGCCTCTTCTTCCGTCACCTGCTTGAAAACAACTTTTCTTGAACGGACATTCTCCAGCCCAAGCGCGCCAATGGCACCGGCAAATCCTCCTAATTGCTTCAACTCCTTCGGTTTAGCCGTTAAAGCTTCAACCAGATTATGATATTGTTCATGGGAAAGCCCCTGGGAAATAGAAAAACTGTTTATTTCGCGTTGAAGCATTTGCGTAACAAAACTTTTCATTAGAGGATTCTTGAGTTCAATAATATCGCCGTTAACCAATAGACCCTCTTCGCTGACGGTAAAAGAAATCTCTTTGCAGTTTTCAAAGGTTTTGCCGAGCAAAGCAAAGCTGTCCTCAATAGCTTTCTTGGTAACGCCGTGGTTCGCGCCATAAAGTTCTGAATTACTGAAAACAAGACCCATAACACGAACAATCTCTGCCGCATCGGAAATCGGCGCAAGCGGCTGAGGATTGGCGTCTTTTTTCTCGGATTCAGGCATAGTTAATAGCCTCCATTTTTATCAGCAGAATAATAGCTCGCCTGGGGTCAAACCCCGTCTCGCAAGCATCAAATAATCAATTGCATAGAATTACATTATATCCAAAAATGTGTTCATACAACAAGAATTAAGGGTTCAGGAATTTGCGATGTAAGCAGATTCAGGGCAATTAATAAGTCGCAACGGATATACCGGCGATTGTACTAAGTAACTTGGAGTGTTGGAGTTATGGAGTATTGGGTTTCTGTAATCAGGCGTTTTCGCGAATTCATTATCACCACTCCAGCACTCCATTACTCCACTACTCCGATTGCAGGACCCAATTGGGGGCCTGTTTTCAGGGTAGACATCGGGTAACTTGGCAATGTATATTTACATATTATGAATGCATGGAAAAATGAATTTCTCAAACTGATAGACATGGCGTCAGGCACTGCCGGCCCGCCAGTGGAACGAGCTATAACAATCATACTTTCTCTGACTATTTTTGTGTTTGTTGTAAGAAAAGTAAGCAAAGCCCTGAGACTTCATATGGCTGATACAAACCGGTGCGTGGCAGTCCTCATAATTGGAATTATAGCTGTCTTTGCAATTTACGGCACTTTTGATATCTACCTGGCGCCGCATCTAAAAAACAATACCCTGCTGAAATTAGTTCCTATCGCGGTTTTTCTACTGATTTTACTCGGAGTAATAACCCCTATTTCCCGCCTCCTGTTCAAATCGGAATATTTCCACTCTCTCTTTGCACTTACTCTTGGCATTACAGCCGCAATCTGTGTTGTGCTTCTTGTAAATGCTGGGTCAAAAGCATTTCTTGCCGGTGGCAAGGAAATGAAAAAAACCAAAAACCGCACTCAGGCAGTAAATAAATTTCTACAGCAATAACCTCTGCTGCGAGTCATTTGCTTTGTTGAATAGATCAATAGGGGCAAGAAGGATAAAAAAGAATTTACCCCAAAGCGAAGTTTTTTCAGACAGGATTAACTGGATTAACAGGATTGCGGCGGGGAGAAGACAGCAGAATTGACCCCGCCGAAAGCTCTGCGAGCAGACGAAGGGCAAGAAAAAAATGGAGGTTTGTAAGATTTCTGATTTCCAAATATTCGCGCGCAGCGCGTAACATCCTGTAGATCCTGCCTGCCCCGTCGAATGACTGGGGTTGATCCCGTCTAAAATTTCTTAACATCGCAAATTCCTTGCTTTATTTGCTTCTATTTCGCATAGTAGTAAACAGAATTTTCAAGGAAACATATGATGTCGGAAAATGTTAAAAAAATTCTTTTAATAGATGATGAGCCGCTGGTTACATCGACAATGACAACCATGCTCAAAGCATATACCAAGCATGAAGTAATTACGGCTAATTCCGGGAAAGAAGGAATAAAAGAAGCAATCAAACATAGTCCAGATCTTATATTCCTCGATATAATGATGCCGGATATAAACGGTATTGATGTATTGAAAGAGCTTAAGGAGAAAAGCGAAACCTGCATGATACCTATCATCATGCTTACCGCCCTTGGCGATGCCGAAATGATGCAAAGCGCAATGCACGCATACGCACAACGATATATCGAGAAGCCTATAGACAAAGAAACCCTTCTGTCTGTGATTAAGGGCGCCCTGGGCTAGCCCGGACATTTCATGAATCTTCGTAGCTAAAGCGTGAAAAGTGCCGGCAATGTTACTCTTTCGCAGGAAAACACGGCAGCAGGCATATTGCAATATAATAAGAGGAACCGCGAATCACCCTTCGACAAAGCTCAGGACAAGCGCGAATTAGGGATGGAGCCCTTTCCGTCGCTTACGCACTGTGAACTCATGCAATGTTCAGGTTATTAATCTGCCGTACCGATTATATTTTTTATATTATCTAATCCGTCCGTTCAGACTGACAATCAAAGCAGTCGTGCTGGCCGCAAGCTAAGCTAAGAGAAGAAAAGAAAAAGAAGAGAAACAATGTCAGCTTGAAACTCCCTGAGTACCTTTTGGGCTCCCCGCCCTCCCGCTGGTCAGGAGCAGGCGGTTCAAAAATCTTTCCAATCAGATTCCAAACCATGGATACACGCTGATTCCCTTCCAAGTTCGATTATCGTTACCACCGTAGACCAATGATGCCTTTCCCAGTGGTCTCCCGCTAAGCTTGCTCCACCAAACAAGAGTTTTGAACATATCCGAAGAAAGGGTCTGGCCGGACTTTATTTCAAAGGGAAACAGCTGGCCATTTTCTTCTATCAGCAAATCGATCTCATGGCCTGTCTTGTCGCGCCAGAAATAAATGGGAGGTATTCTCCGATTATGTAAGTACAACTTACTCACCTCTGATAAGACATAATTCTCAAACAAATAGCCACGCAGCGGATGGGAAACAAGTTGCTCAACATTTCTAATACCGAGCAAATTACACACAAGACCGGTATCGTAAAAGTAGAGCTTTGGACTCTTGATTATTCTCTTGTTAAAATTACTATGATGGGGGGAGAGAAGGTAAACCAGGAAACTTGTCTTCAGCACTGATATCCAGCGTTTGGCAGTATCAACAGAAATCCCGCAATCCAGAGCCAGATTAGAAAGATTCAGCAATTGTCCTATTCGGCTGGCGCACAGTGCCAGAAAACGTTCAAACGTTTCCAGGTTCCCGATATTCACCAGGCTCCGTACGTCACGTTCAATATATGTTTGCAGATAGTCCGAATGCCAGACAGCAGGTGGAATCCCCCTATCATGAATTCGTGGATAAAAACCTGTAAAGATTGAGTTCCACAGGTCAAGACTGGTTTCACGATTACAGAAGATTTCCTTCGGATCTGTTGGCACCGCAGTACCCTGCTCTTCCAGTTCCGCTCGCGAAAACGGTAGAAGGTGCAATACTCCGCAACGCCCGGCCAGTGACTGCGACACATCATTCATCAGCAGGAAGTTGTTAGATCCCGTAAGAATGTATTGTCCTGGCGCATCGTGCGAATCGACAGCCGTTTGAATATACGAAAATATATCAGGTACACGCTGCACTTCATCAAGAATAACATGTTCATCGAGAGCATTCAGGAATCCGCGAGGATCCTCCCTGGCGAGAGTACGTTGGTCAATATCTTCAAGGGAGACATATTGATAATCAGGAAAAGCTGCCTTTGCCAGAGTCGTCTTACCTGATTGGCGCGGACCGGTAAGCGTCAGCACAGAGTAGTATTGCGCATCTTCCTTCAGACTTTTCTCAAGTACCCGCCTTATCATTGTCCTAATTTACGATTGAATCTTAAATTAGTCAAGATTAAAAGAGTGATCTATGCTTTAACCTGAATAAGTGGAACCGCCCCGCAATAACTGCATGGCAGGCGAATTTAGCGAAGAGAAGAGTGGAACCGCGAATTATGCTAATTAAGCGAATTTAGCGAAGAGAAGAGTGGAACCGCGAATTATGCTAATTAAGCGAATGTTTCTCTTGGCAGCAGGCAAGTTTGCTGTAGCTGCAGACACAAAAACGTTAATCAAGTAGGCATTGCTACGATCTACGGCAACTTAGAAAGCAACTCTGATTTCACTGATTCAGCTGCAGATTCCATATCAAAGTCGACTCCCGGCATCAGCAGAGGAACAATATCACTTTGAAACCCCGGATGTTCCAGTTTCACCATCAGGTTTTCCATGAACTCTGTTCTACTCACCTGATGCTCCTCTGCATCCATGTAATGCTGAAAGCATGAAACCACTTGCCCGGAATCCGCTTGCGCTTCGGTCAGCCCGAGCCAAAGGTCAAACAGATCACGCCCCTTACGCCTCTGGAAAAGTGCACGCAATTTAGTCCCAAGTAATTCCTCCAATGTGTACGTTGTCAGCTTGAAAC
>JBHORK010000030.1:0-26715 GCA_042565725.1 Verrucomicrobiota bacterium
GAGGTTAACAGGATGCGCTGTGAAAATTCTCATCCACAACATTTGACAATATCTCGATTTCGTGCGATTGACCCAAAATCCACAAGAATATTTTAGCAAGGAAACAGAGGTGTCATTCATTAACGAAAAACCGCTATCGAATGATGATCTGCAAGAACAACCATCCGAAGGCACTGAATTAACCTGGTCTGGTGTAGATTACGACGGTAGTCGCTCACATAAGCAGAGTTTAAGAAGTTCGTTGTGGTCATTTAAATTCTTTAATGAGCCTATAGCGGATAGCCTGAGGAATCAATTTACAAGTCAATTGCGAGCAAACGGGATTGATCCTTACGACAAGGCTATTGACGTGCCGGACAATGAGCTAAGACTGAAAGCGGCATACACGACTGTTGCACCGGGAAAGGATCTAAACAGAACATCATTACTATGTTTACATAGGCCTCAAAACAGAGTTAGGCATTATCCACATCATCATTCCAGATTCTGGCGGCACCCGCATTTCGATCATCATTTTGGAGGCACTCTTCTAACGGGAGATATCAATTTTAAGAAATGTATAGAGAACTTTATGCAGCATTTTCACGAAGATGATCTTAACTCCGTCTGCTGGGCTTCCGTTCCTCATCATGGATCTAGACATAATTGGCATGATGGGTTATTTGGCATATTGCCAAACTGTTATTATTGGATTTGTACATGCCGTTCACTTATTAGCGCACATCACCCCCATAAGAACGTACTTCAAAGCTTCTTTAGGAATTATCCTATATTGTATCCGTGCACAGAGGATAGAGCTTTTGATTATAATATGACTCTTTACTGGAGATAATGAATGACAGATATATATGATCTACCTGATTTCGACGAGGCGTCTGCCTCCCAAATCCCGGCTCTGCTGGAGCTGGTTAATCTGGGTTACACCTATATCCCCCGCGCGGAAATCTCAGAATTGCGGGAAAGCACATCGCAGTACATTTTGCGGGATATCGCTTTCAAGACATTACGCGAGATTAATGATGAGAGCGTATCTGATAAGAGCATACACGACGCAATATTTGAGGCTGAGCAGATTGATATGGGCGGCGGTGTCTTCCGGGCATCGGAAGAGGTGTATTCTTTGTTGCTGGCTGGACGCGCGGTTTCAGAACTTATTGACGGACGGCGCGTGTCTCCGCAGATGAAGTTTATCGATTTCCATAACCCAGCCAATAACAAATTTCATGTCTGCGCTGAATTTGAACTCTCTGAGGGGACCCCATCGGGGTCATGTTCAAATCGACGGCCGGACATTGTCCTCTTCGTCAACGGGTTCCCGTTTGCTGTAATCGAGAACAAGAAGGAGTCGGTAAAGGTCGATGAGGCGGTTACGCAGATGATTCGTAATCAGGGGCGAAACGAGACGCCGAAGTTCTTTCTGTTCCCGCAAATCCTGGTCGCGACAAACGTGCGCGAGCTGAAGTACGGTACAATGCAGACGCCGCAAAAGTTCTATACTCACTGGAAAGAAAAGGATGCGGATCAGAAGGTATATGATGCTGAAGTATCGGCAATAATTAACAAGGCCGTAGATCCTGAGGTTGTTAAGCAGATTGCAAATGATTTGATCAGGCAGGAATATGTTCAACCACGGAATGCACGGAAGTTCACGGAACAGGATAGAGGGATATACAGCCTGTTGAGGCCGGACCGGCTGTTGGATTTGACCCGTAATTTCATCCTCTATGACAATAACATCAAGAAGATTGCACGTTATCCGCAGTATTTCGCGATCAAGAAGGCGTTGAAGAGGGTGAAGACTTTCGATGAGTCAGGTAAGCGGCAGGGCGGGCTTATCTGGCATACACAGGGCTCAGGCAAGAGTCTTACAATGGTGATGCTGGTTAAATGCCTTATCGATGATCCGGATATTATTCTGCCGCGTATCATAGTAGTCACGGACAGGCGTGATCTGGATAAGCAGATCAGTGATACGTTTGCGGCTTGCAATATCAAGAAGGATGTGAAACGTACGCGCAACTCGAAAGAACTGCTTAAACTGATTAAAGGGAAGGATCAGCGCGTGCTCACTACGCTGATTCATAAATTCGATGCCGCACGTGCAAAGCGTGATTTTGTTGATGATGATCCTAATGTTTTTATCTTTATTGATGAGGCGCATCGTTCGCAGGCGGGCAAGGCGAATATCGAGTTGAACCTTATTCTTCCCAAAGCGTGTCAGATCGGATTTACAGGGACACCGTTAATGAAGCATGAGAAGAGAGGTAACAAGAAGATACCGGGCAAGGTAATAAAGGCGAGTGAACAGAAATTCGGCGGTATTATAGATGCATATACTATTTCTGAAGCTGAAACTGATGGTGTGGTGCTCCCGCTCATATACCAGCCCCGCTTCGTGGAACAGCGTGTCCAGCAGGCACTTCTGGATAAGTTTTACGAACAGATCACGCAGGATCTGAATGATGACCAGAAGAAGGATCTTCAGAAGAAGTTCAGTTCGTCGAAGATTGTGGAGGAGACGTCTCAACGAATTGAGACGATAGCCCTTGATATTATGGATCATTATAAGCAGTTTCTGGATACCGGCCTGAAGGCGCAGATCGTGGCTCCTTCAAAATATGCTGCTGTAATGTTTCAAAAGGCGTTCGAACTGCAGGATAAGGTGTCCGTCGAAGTAATTATCTCAGATACTGCCGACAAGGAGGAAGACGATAAACTGCCGGAGCATAAGAAGATTGTTGCTAAATGGTTGGATAACGAGAAGCATAAGCATGGCAAATCGCTGGATGCACGGGAAAAGAACCTTATCAGGGAGTTTAAAAAGAACCCTGAGGGTGTTCGAATGCTGATTGTGGTGGATAAACTGCTCACAGGTTTTGATGCGCCGCGTAACACCTTTCTCTATCTGGCAAAACAGCTTAAGGACCACAACCTGCTTCAGGCGATTGCTCGTGTTAATCGCTTGTTTGAGGGCGACGATCAAAAGGAAGCCAAGGTGAACGGTTTTGTGATAGATTATTCCAAGAATGCTAAGAACCTGCACGATGCAATGGAGCTGTTCTCAAATTACGATCCGGAAGATATCGAGCGGGCATTGCTGAATTCAGAAGATAAGATTCATGAGCTGGAGCGTGTATACCAGGATCTGCATTCGATCTTCAATACGGTGAAGAACAATCAGGACACGGAAGAATACGTTCGCATTCTGGAAGAGGATATAGAAACAAGAGAGCGTTTCTATGAGCTGGTGAATGAATTTGTAAAACAGTTTTCTACATGCCAGATGCTTTATGATTTCACAGAGAAGTTTGACGCCGATAAGCTGCATCGTTATCAGGACGATCTGAAGAAGTTTGTGGAGTTAAAGAAAATTGAGAAGGCCAAGAATGCTGAGGAGGTGGATTTCTCGAAATATGAAGATCCAATTCGCCGCATCCTGGATAAGTACGTTTCGTCTGAGTATGTAGTGGAGTTGTCGAAGCCTCTACAGATCAGGGAGTCTGACGAATTCAATGAATACATTGCCAACACGGAACATGGCCTGTCAGAAAAGTCACAGGCAGAGGCAATAGCGGCTCAAACGCAAAAGACGATCAATGAGAACTATTATCGGGACCCTGAATTTTATAAACGATTCAGCGAAAAGATCGAAAAGCTGCTTGCAGACCTAAAGGACGCCAAGAAAGAGGATCTGAAAGCGCTCCTTGGAATGGCACAGGATTACCAGGGGCACGTAGACAGCTATGAAGCTAATGATATACCCGACCCTATTAAGGACAAAAAGGAGTATCATCCATACTATCGCAATCTGTATTCAAAGCTGGAATCGCATTCCGTGCCCCCGGAACAGCTTTGTGACATGGTCAAAACTATGCACACACTGATAGATGACCACAAGATCATTGACTGGCACAGAAATATAGAGGTCGAACGCAGGGTGAGGATGGAGTTGGAAGACTATTTGTTTGATGTTGCCAAAGCGAAATTCGATATACCTTTTGCGGCGGATGAGATCGACGATGTTGTGTCGTTGGTCTGGAATCTGGCTGTAGAGAATAAGGGATAGTAAATGGTGAATTGGGAATTAAGAATAAAGAGTTGTCGAGGAGCGTTGGAAAGGCATTTTTCTTACAAGAATATCTCTTTTGATTACCATTTGATTCGAGAGAAACGAAAAACGATTTCTATAACAGTGTTCCCGACACAGGCTATAGTGGTAAAAGCGCCATCGAGAGCGTCAGAGCGGCGAATAAATGAATTTCTGATTCGGAAATTCCGCTGGGTCTTGAAGCAGAAGCGTTACTTTGCCCAGTTTAAAGTGCAGCCTGAAAAGCAGTATGTCAGCGGTGAAACGTTCAGGTATCGTGGTCGGTCTCACAAGTTACTGGTTTGTAAAAACGGGCATAATGAACATGTATCACTTCAGCACGGCACGCTGACCATTTTTACAGCTCTTCCTGAACAGATATCAAATAAGAGAGAGCTTCTTGATGATTGGTACAGGCAAAGAGCGAAGAAGGTTTTCGCCGAGCGTTTAGCGGTATGTTTAGCCCTGTTTAATTATGATGAGACTCCCGGACTGATGATAAAACAAATGACCCGGCGTTGGGGCAGTTACTCATACAGAACAAAGCGGATAAATTTGAATCTGCACCTGATTAAAGCATCAACGCGCCATATCGATTATGTAATCATACATGAGCTTTGTCATATGAAGCATAGAAAGCACAACCGTGCCTTTTATGGGCTTCTTTCTTCTATACTTCCATACTGGCAAGAACTTAAGGTCGAACTTGAACTCAGTATCTTGGGGTAATCTTCTAAAGCTCTTTTATGTAGTTAGCAGGGTCAAACCTTGGTTATTGACTATAGCATCCAAAAAAGTGGTGTAACAGCCACTCAGCATTTAACCCGAAGTTTTTGGGCGGATCTTATCTTCAAAGGTGACCAAAGGTTATTAGGGTGACATCTCAACATTCAACAATTCCCGTAAACATCATTCTTTAAGATTTTTTCCAGAAATAATTTCCTTCTTTTTTCCTGTGACATTTAGCTCCCTATTTAGCTATTTAGAGACCTGACCCAAAATCCCCTCAAACTTCATCCTCTCGTCCATTACACTGGTCTCCTTCCATGGCATAACACACCTCCTTCGAGGTTAGATATACCATAGTGTAAACCATGTGCCCGGTATGAACTGTAAAGGATGTGCCCGGAACGTACCAGATTGGCGGCCAACCTACCGTGAAATACGAACGTACTTTATAGAAAATCCGGGTGGTTAATCCAGCACAATCCTTTTATCCACCCTCCTCGCTTGCGCTCGTCGGGAAACATCCCCGTTGGCATTCCGGTTGCGAAGCAACCTCATGCCAACCCCATCCCCGCCGCCGTTCCCACGGCGTCCCCGCATGAGGCGTGCCGGACAAGCTCGGCACTTCTCATGCAAGAATCCCTCGGCGCTCTCGCGCTTCAATGCGGCACATGCACCGCGCCAACGCTTGGCGCAGGCTTTGTGTGCCGGGTCAGCCGCTTTGCGGCTTCCACGGTGTCGAGCATAGCTCGACCTCTTCCGGTTCTCTTATTGCGTTCAGAAAGAATCCGAAGAAAGAAAAATCGAATCCCACATGCGCCGAAGGCGATGAGCGGTCGTTCCGCCCGCTCATGCAGCTTACGCTGCTAAGAACGCAAACAACATTCCTGTCGTGCTTCGCAAAACAGGTTTCTTGTTTGCTCCGCCACGTTTGCAATCCGCTTTGCGGATCGCATCACGTTGGCTGAAGAATTGGCGCAACGAAAACAGAGAGTCTTGCATCTTTCGACAAGCTCCAGAAAACAAAACACACTGTTACCTGCTTGAAAGGTAGCTCCCAAAGGGAGCAGTTTTCTTAATATAGGGGAAAACCCCACCTTCGGCCTACGGCCTGCGGCCCGTTATTTCCTTGTTTTTCTATATTTATTTACATATAAGCTTTTAAGAATAAGCATTGGGTTCACAATTGAGGTAAGACCAAGATGAAAAATGATGATAGATGGCTTCCGGCGCGGTTGAAATTGCCAAGCTCCGGCTCTGGCTGTCGCTGGTCGTGGATGAAGAAGATATAAAACAGATCAAACCCTTGCCAAACCTAGATTACAAGATTGTTGCCGGGAATTCATTGATATCTGGCCGCAAATAGCACGAGATTCCCGATTATGCATAACAAAAATCTGGCATCGGCGGCCATGCAAGTTATTGAGGACAGCATGAAGCGAGTGTTTCCAAAGGAACATGCGAAAGAAGAGATTGCGATTGTGGAGGGGGCAAAGTGAACACTTCCCTGCATGGCAACACCTCAAAAACAACTGTTGATTTCACGAAAATGATCCGCGGCCCATTTCGGCAATGTCCGAAATGTGGAAAGGATACATACGGTGTGTTGTCCGTGTATTCAGATAATTATAGAAGACGATGTAACCGCGCGGAGTGCTGGCACACTTCGGACGCTATTCCTCTTCCTTCTTTGCAGAAAAAGATCATTTATCTGGATCAGCCTGCGATCAGTGAAATAGCGAAGGTACGAGAGCCAGCCCTGAAAAAGAACACGGACAGGCAAAGCAATTCATGCTGGATTGAAATTGAAAGACGCCTCACAAAGTTAATCTCATGTCAAGCTGTAGTCTGCCCTGAATCCGAGTGTCATTTTTATGAATCACTGGTTCATGAAAGCACATACGACGGCTTTAAATCCTGTTACGAAGGCGTTGCCGGAGGGGTAAAGTTTCTTCCGCCGAAGGAAATCAAGACACGTCAAATCTGCCGGGCATTGCGGAAATGGCTAGGCGATAAGACTGTTAATGAAATGAAAGTAGCGGATTCCACAAGCGGCAATATTCACGCTTGGCAGGATGGTATGCGGATTACGTCAAATATTGACTGGTCAGCTATGCGAAATGGTTTGCAGAAGGCTCGTAATAGCGTTGATGAGAAATTGCAGAAAGTATTTAGCCAGTGGCAAGGTGATCAGAATTTAAAGTTTGACGATTGGATAAAGGAAGAAACGCTGGGTGTTGGCAAGTGTTTGATAAATTCCTTTCGGGATGCTTTGAGCGAATTCAATGAGAATCCTGGCGATCCGAATGCCGTGCTTCGGTATACACATCATTCGATGCATAGGATTATGCGAGACATTCAAGACAATGGGATTTCATCGCAGAAAGTTATGGAAACATTATGCGAATTCTTTAGAACAACGGAGTTTGCTGAACTTCCATCCGTAAAGATTTCTGCCATGATGTTTGCCGCCATTGCCCGGCAGGCGGCTCAACAGGGTCGGACAACATCGCCTGACCGCGGCTTCAGTATGGACGTAAGAGCGATTTCTTCTTTTCTTCCATATTGCGACGCGATGTTTGTTGATAAAGGATGCTGGACTATTCTGACGCAGAATCCAGTGAAGGATATGCTTGGATTTTCCACCCGCGTTTTTTCAACAGCAAATTCAAACGATTTCACAAACTATCTGGATGAAGTCTCCGCCTCAATGAACGCTGAACACAGAAAAGCTCTCGTTGATGTGTATGGAGAAATATGCACGAAATAATATGCATGGAGGATTAAGAATGAACAAAGAAAATGCACTGGCTATCTTTGAGAATTATAAGATACGCCGGGTTTATGACGAGAAGGCGGAAATGTGGTATTTGTCGGTGATCGATATTATTGCCGCTCTGATTCAACAGCCTGATTATCAGGCCGCTCGAAATTACTGGAAAGTCCTGAAAAACCGCCTGAAAAAGGAGGGAAGCCAAGCGGTTACAGATTGTAACCGGTTGAAAATGACCGCCAAAGACGGACGAATGCGACTTACTGACGCCGCATCACCAGAAACGCTGTTGCGCCTGATTCAATCTGTACCAAGTCCCAAGGCGGAACCGATCAAGCTCTGGCTTGCGAAGGTGGGATATGAACGGATTCAGGATATGAACGATCCGGCACGTTCACTTGACCGGGCGCGGGAATACTGGCAACAGCACGGCAGAAGCGAGAAATGGATTCAACAGCGGATGATGGGGCAGGAAACCCGCAATAAACTCACTGATTACTGGAAAGGTCACGAGATTGAAGGCGAAGATGAATATGCCATTCTGACAAATATCATTCATCAGGAATGGAGCGGTGTTTCTGTCAAGAAGCATAAAAAGATCAAAGATCTGAAAACCCAGAATTTGCGCGACCACATGACCGAAGCGGAGTTGATTTTTACCGCATTGGCAGAGCTTTCTACACGCCAGATAGCCGAAAGTGTCGATGCTGCCGGGATGAACGAGAATGCATTAGCAGGTAGAAAAGGCGGAAAGATTGCGAAAAAAGCGCGACTGGAGCTGGAAGAAAAGACCGGAAACAAAGTTGTGACCGAAGAAAACTTTTTGCCGCCAGCAGGCAGGACAAAAAGAATCAAAAGCCGGAAAAAAGCAGATGGGAAATGAAGAATACACTTTTGACACGAAGACATTGGAAAATGTTCGTCTTAGACTGAAAGAATTTAAAGCTGATTCACCTGATCTTCCTGATCTGATATGGCAGTGCGATAACAACAAACATTCTGTAGGCCAAGATGAGGCCCCTGTGCCGGCACTCATTTACTTTTTGCTGACAAAATGTCTTGGCTTTCCTCTCGGATATCGAGGCGATAAAACCCGTTGGGCAATTCCTTTTACATTTAGTGGCGTGCGCTGCTCAATGGCGATGCAAAAGTTTGGGCTGAGGCTGTACATTGAAAAGGACAAGAAAACCAACCCACTTGAAATCATGGGTAAACTGCATCGAGCCATTAAGGTACTGGAGCGCGACATGTTGGAGCCTTTCGGGAAAGCTCAAATGACAAGCGGGAATGTCACTGTAGTAAACCGCTTCCACAGGCTAGATAATATGTATGGTTATTTTAGGGGAACGGCAGAACAATCATTTGCTATCAGCCCTGACACACAAGGGAGCCTCGGAAAGAGACTTTCTATGAGGTTTGAGATTCTGTCGAAAGGCAACTATAACACTGTTGCCATGGTAAATGCATATTTCAGTCGGCTTGAGCATATTTTGGTGTTCTGTTTGGCTTTTTCTGACTATTCATCTCGAAAAGATGACCTTGTTGATTTCATAGGGTCAAATTGGAGTGATAAATATAAGCGAGTAATCAACATATCCAACGGGAGTGAAGGGAAAGAATTGTACGATTTTTTGTGCGAAGTCAAAGAGGAGTTTCGCAATCCATCCGCTCATGGCGGGTTTGAAAAAAATGGTGGCTCATTGTATTTTCACATACCGGGAGTGGCAGCAGTACCTGCCAAGCTAACCGGTTCACGTGACAGGCCACATCTTGATTTTCTGATGAATCACGAAGCAACTTGCATAGAATTATGTCAGCTATTTGATCGTTTTGATAAGTGGATAGAAGAAAAAGAACAACCGTATGCCACGCTTTATTTGAAGAGCGGCTTGGATATAGCATTCGATGCGGGTTTCATCGCAGAACTTCGATCAGCAGCCAAAGATGTTGAGGAATTCAATGGATGGATAGAAGCAAGATCGCATTGGCAAGACATAGTAGACAATGTTGATTATTAAATAGCCTCACGAAATATTTCATCGCCTTCGGCGCATGTGGGATTCGATTTTTCTTTCTTCGGATTCTTTCTGAACGCAATAAGAGAACCGGAAGAGGTCGAGCTATGCTCGACACCGTGGAAGCCGCAAAGCGGCTGACCCGGCACACAAGCCTGCGTCAACGCTTGACGCGGTGCATGTGCCGCATGAAGGCGAGAGAGCGCCGGGGATTTAGCACAGGACATGACAGCTTTGCTGGCGTGGCCTGTGTCGGGGCCGCTGGGGACAGCGGCAGGGCTGGGGGGCTGGAACGGGGTTGCTCCGCAACCGGAGTGCCAGCCGGGGTATGTTTCCCGACGAGCGTCAGCGAGGAGGGCTGTTCTCTGTATAGATTACATGCTGGACGCTGACCTAATGGTCAACTATTCTCCATAAAGTAGTGGCTCACCAACTTAAAGGTTGGCCGCCATTTTGAAATTTTTCCAGAATCTGCGAAAATTCTCCAAGGCATTTGATACTGAACCAAGAGGACGGGAACCGGCCTCTTGGTTGACTGACCTGAAAAACCCGAAAAAATATTTTTCGTCACGCATGACGTGACGTGTGAATGAGGTGACAGCGGAACGCTGTCTTTATTGACTTTTCTTAGGCGCGCGCTGGCGGCTTCGCCGCCAAAAAGAATAAGTCTTTCAGATTTTTTCGAGAAATGATTTCCTTCTTTATCCCTATTCCCCATGTGGTCGGTCGGACAAGATGGATTCCGAAAATACAGGTTCCCGCTGTTACACAGCGGAGAGTCTTGCAGACTCAGAACCAATCCAGGGAAGAGAAAACGAATTTCATTTATTAAAGAGCTTTTTAACAGCTTCACTTCTCGCAGAATCAATTGCTTTACTTCCGTTTTTTAGCGTCTTGCTCACATCTGCACCTTGATTCAAGAGCCATTCGACAAGACTTGCATTATCTGCCTGCACAGCTACAAAAAGCAACGTATGACCATAATCACGAACACGGAAATCAACCCCAACATCGAAACAATTTAGAAGCAATTCAAGCGTTTCTGTTTTTTTAGCGGAATTACAAGTAGAATAAAAGAGGTTCTGAAGCTTATCCTCTGAGATTTCTTTGCATTTTGGGTGCTTTAATAATCCTGCAAGGATTTCCATATTATCATCTTGAGCAGCGAGCTTAATACAATTTGCATATCTTTTTACCGAATAATCTTTGGGCATAATCTTAATAATAGTATTAAAAGCATCTATTCGATTCCATCTTGCAGTCCATTCTAAAGGAGTTAAAGAAACAGGTTCATTCTTCCAAGTACAAGGAGCTCCTTTTTCAATTAACTCCCGAACCTTATCTGTGTTGCCGTTGTAGGAATTCTCTATCAGCTCTTTGTATAAAGCAAAGTTTGGATCTTTTTCATCTGGCCACAACTCCCCGCCATATCCATTGCGATTTTCACCTCTATCAAAATAAACTTTAACAATAAACTTTTCTTCATCTGAATAAATGAAATGAAGAGTAACTTCCTTTGCTGGTTTAGCTTTTTCCAATAAATCCTCAATCCACTTCCCTTCAACTTCATCTTTTAGTTTTTTCCCGTCTTTCTCATATTCAATTGTGAATTTCTTTGGAATAAACGGAGGGAACATAAAGGCTGATGCTTTTCCTCCTCCGCCTGCACCCAAGCAACCAACAGGAACAGAAAAAGGCTTTCCATCACACAGAATACGGTCAACGAAAATATCTTTTAATCCGTGGTTACTAAATGATACAGAACCCATCTCAAATTTAGCTTTGTTTTCTGCTTTTTTAGGGGCATTCTTATCGGGACCATCTTTACCAAGAAAATCAAGCTCTCCTTCAACCCACCAAGGCTTGTTCTTTATAGCAACTCTTTTCTTTGAAGGCTTGTATTTATCAGGGATGCCCTCAATGGTTCCTTTTGATGTTACATATGCCTTAACGTATTCCAGAGTGTAGTTAAAACATTCTACAAGATCTTCCTTGGACATCTCGGGGATTATTCTTCTCAAAGAGCTATTTGCCCTGTATTGAGTCGACTCCGTTCCTAGACTACAGACGTGGGTAACGAGGAAAAGCGTATAAGCCATTTTCTTGTTCTTCTTAACACCAAGCCCATCACGATACATCACCCCAATATTATTATATGCATCACCATTTTCTTTCTTAAATGCCTTAATGTACCAATCCATTGCTTTACTGTAATCTTGTTTGAAGCCATTTCCTTGATGAAACATTAAACCTATTGTAATCATAGCGTTATCATCACCATTGTCAGCAAGGGGAAGGAATTGGTTATAAGCTTCTTTGTAATTGCCTTGATTTAAAGCGGCAATAGCTTCTTCTTTATTAGAGGAAAGCTCTGGTTTGTCAGCAACACAACCCGCAAATAAACTCATTGCTAAAAGGAATAGAATAATTGTTTGTCTCATAATTACCCCCGGTGCTCAGATTAATAATTAAAGCTTCGCGCCTCCAGTCAGGGCGGTAACGCTACATTTCAGGGCTTTTGCGACACGTGTTAGCATATCTATAGTGATATTTTGCTCTCCGCGTTCGACTTTACCTATGTAATTACGATGGCAATCTACAAGTTCAGCAAGTCTTTCTTGTGATAGTCCTAAATCAGTTCTGTAGGCACGTATTGTGTCGCCAAGACGCTTTCTGTGAGCAGGTCGATTTTTTTGTGATTTCATGCTTGATAGAACACCATAATAGTGCATAATCGTCTACACACTATAGTAGTGCATTGAGAATATCATGAATTCGGCTTCTTTTGATATAGAAATCAAAAAATATAATGGAACTCGCTTTTGGGGTGTATGGCTCAATTGCGAGCTCCTTGCCGTGGTGTGTTACAAGAAAGGAGCTAATGCGATTAAAGAAACGCTGCTCTTATCACTGAAAGGAAAAGGAAATGAAATACTTCCTCTATGCAAGAAAATCAACGGACGACGAAGGACATCAGCTACGGTCTATAGATGCTCAAATTGCAGAACTTCGGCAGTTTGCGAAAAAGGAAAAACTTCTCATCGTTCGTGAATTGAAGATATGGGATCAAGTTGCTAGTTTACCGATTATTGTTTCTTCGCTTTTTCCTATACTAATCTTAAGATTTTTCCGGTTTTTTATGCTCTGTGTAAGGCGTGTTTATGGGCGGTGGCGGCGGTGAAAAGTGTAAACCATGTGCCCGGTATGGACTGTAAAGGATGTGCCCGGTATGTACCCGATTGGCGGAGAGGGTGGGATTCGAACCCACGGTACACAAAAGCATACAACGGATTTCGAGTCCGCCGCCTTCGTCCACTCAGCCACCTCTCCGCTTTGTAAAACTATTTCCATACCTCCCGAGGGAGGGACCACGCGCTACGCGTGGCAAGTTCGAACCTTGCCCCGCTAAAGCGGGGCCACGGTACACAAAAGCATACAACGGATTTCGAGTCCGCCGCCTTCGTCCACTCAGCCACCTCTCCGCTTTGTTATAAACAGCTTGCCCCGTACCGTGCTTTGCTCTGGTACCGGAGCCACCTCTCCGTACATTACTTCCGCTGTGCGGAAAACACAGAAAATAAACTATATAATGCGCATAGCCGAAAAATCAATTGGAAAGCACATCACATTCTACCGCACAAGTTATTCTGCTTCCAATTGAATTGTCCCGTTACAAGAAGGGCACTGAAAGGCAGCCCCTATCATTTCCTGAGGAATATCCAGATTCTGAGAACAATGAGGGCAATCCATATTGATGTCAGAAAGAATAAGATTCTCATCAGACTTCTTAGATCGGCCAGTTGATTCCATATAACTGCTTGTCAACTTCGGCCTGATAAATGATTCTTTTTCGTGCGCAAGTCCTTTTCTCAAATTATGCTCTCCACTCATATAGTCAAGTAACGTCGGATTATCATAGCTCGCCATCTTGACTAAACCAGTCTTAAGAAAGAAAAATCCCAACACAACACCGGAAACGAACCCTCCCACGTGCGCCCAATAAGCAATTCCATTCTCCGCTCCGGAGAATGCATGCCATGCATCCAAGGCAAACCAGAAAAGAATGAGCCAGAAACCAGAGATACTGAATGTGCCTCCGCGAATCAAAAACCACCAGAAACAATTGATTCTGTTAACAGGATAGAGGACAAGATAAAATCCAATTATACCATTGATTGCGCCGCTGGCGCCAACAGCCGGACTGCAATTGAAAACATTATGAACTACCCCAGCCAGAACGCCTGTAATCAAGAAGACAATAACATGAAAAATACTGCCTAGTCTTTCACAAACCGCGTTGCCGAAGACCCAGAGGTATAACATGTTAAATACAAGATGCCAAAAGCCTGCGTGGAGAAACATGTGTCCGATAAGACCGATCGGACTCCAGCCATAGAGGACCATAACTTCAACTGCGTCCGGGGAGAGAACACCCGTCATCAACAATGCGGAGAACAAGACGCATAACGCCATTATCAGCAAATTACTGATAGGCCATCTCTCGATGAGAACTTCCGTACTGTAAGGTATGATCATTTCTGCCCGCCTTGAATACTGCCTTCAATATTTTACGTTTATGAATTTACTCACTTGCTGCACGGGTTAAAAACTCTTCAAACCCCATGTCCGGCATTGAAGGGGAAAGCTCTTCTTTCATCTTGCCGAATATCTCACGGGCTTTCGCTCCAAATCCCGCTTGATTAAGAGATATCACCGCATTGCCCAGAAAATACCTGTACGCTATTTTTACTGCTGTGTCGTCCTCATGTCTTTTAAGCGCTTCTTCGTAGGCTTTCAACGTGCCCGGCAACAGATCCATACTACGCTCAGCCTCAAGCTTATGTTTGAATAAAGCCGACATTGACTGGAAAATCATTCGATCACAAGACAACAACTGCGTCTTCCCGGCATGCTTCTTTCCACGATAAGCCCAATAGATAGCATGCGATTCAGGAAGCCGCCAGTCAAGCTGACCATACTCCAGCTCAATCTCACGCATTAGATCAGGAAACAGCTTATATCCTTTTTTCATTCGCCTGACTGCTTCAGGCGCAACCGAAAGTTTTTGATAATCAGGCCGCGCCCCACCCCATAGAGTATTCATTTCCTGAGCCCACTTGTCTTTATAATAACCGGCGGCATTATCTATCCTGCCGCCTATCTTATGCTGGAACAACCAGCCGATTTCACAATAAAGATCCGAATCACCCGGGTTATAAATAAGACCTTCGTCACGAAGCAAGAGAACACCATTCCTGACCCAGCGCCATTTATTCTCAGGATCAGGCATCATTACACTTATGTTATATGCCATATTCCTGGCATGAAATATCCATATTTCAGTGGCACGCGGTTCGAGTTTTGTTATCCAGTCCGATAATTGGACAAGCTCATAATATCTGCCTTGCTCCTGCAAATAAGACACGCGGAGCCACATGACATCAACGAGCAGCCCCCGGAATCCGCCAAGCGCTATTGTAGTAAAAGCCAATAGAGGCGGTGCGTTTTCTAAAGGCTCCGCCGCGGCAAGATGATGTTGAGCCCTCAACCTGAGCAGTGGTTCATGGCGCAAACCCGCAGTCCAGAGACAAAACACCGTAATAACCAGCAGCAATATGGAAGTTGTTTTTCTCATTACATATTCAATCCTGCCTATCAACCTCTGGAGCCAGGCAACGCCAATTCCCTTCGCTTAAGAACATATCCGCCTATAATGCCTAGCGCGCCCGAATAAAAAACCATCAGAAGCAATATCGCTTTTGCCGTAAACTTCCACGATATAAGAATACCTCTGGATAACGGAGTCAGTGCCTGGAATTTCATTGCGGGCGCGACAACAATATTGAGCAGTTCAGCGGTATGCTTACTGGCCGTGACAAGAACCGACTGCTCCTGTTCCTCGCCATGATGATGACTGTGACTGCATTTGTGTTCAGAAGCCGAGGCAAACACGGTATACTGCGTCAATGCGAACACGGCCAGCATGGAAGCTGCGGCAAATGTTGCAACGGGAGATGAAAAAAACGTGCCGGCAGTAAGCCCCAGCGCGGCAAGAAGGGCAAGATGACAAAAAATAATAATCAGTGCCCTAACCAGGTTGGCGCCAAACCCGCTTTCACGAATAAGCAGCTCCATGTCCTGCGCTTGATTAAAAACCGCTGTACCGGAAAAATCACGCTCGTCATTTAAAAAACGCACGACAATGGGATTGTCCTGCCCAACGACAGAACCAGGCACGGAAAATTGTCCTATTCCGCCCGGATTATCTTTCATTTCAAACTCAAAATCCGTGAGTTTTTCATTCGAACTCACTCTCCATGTGCCTGTTATAGGCATCCTTTTCCCGTCAAAACCTGCCGATTCAAGATTGAAGCGGATTGACAGTACGGAGCCGCGCTCGTTTTCGCCAGCCGATTTCCCGCATAATCTCTTTCTGACGGCCACGGGTAGATCAAATCTCCATTCCTTATAACCGCCGGGCGCAACAACAGATCTCTTCGCCAGGATCTGGTTTTTTAGATAAGACAAAACTTCAGAATGCGAAGTTTCAGAACCTATTTTTCCCTGTTCACGCAAACGCTCGAACTGTTCATGAAGCTCAGTATCTATTGGTTCGAAACGGGGCATAATCCTTCTTTTTCCCACAAGAATTTCCTCATTCAAAGCCTGCCGTTCTTCCGCGGTAGTCCGCGACGGCCTGATTGTCCATTGCAGATATGCGTACACCACTGTTCCAGTGACCGCAAGCAGTACGGCATTGACAATAAGAACACCAAGCCATTTACCGAACCATATCTGAAGTTTATGTACAGGCTTAACAACAATAAGACGAATGATTTTATCTTCAATTTCCGAGGATACTGATCCGCATGAAACCCATACTGTCGCAACGCCCAGAATGATTGCAGCAAAACCCAGGGTATAGTAGAGCAGGATTCTTACCTCGCCGGCCAAAGTGCCTTCCCCCTTAATCACGGCAGGAAGTCCGAATATTACGAGAAACAAAACAACCACAAGCGAAACAAACAAACGCGAACGTATCGCCTTTCTCGCGGAAAGAAGAGCTATGGCAAAAATTTTAGTCATTTTTAAAAGCTCGCTTGCAGTCAGGCTCGCTTAGGGTCAGGCCAATTGAATTTCCCTTTTACCCTTTAAATTCAATGCCAGACCCTGTCTCGCCTCCTGACACCAATTCTTCATCCTGTTGATCCTGTTAATCCCGTCTAAAATTCTTTATTCTGGTTTTTAATTCCATGATGCCTTCTTGCTCGCCTCATCCCTTTTCCTCTTCCTCTCCCACGCTTAAATATTCCGCGATACCTTCCGACCGGGATACACCGGATTGTTCCGAAATTGTTTTGTGGGCTTCTTCAATAACTTTCAGGAAGAATTTCTCAAGATTGAAAGAAGAACGATCAACTTCAGGTTCCGTTCCGACCTTTTCTCTTACGAGTTTCAGAACTTCCTTTATTTTTTCCGGAGGCAGAGACGGTATAGTAAGCCGCAGGCTGTTCTTTTCTTGAAGCAGCTGATTAACACTGCCCTGCGCCCGGATTTTTCCGTTGTACAGAATAGCAATGCGGTCACAGACATCCTCAACGTCAGCGAGAAGATGAGACGAAAGGATTATTGTTTTACCTCGTTTTACAAGGGTAAGCATCAGGTCTTTTACCTGTCGACATCCAATAGGGTCGAGCCCCGCCGTGGGTTCATCCAATATAATAAGTTCAGGATCATTGATAAGCGCCTGAGCAAGACCTATACGGCGTGCCATGCCCTTCGAAAATTCACCCACGGGCCGGTTTGCGGCATGAGTCAGACCTGTCATTTCCAGCAGTTCCCGAATACGCCGTTTACGCAAATCCCTGCTCAGATCAAACAGTCTGCCGTAAAAATCAAGAGTTTCGACGGGAGTAAGATACTGATAAAGATATGACTCCTCAGGGAGATAACCCGCGCGGGCCTTTGTATTAACATCACGCGGTGATTTTCCGAAAACCTGTACATGTCCGGCAGACGGATAAAGCAATCCCAGTATGATCTTTATTGTTGTGCTCTTCCCCGAACCGTTTGGGCCAAGCAGGCCAAATATTTCACCTCGCCTGATTTCAAGACTGAGCTTGTCAACAGCCCGAACTTTAGGTCTGCGCCAGAAGTCGCGAAAGATTTTTGTTAATTCGTTTATTTCTACAATTATGTCATTATCTGTATTCATATTTAGTCCATCCTGAGAAAGAAGAATATTTAACCACGGAGATCACGGAGTCACGGAGAAGAAAAGAAGAGGTGTTGTCAAATCCGATGTTTTCAAGGTTTATCCGGCTATTGAGACTTGAAAACATCGGATTTGACAACACGGTTTGTAAGGAAGAGCAAGAGGAGAAATCGGCATAATGTGTGGTTTTAATCATATCTCTTATTCTCTCTTTCTTTCTCCAAACATCAATCGTTGCGGAAATTTGCGATGCCGATATTTCGGCGAGCAAATTAACGCAACACTCCTCTTTGGGAGGGCGCAGCCTGATGAAGATCCCTCCGTATCTCCGTGCACTCCGTGGTTTTCTTTTTTCTTTCATATTATTTGTTTAAGCATCAAATTCGTTATTTCATCTCAGTATGTCTGAATAAAAGCATACCCAGACAGAGTATGCCCGCAATATACATCAGCGCGTAAAAGCCCGTACTAAGAATATAAACTCCCGGAACAGTGCCGCCGCCTGACAACGCGTCGGAAACCCAGAAATGCTGCCAGTTAGGCAGAATCCGATAGAAAAACGCGGCAACGCGGGAAGAGCCCGCATTTCTGCCGAACAGGTAATCTGACATCAGACCTATCATGAAAATTCCCGTACCGATCATTAAAGAGGGTACAGTAGACAAACGCGTGGAAAGAACCATTGCGATTGACGACAGCATTATCAGGGCCATTGCGATAAGAATGCCGGCAGGAACTATCCGCCATTGAACATGCAAGTCAAAGGATGCCGGTTGACCCGATATATCGAAAAATCCGGCAATCAGCATCACAAGGAGGAGGAACATCAGCAACAGACCGAAGGCGGTAGATTCGAACGGTCGTTTCAACCGGTAATTAATAAGACCAGCTGTAAGAAAAGCCGCGAAAGGAACCGTGAGCAGCATTATTCCTGTCTGACCGTCTAAATGCCATCCCAAAAATCTGCCGTCAGAATAAAACTTTTCGGCAACACGTTCACTCAAAAGCGTAGCTATGGACGCACACATAGAGAAAAGCAATACAAGACAGATAATTCCGAAAAATTTAGACAGAAAAAACAGCTCCCTGCCAACAGGCTTGGACAGTACCGTTAAAGCGGTGCCCTTTTTTATTTCGCGGGCAAGTGATGAACTTGCGGCGTATCCAACTATAAACAATCCGAAGACAAAGTGAAGAGCAAGCGCGCTGTCTCGGACAAACTTGCCGCCTTCTCCAAAATTATGCAGTTGGATTAATGGAACCAACGCAATAAGCAGAACACAGGAAGCAGTCAGAAGGAGACATATGGGCTGGCGAATAGCTTCAATGGCTGTTAGACCTGTTAATGTAAAAAATTGTCTGATGCGCAACATCATAGCGAAATGATGTTACTACGAGCCCTATTCTCAGTCAAGAAGGGTGAAATGCAGTATTCGGAGCGCTTGCGTCCCGTACGTGTTTCGGGAAGTCAGAAAGACAACCACAGATTGTTCTTACAGTGCCGACCAGCCTTCGCGCAACCTCCTTCGCCGTGTCTCCGGTTCGCCGCTTCGCCGTGTCCTTATTCCGCGTCTTTTTCCTGCATGGCCTGTTTACGGCTGAGCTTGATTCTGCCGCGATCATCAATACCAATACACTTAACACACATCGGATCACCTACTTTGCAGATATCATTTACAGCGTTAACCCGGCAATCGGCCAGTTCACTTATATGAACAAGTCCGTCTTTCCCGGGCAGAATCTCAACAAAAGCACCAAAATCTTTTATGCCTGTCACTGTTCCATTGTATAATACACCTTCTTCGGCTTCAGCAGTAATCATGCCTACTTCGTTCAGGGCAATATCAAGTGATTCCTTGGACGCGCTGAAAATACAGACAGTGCCGTCATCTTCTATATCAATTTGAGCACCCGAAAGTTCCGTTATACGGCGAATATTCTTTCCGCCCGGCCCTATAAGCTCGCCAATCTTGTCTGCAGGTATTTTGATTTGTTCAATTCTCGGCGCGTATTCCGACAGATCCGAACGCGGTTCACCAATCACTGTGCCAATAAAATCGAGCAGTTGGTTCCGTGCTATTCTGGCTTTTTCAAACGCGCCTTCAACCAGATCCCATGCCAACCCGCGAATTTTAAGGTCCACCTGAAATCCCGTGATCCCGTCCCGTGTACCGGCGACCTTAAAGTCCATATCGCCACAGTGATCTTCAGACCCGAGTATATCTACAACCAGTTGGGAATTGCTTTCATTAGTAAACAGACCTATTGAAATACCTGCAACAGGTTTGGTTACAGTAACGCCTGCATCCATCAACGCCAGAGTGCCTGCGCAAACGCTGGCCATTGAGGAAGATCCGTTTGAACCCATTATGTCCGATACCAGGCGAACCGTGTAAGGGTAATCTTCAGGTATCACCGGCTGAATGGACCTCTCTGCCAGGTTGCCATGACCTATTTCTCGTCGGCTGGTAAAACCAAGCCGGCCGGCTTCTCCAACGCAGTATGGCGGAAAATTGTAATGAAGCATGAACTTTTTCTCTTCGAGTCCACCGGTTATAGCGTCAAGGTTCTGGGTATCCGATTTTGTCCCCAGCGTTACAGTTGCCAGCGCCTGTGTTTCGCCCCGTGAAAATACTGCCGAACCGTGGGCTCTGGGAAGCAAACCTACCTCAGCGGAAAGCGGGCGCAACTCATCAAGCCCGCGTTCATTAACACGTTTGCCTTTATTCATGATATTGCCGCGAACTACTTCGATTTCCAGATCATCAAAAACTGAACGGAATTCTTCTTCTGTCATCTCAGGCATTTTTTCGAGAAGCTTTTCGTTAAGCAAAGCCTTAATTTCCGCCACTTTGTTCCCCCTATCAAGTTTGCCGGGAATAAGCAGTGCGTCAGCCAGATCAGTCGCCGCAATTTCGCGCGCGGCATCAAGCAGGGCCGTATCTGACTCCGGAACTTCCACAACTTTATCGGGTAATCCAAGCTTCTTACGCAATTCAAGCTGGGCCTCAACAAGTTTAACACATTCGGCATGTGCGAATTTCATTGCCGCTAAAAGGTCTGCTTCGCTGATCTCATTCGCGTCACCCTCGATCATTACGGGGAGTTCCTTTGTGCCACAGTAGACAAGATCAAGATCACTCGTTTCTCTTTGTGAATGAGTAGGGTTAATCACAAATTCTCCGTTTACTCTTCCAACGCGTACCCCGGCAATAGGGCCCATAAACGGGATATCGGAAATTGTCAGCGCCGCACTTGAGGCCACAATACTAAGCATATCCGAGTCATTCTCGCCATCCGCCGAAAGAAGCATATTATTGAGCTGAACATCGTTATGGTAATCTTTAGGGAAAAGCGGTCGAATAGGCCGATCTGTTAATCGAGCTGTAAGTATTTCTTTTTCACCTGGTCTTGCCTCACGCTTAAAGAAACCGCCCGGAAACTTTCCGGCAGCATAAAATTTCTCACGGTATTCAACTTGCAGAGGAAAATAGTCAATACCTTCTCTAGGTGTTTTGGAACATGTTACGGCAGAAAAGAGAACCGTGTCTCCAATTCTGACGGTTACCGCGCCTGCCGCCTGAGCAGCAAGAGCGCCCGATTCAATAGTTAACTGCGTACCGCCGACTTCAATACTTACGGATGTGGCCTTATTCATAGGATACCTTTCTTTGTGGGAATAAAATCCTGCTACAGAATAGTAATGGGATGGTTAGATTAATGACGAATGTTCAGCTTTTTAATAAGATCCTGATAGCGGGCCTTATCATGCTTCTTAAGATAATCCAGCAGACGCCTGCGGGCGCTTACCATTTTTATCAAGCCATAACGTGAGCTGTGATCTTTCATGTTCGACTTAAGGTGTCCCGTTAGCTTTTCAATCCGTTTGGACAGCAAAGCGATTTGAACATCGGAAGACCCTGTGTCACCCTCATGACGCTGAAACTGCTCTTGAATTTCTTTTTTATCGATCTGGCTCATTGCCCGTGTCTTATCCCCCTTGCTTGTTTTATTTCTTTTTCTTTTTGGCAGGACTATATAACGGCATTAGTGGGTATGTAAAGCGATTCTTTAAGCTTTTTTCGCGCAAGAATTAAACGGGCCTTTTGTATGTCACGTGAAATCTGCTCTTTCAGCCGTTCAGCATGCAAGAAACGACGTTCATTCCTGAGTTTCTTCACAAAAAATACTTCGATATCTTCCCCATAAAGAGTGCCGTTAAAATCAAGCAGGTGAAGCTCAGGAGATGTTCGGGAATGTTTTTCTTTATAGAAAGTAGGTCGCACACCCAGATTAACAACCCCGTCATAAACCTTACCGTTAACAACAGCGCGGACAGCGTAGACAGCGTCTGGAGGGAGCGTTTCGTTGTGCGGATCCAGATTTGCGGTAGGAAATCCAAGCTTTCTGCCTATAGTGCGACCTTTTGTTACTGTGCCGATAATACTGAACGGCCTGCCGAGCATAACATGGGCCTCCTCGAAATCACCGTGACGGACCGCTTTACGGATTCGAGTACTGGACACAGATTTCTTTCTTCTCAATACGGGGCTTACCAAATCAACCTTGATATTCATTCCTTTTGTCAGTTTAAAAAGAAGATCTGTATCACCTTTCCCCTGTCGGCCAAAACGCCAGTTTTCACCGACAACAATTCCGGATAGAGTCGGAATCATGGCAGGAAGCATGGAAATAAAAGCTTCAGGTTTAATATCTGAAAACTTCCGCGTAAACGGCAGATGCAGGCAGCCGTCAACAGACAAAAGGTTGAGCAGCTTCAATTTATGTAAGCCGGAAGTTAACAATGCGGGAGCCGAATCAGGTTTCAATACTTTCATGGGGTGCACATCAAAGGTCAGAACCCATGTTTCCCCTCCAATATTTTTCGCCTCACCCAAAGCTTTTTGAATCACTTTCCGGTGCCCCCTGTGTAGACCGTCAAAAAAACCTATCGCGAGAACAACAGGTTTTTTTTCTTTTTTCATCAGCCTTATGTCACGAAGAATTCTCATTCTAAAGTTTCCTTATAATGGCGAAATGAATTTAAATACAGTAAGCTGGCAGTTTTTCCATAGGGATAACTTTAGACACCAATTCGTCTCGTTCCATTTTGATGACATTGTCACAGGCAAGAGCATCTTCGATCTTAAAATCACCGCATCGCGTTCTGCGGAGCTCCGTAAGACAGGCGCCGCAACCCAATGCGTCGCCGATATCAGAACACAGAGATCTAACATATGTTCCTTTAGTGCATCTGAGAAGAAACCCGGCGTCCGGAGGAGTGAACTCAAGGAGTTTGAACTCATACACGTGTATGAGCCTGGCTTTGCGTTCGACCACTTTGCCCTTCCTCGCACTCTTATACAAGGGAACACCATTGACTTTCACCGCGGAAACCATCGGAGGCGTCTGATACATGTCGCCGGTAAACTTTTTTATTTGATCTTCAAGTTGTTCTTTTGTCACGTGAGACCAATCAGCTTCCTGCAGAACTTTACCCTGCGAATCATGGCTGTCCGTGGAAATTCCCAGCCGCATTACGCCCTGGTACACCTTGTCTGAGGCTATAATTCTATTTGATAGTTTTGTCCCTTTACCTAAAAGTATAATAAGCAGACCCGTAGCCTGTGGATCAAGAGTGCCGCCATGTCCCACTTTTCTAAAACGGAACCGTTTACGGATTTTATCTACAACATCATGCGATGTTGGACCGGAAGGTTTGTCAACGAGAAGAATTCCGTCATGAGCCTCAATTTGAACGGGAGGCCCGGGTTTTTGTCCGAAATTCCGCTTTACGTCATTCATTCGTGTCTTCTTCTGTTTCCATGCTGGCCAGCAGGCTCAGCATTGCATCTCCCTTTTCAACAGACGTATCCAATTCGAATGAGAGACGCGGTGTGTATTTCATAACAATATTCTTCGCTATTCTGCACTGTATTTGAGATCGACACTTATGAAGGATATTAAGCATTTTTTTCCGCTGATCCTTATGGTCCATTATTGACACCAGAACACGCGCATGGCGTAAATCACGGCTTATAATGACCTTGGTAATGGTTACAGCGGCCAAATCAAAATCGCTGTCTCTCACAATCTGGAACAGTGATTCACCAATCTCACGCCGCAGAAGCTCATTGATACGAGTTATACGATTAGTACCCATAATGAAGAATTGGAGTGCTGGAGTAATGATTAATTCTTCTTCCAATACTCCATATATTACAGCGTTTGTGTGACTTCTTTTGTTTGATATACTTCGAGGATATCACCCTCTTCAAATGCAGAAAAGATATCGAGTCGAATACCGCATTCCTGAGACTCTTTGACTTCAGAAACATCGGCCTTAAAATGTTTGAGAGAAAGAATTGAGCATTCACTGAGCACCTCATCACCGCGTTTAACACGAACCTTGAATTTAGGTGTTATCAAACCGTCGGTAACCAGGCAGCCGGCAATCTTTTTCCCCTTACCTATCGGGAAAACCTGTTTTATTTCAACATGCCCCATAATGGTCTCCTCAATTTTTGGGGCGAGCAATCCGGTCATCGCTTCACGCACATGGTCAATAAGCTCGTAAATCACAGTATATAGATGGATGTCCACACCTTCACGTTTTACCTGAGCGTCAACACCAACTTCCTTTGACACATGAAACCCAAGCACCACAGCGTTGGACGCGCTTGCCAGCATTACGTCATTGATTGTAATGTTGCCTGTGCCGCTCAGGATAATGCTTAACGAAACTTTATCACTCTTAATTTTACATAGAGAATCAGCAATAGCTTCAACCGATCCTTGCGTATCCGCCTTGAGTATGGCTTTCAACTCGAGTTTTTCGTTATCCTTCAGCTGTTCATAAAGATCAGAAAGAGACGCTTTCTTAGGTTCAGCAACCTGCAGTTTCTTCAGTTCCTCATCAGTTTCTTCCGCGAACGTGCGGGCTGTCTTGTCGTTTGGACAAACTTTAAACGATTCTCCTGCCCTGGGGACACCGGAAAGTCCAAGGCATTTTACCGGAGTTGCAGGCAAGACGGTCTTGACTTTTACTCCCCTGTCGTTAATGAGCGCTCTTACCCTGCCCCAGTACTGGCCGCAGACAATAGCATCTCCTATATTGAGTGTTCCGTTGGTTACCAGCAGGTTGGCCGTAGGACCCATACCCTGTTCAAGCTGTGATTCTATCACATAGCCCTGGGCGCGTCGTCCGGCATTTGCTTTCAGTTCCAGTATCTCTGCTTGAAGAGAAATCATTTCCAGAAGATGATCAATACCTTTCCCTGTTTCAGCGCTGACAGGACAGCATATAGTGCTTCCGCCCCAATCCTCCGGCGCAAGCTCCATGTCCTGCAATTGTTTTTTCACGCGATCAAGGTCTGCAGATGCCAAATCTATTTTATTGATTGCAATAAGAATACTCACTTCAGCTGCCTGCGCGTGCATTATAGCCTCTTTTGTCTGCGGCATAATCCCATCATCCGCGGCGATGATTATAACAGCAATATCTGTAAGATTCGCGCCGCGCGCGCGCATTGAAGTAAAAGCTGCATGTCCCGGTGTATCCAGAAAAGTGATAGTGTGTCCGTGTATATCAACTGTGCAGGCCCCGATATGCTGTGTAATACCGCCATGTTCCCCTTTAGCAACAGCAGTATTCCGGATCTTATCGAGCAAAGAAGTCTTTCCATGATCAACATGACCCAGAAATGTTACAACAGGAGGTCTGGGGCAAAGATCCTCAGGATGATCTTCTTCCTCCTTCTCATCTTCAATCTCCCGTTTTTTCTGCAAAGATTTATGTTCTTCGATTTTTTTCTCGTATTCCAACACATAGCCATGCTTTTCAGCAATTTTTCTTATAATATTGACTTCTATACGCTCATTGATCGAAGCAAGAATGTTAAGCCTCATCAATTCCGCAATGAGCTGATTGGGTTTAAGGCCGATCATTTCCGCAAAATCTTTTACTATAACCGCTCCCCGTACCTTAATAATCTTGCCTGCTTCTTTTTCTGCGGGTTTTTCAGACACAACTTCAGCTTCCAGCGGCTTATCAGGAGATTGGAGAGGTGCTTCCTTCTTTTTCGACGGTTCCGTTTTTCCCTTGGAAGGCTTTGTTTCTGAGGAAGCTTTTTTACTGCCATACTTCTCACGTGTAAGACTGACGACGGTTTCGTCAAGTCCGCTCATGGCGCTTTTTATTTCCAGACCCTGATCGCACAAATCTGCGATAAGTTCTTTACTGGAAACACCCAGCTCTTTGGCTAATTCATGTACTCTCATGCCGACAAGTGTACCTTCCCGTTGATACGCAGTTAAAGATCCTGCAGATTAAAATCAGGTCGTTTCCTGCTCTGATTCAGATTGCGAGGAAGCCGCAGCTTCGTGAATTGCTTTTGTTGTTTTAGCATCAAAATCAGTACCCTTCCGCAGATCACTGATTTCCGCAGCAATAATTCCTTCTGCGGTAAGAAAACCAGCTTTCACCAGAATCTCTGCCTGCTCCCGACTTATGCCGTCAATATTTGCCAAACTATTAACTGCCTTCACCACCTTCTCTTCAAAACTGGTATCCGCTTCTTCCTTTTGAATATCTATTTTCCATCCTATCAGCTTAGCTGTCAGCCTGACATTCTGCCCCCTCTTCCCAATAGCAAGTGACAATTGTTCTGAATCAGCCACTACGTGCACCAGTTTATGTGCGTCAGGATCTATGGTTATCTTGGACAATTTGGCCGGCGAAAGAGCATTGCCAGCGTATGTTTTAATATCATCACTCCATCGTATGATATCTATTTTCTCTCCGGACAACTCGCGAACAATGTTTTTTACCCGAATTCCCCGCATACCAACACTTTTCCTCGAAGCCGAAAGCAGGGCAAACTCCACCGCCTGCAGAAGG
>JBHORK010000031.1:0-26424 GCA_042565725.1 Verrucomicrobiota bacterium
TGTACCGATAGGAATAATTTCTGCTGCCACGGGAAGTTCCTCCGATTCATGCTGGGTGCCAAAGGAGATTGTTGAAAAAGAACCGTTTCGTCCCACATGGGAGGCATGGAAGAATCTAATTGATGATTGGGATACACTTAAAGAAGCTGATAAATACAAAAAAAGGCGCGTTGAGCATCCTTCCAATTCCCGTTTATTTCCAACCGGTTCATATAATTCGAAACTGTATGGTTTGTTCCCCATGGCATTAACCGGAGTAATCTGGTATCAGGGCGAGGAAAATAGACACACGGCATGGCATTATAAACAGACTTTTCCGATAATGATTTCGCATTGGCGGAGAATGTTTGAACGAAAGGATTTACCTTTTATTCAGGTCCAGATGCCGGAATTGGATAAGAATAATGATCCAAACAGGGCCCCTGTAGCTGAACTGCGTGAAGTACAATGGAATGTATGCAGGGGATTGAAGAATGTTTATTGCGCTGTGATAATCGATACAGGTCAGAAAGCATCACTGCATCCGTCAAATAAACAACTGCCCGGCTTGAGGCTGGCAAGTATAGCTTTGGCAAGGGTATACGGAAAAGATGTTTTACATCAGGGGCCCACGTATAAGAAAGTTAAGATTAATGACGGGAAAGTGGTTGTTTTGTTTGATCATGCTGACGGTCTGCAGACAGCGCAAAGGATATCGGGCGATAGTGTTGAGGTTAAGGCAGTTGATGCTGCTCCAAAAAACTTCTTTCTGGCAGGTGATGATTGTAACTTTCTTCCGGCCGAAGCCCGTATAGTTGGCAAAACAGTGGAACTATCCTCAAAAGAAGTTGACGTTCCTCGCTACGTAAGATACGCGTGGCTGGATAATCCCGAAGAGTGTTGCAACCTCTATAATGGCGCGGGGTTTCCCGCGGTTCCTTTCAGGACAGACGATAAGGAGTATATATCTAAAGGTAAATATTATACCAAGATTCTCCTGCTTCCGTAAAAGTGGATAAACATGTCTATTAGAAGTCCCATGGTGTTTGGATTTGGTGTCATCCTAGTGTTTTTATGCATGACTTCTGTTCGAGGTGACGCTGCTCCCCTGACGAATGAAAAGCCGAACCGGATTGTTTCGGATACAAAGGTCGTAAAACTGGCCAGAGGATTTCGTTTTACTGAAGGACCTGCCAGTGACTCTCGGGGGAATGTTTATTTTTCAGATATACCTGCTAGTTGCATTCATAAATGGTCAACGAATGGTGTGCTGACCACATTCCGCAAAAATACAGGGCGATCAAACGGACTCTACTTCAGTCGAAATGGGGATTTGTTTGTTTGCGAAGGCGGCAATCGCCGCGTAACGTTAATTTCTAAGAATGGCAATTTTACGATTATTGCCGATAAATATAACGGCAAAAAATTTAATAGCCCTAATGATCTCTGGGTGGACCCAGAGGGCGGTATATATTTTACGGACCCTCGATACGGGAAACAGGATGATATGGAGCAGAATGGTTTTTGTGTGTATTACATCCCGCCGGACAAAAGAACAGTTATTAGAGTCGTCGATGATCTCGTTAAGCCAAATGGAATTGTCGGGACCGCTGACGGGAAGCATCTCTATGTTGCTGATCCAGGTGATGGCAAGATATATGTTTATGAGATTACGGAGAAAGGTTTGGTGAAAAACAGGAAACTATTTGTTGAAGAGAAATGTGACGGCATGACTCTTGATGAATATGGGAACCTTTATATTACAAGTGATAGTGTGTTGGTTTATGATAAAAATGGTAATAGAATCGCAAATATTGAGGTTCCGGAGAAGCCTTCGAATGTGTGTTTCGGAGGGCCGAATCGCCAAAAGCTTTTCATTACGGCACGTACGGGTTTGTATGCCATTTGCATGAATGTTAGGGGAATATAAGGCTGTATGGGGTATGATACCTTGTAATATCGACTGCGTAAAAAAATGTTTTTATTTCTGGACTTAACTGCATGTTTAATTGTATTACGTCTTTATTGCAGAGGATAAAGAAGTCCATAGTGAGTTGGTAGATTGTATGTAGGCACGATGGTTGACGGTTATGTGACAATCCGAAATTCAGATGAGCTGAAAACATTTCACTGGTCAATCCTTCGGCAAGAAAGGTAAGAGGTACGAGTATGGGTGCGAAGTTGTATGTAGGTAATTTGTCTTTCGACACTATGGAGAATGAGATCAATGATCTTTTCGCTCAGGTCGGCAATGTGGCAAGTTGTTCGTTGATCACGGACAAGTTTACGGGAAAGTCCCGGGGCTTTGCTTTTGTGGAAATGAGCTCCGAAGATGAAGCCAAAAAGGCTATTGACGAAATGAATGGCAAGGAACTTGACGGTCGTGCTTTGACTGTTAATGAAGCCAAGCCACGCGGAGATCGCCCTCGGCGTGATTTCGGTGGTGGTGGTGGTGGCAACGGTGGCGGTGGCGGTGGCCGACGTCGCTACTAGTCGTTATTAAAAGAACGCAATTTAAGGGCGTCCCGTTTGGGGCGTCCTTTTTTTTGTCGCTTGCTCGCCTTTAGAGTATTATCATCTTTACGTAGTATTTCAATACGGGCGACAGGAATTATGGATAGAGAATTTAAAGTAACTTTTGAGCCGTTCGGGCAAAGTGTCTTTGTCTTGACAGGCACGACTTTGCTTGAGGCTGCGGCACGGGCAGGTTTTGTACTCGAAACCCCCTGTGGAGGTGCCGGCAAATGTGGGAAATGCCGTGTGCGTATTGTCTCCGGCAAGTGTGCTGTATATGCCTGTGAAACGGAGATCCTTAATCCGGAGGCAATCGGACAAGGTTATCGTCTGGCATGTCAGTGTAAAGTAGAGAATGATCTTACGGTTGAGATTCCAAATTCATCGCTGTTTGAATCCGAACAGAAGATTTTGGCAGGAGACTTGGGGGAAGATTTTAAACAGCCTCCATATGCCGGGCAAGGGAAGGAAACAAAGAATATATATGGTGTTGCCGTTGATGTCGGTACTACAACAATCGTAGGCACACTGGTGAATCTCAGGACAGGCGAGGAATTGGGGGTAAAAGGGTTAATTAATCCTCAAACAGTCTTTGGCGATGATGTTCTTTCCCGAATCAGAAAATGTAGAGAGGAAAGGAATGGGCTAAAAGATCTTCATGATTCAGTGCTTAGCGCGGTAAATTCCATTATTGTTGAATTAACGTGTGAGGCAGGCATAGAGAAAGGGTCAGTTGGCTCAGCGGTTTTTGCCGGCAATACGGCAATGCAGGAGATTCTGTGTGGTATTGATCCTGCATCCCTTGGAGAAATGCCTTTTACGCCCGCGTTCAAAGATCCACTGCGTCTGATTGCCTCAGACTTTGGTTTGGAAATCAAACCGGAAGCGGAAGTTTATATTTTCCCACAAGTTGGAGGTTTTGTAGGGGGTGACACTGTTGCAGGTATTGCGGCTGTGCGCATAGACAAATCATCGGAGCCTGTACTATTTGTTGATATTGGAACAAATGGAGAGATCGTATTGTTTAATGACGGCAGATTAACCGCTGCTTCCGCCGCCGCTGGTCCAGCGTTTGAGGGCGCACGTATTGTCAATGGCATGCGAGCGGCAAATGGAGCGATAGAAAAAGTTCTGATAGATGACAATGTACATGTTAATGTAATAGGAAACTGCAAGCCTTCGGGTATTTGCGGTAGTGGATTGATTGATGTCGCAGCGGAGCTTCTCAGGACAGGAATACTGGATTCAACAGGAAGAATTCTTAATTCTGACGAGCTTCCCGACAATATTCCAGAGGATCTTAGTAGGAGAATTATTGAAAAGAATGATCAGCCTGCGTTTGTTCTGGTTGACGGTACCGATACAGCGGATGGTGGCCCGATATGTGTTTACCAGAAAGATATTCGGGAGCTTCAGCTTGCCAATGGGGCGATCAGGGCGGGAATTAATATTCTGTTAAAGAAGGAATCTTTGAAAGCAGATGATGTTGGCGCAGTTTTATTGGCTGGCGCGTTTGGGAATTATATCCGCAGAAACAATGCTAAACGCATAGGTTTGCTTCCAGATATGGAAAGTGGGCGCATTCGGTTTGTTGGTAATGCCGCTTTTTTAGGCGCAAAGTTTGCACTGCTTTCATCTTCAGAAAGAGAATACGCTGAGCAGTTGATGAAGAAAACACGCCATCAGGATTTATCGGGTAATCCTGAGTTTCAGGAGGAATTCAGTTCCGCAATGCTTTTCCCGTCGCAGTAAGCTTTCTTTTGATAGGGTTATCGTTAATCGGTTGCGCTGCTCGAATCGCGTGAGCGACGTTGTCGCAACGCGACTCACGTCGTTTGTCGTCAATCGGTTGCGTAATCTCTTCCCCTACTTGCAACTTGTAACTTTGTGACTTGTAACTCCTGCAATACGCAACCTCAACCGTATGACGTTTCCAGCCGCGTAACCCCAACCGTAAACCGATGGAGCCTGTGAGCTTTTCGAACAGGATCTATTTACAATTCGATGCCGAATGCGGAAATGGCATTAATTTCCGAGCTTATCTCTCGCATCAACTTATCCGGGACGTTTTTGTTGATCTGCATGATTGCCAGAGAATGGTCAGTCTTCCTGTCATGCGGATTGCGCATATCTTCAATGTTGATTTCTGCATTGGCAAATTTCATGCCGATTGTTCCAATTACGCCCGGACGGTCATCGTAAAGGAAAAATGCTGTATGCCCCACAGGTTCGAAATACAGTTTTTCAAACTTGTTAATCCTTGAAACCATCATAATGCCTTCCACAACGGTTCCTCGAATGCTTGTTCTTTTCAAGTTGTTGGAGTCTGCGGCGCTGGTCAGATCAATGGTTATTGAGCTTCCGTATTTCTTTTCCGGGTCTAATTTCCTGTTTACATATTCGATCCCCATTTCTTCCAGATATTTTCGTGCGGCCCCGAAATCCATTGAACGATCAAAATCATTCCATATACCAGCTACAATGGGAACCAGCAGCCAATTGGCAAAAGGCTGAAGCGGGCCGTAAATGCTGGTTTCGATCATCTTCAGGGAAGTATTGCCTCCCAGGAAACCGCGGCCAAGCCTTGCAATTGTATTGGCCAGGTCGCAATAGGCCTTGTCGAGCCCTTCAGGAATATCGCGGTTTACAATAAAGCTTGTAATGCCCTTGTGATCAAAATCAATCAACTGTTCAGCAGATCGCCTGGCGGCATTGAGATTTGCTTCTTCTGTGCTGGCCCCTAAGTGAGGAAGCATGACATCAGCAATATCGGATACGCTTTTGAGCCCTTCGGCATCTTTGTTATAGACATCATTGAGAAATCTAATTCCTTTTTCTTTCTTTACCTTGCGAAGCGCGTCTTCATCTACAATGCCAGCCCTGGCGCAATTTATAATTGTGGCGCCATCTTTCATCAGTGACAAGAGTTTAGAATTAACAAGCCCCTTCGTTTCCTTGTTTTCCGGTATGTGCAATGTTATATAGTCTGATTCGGTGAACAGTGTTTTTAAATCTGTCAGTTCAACGTTTATTTCCTCCGCCCGTTCATGGGAAATAACTGAGTCGTATCCCAGAAGTCTGACATCGAAACCTGATAACCTCTTGGCAACCAGGCGACCAATATTGCCCAGTCCTATAATGCCGACGGTTTTTTCAGAAACTTCCCGGCCCATGAATTTTTTCTTTTCCCATTTGCCGTTGCGCGTGGATTGATCTGCTGTAACCACATGTCTGGCATCGGCCAGCATCAGGGCCACGACTTCCTCGGCCACGGCATTTGCGTTGGCGCCGGGCGTATTCATTACGTCAATGCCTTTTTTGCGGGCGTGTTTGGTGTCAATAGTGTTGAAGCCTGAGCCTGCGCGAATAATGACTTTGAGTTTCGGTAATGCATCTATAACCTCAGCGATAACTTTCTCGCTACGTACGATAAGCGCGTAAGTATCAGGATGTTTTTTGGTCAGAGTGATCATATCACTCGATTCATCCTGTATAACTTCATAATTACCATTGGCAGAGAGTGTTTCAGCTGCAACTTTATTCAGCTTTGTCGGGATAAGAACTTTTCTCACTTTTTTACTCCTTATGGTTCTGGATTATCTGCCCGAACCGTATTGATGAGATAAGCTATAGATAATTCTGGTAATAATCAAGAATAGTATGAAGAATTTACGTTGTAAACGGTTTACGGTTGGGGTTACGCGGCTCGAAACGTCATACGGTTGGGGTTGCGTGTTAGAGGGGTTACAAGTTGCAGGTTACAGGTTACAAGTGGAGAAAGACGTGACGCAATCGATTGACGACAAACGATTCCCTGGCCGACCCGAGACGTGTCGGCTTGGGCAGGCGAGCCGCGCTGCGTCACTCGCTTGCACTCGCAAGCGGCTGGCAATCGATTAACGATAACCCCATCATCAGACAGGGCAGACCATATTTGCCGCGGAAGGTCAAAGATTATGCTTTTTTATGTCGGCCCGATTTATTAACTTTATTGCGTTATGAATAGAACGAAACAACCTTTGTTTGCAATAATACTTGTTATTGGTTTTGCTTTGGCATATGTCTCATCGGCGCAACATATGCAATCTGAGGAAAAAGAGGAGTTAAAGCCGGAAAGAAAACACCCGAGCTTCTTTCATCGCCCTGCGGAAGAGAATCCCGCCGACCAGTTGGGTTTTGCCAAAAGTCTTCTTCTCGAGGGCCAGAACCGTGCCGCAATGAAACAGTATCTGGCTCTTGTTCACAAATGGCATGATTCGAAAGAAGCTTCTGAAGCGCAGTTCATGTACGCAAAACTTCTGGAGGATAGCAGGAAGTACATAAAGGCTTTTGATGAATTTCAATATTTGATCGATAATTTTACCAGCGGTTATTCTTATGAGGAAGCGCTTGAACATCAATTCCGTATTGCATATCACATAATGACGGTAAGAAGATTCAAATTCTTATTTCTGCCGGGTTTCGTGGCACCTGAGCGAGCTGTACCGCTTTTTGAGAAAATTACCAGGAATGGTCCTAATTGGAAGAAGACCCCGCAAGCCCACTATTATTTAGGTTTTATTTATGAGCAGATTAAGGAATATCAGAAAGCAGTTAGCGCTTATGAACTTTTAAATAATCGATATCCGGACAATGATTTTTCTGAAGAATCCCAATTCAAACGTGCATACTGTTTGTACACTATTGCTAACAAGAACCCTCGTGATGAAGTAAGCTGTCGAAATGCGCTCTCCGCAATAACAGCGTTTTTCGTGAATTATCCCGACGATGAAAACGCAGATACAGCAAAGCAATATCTTGAAGAATTGAAGGTGCGTCTGACACGAATGTATTTTGAACGAGCGGAATTCTATGATAAAATAGCCAAACGTCCGGAATCTGCGCTTATTATGTACAGGGACTTTGTTAAGAAGTTCCCGTATTCGGAATTGTCTGAAGAAGCTGACAAGAGAATTGAAGAATTGAAAGGGAAAGAAACAAATGAATAACAGCCTGTGGACTCATGTGAAGCGCCGCTGTGTATTGCGTATTGCGCTTTGCACGCTTTTGGTTTTTGTTGTTACGCTTAACGGTTGTGTTGGATACCGGTTGGGATCGACATTACCGTCATACATAAAAACCATACACGTGCCGACTTTTATTAATAAATGCAATGAGCCGATGCTGGAGACAGAGACTACGCAGGCTGCCGTACGGGAATTTCAGAAAGACGGTACGCTGAGGGTTACCGGTGCTGTCGAAGCAGATCTTCTGCTTAGTGTGACGCTTGTTGATTATGATCTGAGATCCCTGCGATTCGGTAAGAATCAGGCCAAGGCAACCAAGGAATACAGATTGAAAATTACGGCAGAGATTAACTGCAAAGACAGGCTTACGGGTAAGGTGATGATACGTAAACAGGTGCAGGGAGAAGCAACTTTTGAGCCCAGCGGAGATCTTTCATCTGCAAAAAGATCTGCTTTGCCGGAAGCCGCCCGTGATCTGGCGCACGACATTGTGGAAAATATTGTTGAGGCATGGTAGGGGTCAGAGCAGACTCCTAGACCATTTTCTTTAGATGGGCCGAGGCTCTTGATTTCTTCCTGCTGGCAGTATTCGCTTTTAAGACGCCATTTTTAGTCGCCCTGTCCACTACTGAGCAATACTCTTTAAATTTTTGCACACTTTTTTCTTTATCTCCGCTTTCAATGATTTTGTAGAGTTCTTTGCGGGAACTTTTTATTTTGTTCTTTGTGCGAGTATTTCTTATTTGTTTTTCATGGGATGTTTTCATCCGCTTTTTTGCGCTTTTAGTTGTAGGCATTTCTCTTTGTGACCTCCATAAGATTTGCACGCAATAATAACTACATAACAGCAATGGTCAACTTTATTCTACAAATTTGCGTGCATTTCGGAACATTTCTAGCCAGGGTCCTTCTTCATTATCGAACATGCCGACAGGACGATAGGACATTTGGAGCGATCTGAATACACGTTCCGGATGAGGCATCATTATTGTTACCCGTCCATCAGTTGTTGTCACACCTGTAATTCCTTCAGGTGAGCCATTTGGGTTAAACGGATAACGCTCGCTCGGTTTACCGTAATTGTCTACATAGCGTACGGAGAGTAAATTCTTACTGCGGATATTGTCAATAGACCCGGTTTCAGCAAAATTTGCCAGCCCTTCACCATGCGCCACGGGAATGCCTAGACGCGAACCGGTCATGCCCTTAAAGAAAATAGATTGTGAAGGCAGGATTTCCACAGTTACATACCTGGCTTCAAATTGTTCCGATCTATTTCTTGTGAAATCAGGCCAATCCTCTGCGCCGGGAATGATATCCTTTAGTTGAGATATCATCTGACAGCCGTTACAGACACCGAGAGTAAAGGTATCGGGCCTCTCAAAGAACCGGGCAAACATTTCCTTGAGCTCTTGATTAAACAAAATTGACTTTGCCCAGCCGGAACCCGCGCCCAGTACGTCACCATAAGAAAAGCCCCCGCATGCAACCAATCCGCTGAAATCATCAAGACTGGCAAGGCCTCTCTGTAGATCTGTCATATGCACATCAATGCTTTCGAACCCCGCGCGATCAAATGCGGCAGCCATCTCTACCTGACCGTTTATTCCCTGTTCGCGCAGGATCGCCATCTTAGGGGAATGGTTAATGGTTGATGGTTGATGGTTGATGGCATTCGGCATTACTTTGAAAGTCATTCCCGGATCGTTTTCGTCCAACAGGTTGTCAAACTCCTGCTTCGCGCATTCCGGATTATCTCTTAGCGCCTGCATACGATAAGTGAGTTCCGACCAGATACGGTTGAGAATAGAAATCTTTTCTGTAAAAACATTCTTGTTTTCAAAGATAATCTCTATGTTTCTGTCTGCACCACTGTCTGCCGTTGTAACAGCCCCGATATCATGACTTATATCACTGATGTTATGTTTATTGAGAATCTGTCTGACTTGCTTTAAATTATCCTGCGCTATCTGGATGACAGCTCCCATCTCTTCAGAGAAAAGAATAGAAAATGGATCATTGCCCAAGCCGTCAATACATGCTTTCACATTGGTTCTGCCGCCAAAAGCCATTTCGCTCAGAGTAACAAAGAGTCCTCCGTCGGAACGGTCATGGTAGGCCAACAGTAGTTTATGATCGATCATTTCCTGCACAGCGTTAAAGAAATTGAGCAGGTCTTGCGGACTGTCAACATCAGCGCACTGATCCCCAATCTGATTATAAACCCTGGCCAGTGCTGATGCGCCGAGCCTGTTTTTCTTTCTGCCGAGATCTATAAGGATTAATTGCGAATTATCAACGCGCTTGAAGTCGGATGTGACTGTTTTACGCACATCCTTGACAGAAGCAAAAGAACTGATAACCAGACTCATGGGGGCTGTCATCTTTTCTTTCTTACCATCAGATGTTTCCCATATTGTGCGCATGGAAAGAGAATCTTTGCCAACGGGAATGCATATACCAAGGGCAGGGCATAGTTCCATGCCGACAGCTTGGGCCGTATTATACAAGTTGGCATCTTCACCTTCCTCGCCGCACGGACACATCCAGTTAGCGGACAGTTTTATATTGCTTATACTGCCTATGTTTGCGGCCGCTATATTGGTAATGGCTTCACCTATGGCCATCCGCCCCGATGCCGGCGCTGAAAGCACCGCTGTGGAAGTTCTTTCACCCATGGCCATAGCTTCTCCAGTAACGGAATTGTAACTGGTAGCCGTAACTGCCAGATCAGAGATAGGTGTCTGGTACGGGCCGACCATCTGATCTCTCGCAACCATACCGGTGATAGAGCGGTCGGCAATAGTTATAAGAAAGGTTTTGTTCGAAACCGCAGGGAACCTCAAAACGCGCTCCACTGCCTCCCGCAGTGCGGCTTCTTTCAGGTTAACCGGTATGTGTGTTTCTTTCAGGTGCTTGACATCACGCAGCATTTTGGGTGGTTTGCCGAACAGCACCTGCAGATCCAGATCAATGGGAGTATTATTGAAATGTTCGTCATGTAGGGATAGATGTTTGTCACCGGTGGCTTGTCCAATCACCGCTACAGGACACCGTTCTCTTTCACATAGAGCAAGAACCATATCCAGTGATTCCGATGCCACAGCAAAAACATATCGTTCCTGAGCTTCACAACACCATATTTCCATCGGACTCATGGATTTGTCTTCATTGTTAATCTTTCGCAGTTCAAATCTCGCACCAATCTCAGACACAAGTTCGGGGCAGCCGTTCGAAAGGCCGCCCGCGCCAAGATCGTGAATGCTCAAAATAGGGTTTTTATCATCCATAGCAGTACAGGCGTCTATGACCTCCTGGCAGCGTCTCTGCATCTCGGCGTTGTCCCTCTGCACGGAATTGTAGTCCAGGTCTGCTACGTTGCTTCCAAGCGCCATGGATGATGCTGTGCCGCCGCCCAGTCCGATTCTTAGGGCGGGCCCGCCGATCTGGATTATGTGCGCGTCTTTTGTAATGGGCTTTTTCTCGACATTTACCCTCTTGATATTGCCCATACCGCCGGCAACCATTATGGGTTTATGATAACCACGATATTTACCGTTATAACGCTCTTCGAATGTCTTGAATAGGCCGACCAATTGCGGACGCCCGAACTCATTGCCGAAACGCGCTCCGCCAATTGGCCCTTCAATCATGATTTCGAGAGGGGTAGCCATGCGCACGGGGAATTCGGCGTATTCTTTCTCCCACGGCATAATGAAATCCGGAACCCTTAAATTCGAAACCATGAAAGCACACAGCCCCGCTTTCGTTTTGCTGCCGGTTCCTGTTGCAGCTTCATCACGGATTTCACCGCCTACACCCGTGGCGGCCCCTGGATACGGACATATGCCGGTTGGATGATTGTGGGTCTCAACCTTCATTATAATATCAACTTGGGCGGGATTATATTTGTAGACAGGCTCGCCATCGCGTGAAACCTCAAACCACTTATCATCGAATCCTTCAATAACCGATGAATTGTCTTTGTAAGCAACAAGTGTCCCTGCGGGATGCAGGTTGTAAGTGTTTTTAATCATACCAAACAGGGATATGTCCTTTTTAGAGCCGTCTATTATCCAATCGGCATTGAAAATTTTGTGACGGCAATGTTCTGAATTTACCTGGCCGAACATGACAAGCTCCACGTCTGTTGGGTTTCTGTTCGCGGCTTTGAAAGACTCGCAGAGATAGTGGATTTCTTCGGCGCTCAGCGCCAAACCCATATTAATATTGGCTTTTTGGAGCGCATCTTCGCCTCCGTTCAGGATATCCACTTCGACACATGGCGAAGGTTCCATATGCTGAAAAATATCGGAAACATCCGTATAAATCCCGTCTGTCATTCGGTCGTGCAGAAAATGAAGCACAGACCGAACATCGTCCAGTGATAAAGAGGTATTATCAGAGCGGAACAGTTCATAATAAATTCCATGTTCTACTCTGCGTATTTCGGTAAGTCCGCAGTTATGAAAGATATCGGTAGCTTTAGAAGACCATGGTGAAATGGTTCCTTTACGCGGTATGACAAAAAAGCCCGTTCCGGAATCATTAAAAGATTCGCCCGTCCCGAGCAGGGAATAAGTTTTGTCCAGTATTTCTTCACTTAAACGGGAATCTGTCTCAACAAAATATACGCTTGATGTGTTTATTCTTTCTGCGCCGAGGGAAGGAGATGTCTTTTGTATGTTTTCGATCAAACTGGCGGCGCGAAAACCGGATAGAGCAGGTTTCCCTTTTAATATTAATGGTTTCACCTTTTCACCTCGTCTACATATCTGACGCTTTTTTGCATGATCGGCATGATAGAGATAATGCTTCTTTTTGGGAATACTTTTCGAAGATTTTTTTATAACGTTTAGATTTTCAAGCTTAATAAATAGTTTTTCATCGTCGACTATTTATAGTTCTTCGGCATTATGCCAAGCCGCTTTATGCTGTAGTTCATGATTCGCGATGTGCATTGCAGTTCGCGTGCCGCTGCAGCCGCGCTGCCCCTGTGTTTTTTAAGGGCATCGATTATGGCTTCTCTTTCATATGAATCGAGCATGTCTTTAAGACTGGCGCCTTCTTTCGGAAGCATGGCGGTATTTGTTTCTTCGCTTGTCTGTAGAGATGGCGGCAGGCTGTACCCATGAATAACTTCGTCGCTGCTCGTTAGAACGGCTCGTTCAACGCAATTTTCCAGTTCACGCACATTACCGGGCCAGTGGTACGCCATCATCATATTAATAGCGGCTGTTGAAATTCGTTTTACATTTTTACCATAAGATTTATTAAATTTCTGCACAAAATGATCAGCCAGTAGTATTATGTCCGAGCGTCTTTCTCGAAGAGGGGGGATGTGGATAGGAAATACATCAAGTCTGTAAAAGAGATCTTCGCGAAAATGTCCGTCCTTCATCTTCTTTTCAAGGTTTTTACTTGTTGCGGCTATTATTCTTACATTTACTTTTATGTTCTTGTCACCGCCAACTCTTTCGAAGGTTTGTTCCTGAAGCACACGAAGAAGTCTAACCTGAACGGCTGGCGAGATGTCTCCTATTTCATCCAGAAAGAGGGAGCCGCCGTTTGCCAGTTCGAAACGTCCTTTTCTTTGTTGGATAGCGCCTGTAAAAGCGCCTTTTTCATGACCGAAAAGTTCACTTTCAATGAGGTTGTCTGGTAATGCCGCGCAGTTTATGCAGATAAAAGCATTGTTCTTCCTGGTGCTGCTGTAATGAATAGCATGGGCGACGAGTTCTTTGCCTGTGCCTGATTCGCCTCGGATAAGGACTGTAGCAGTGCTGTCTGCGACCTGGGCTATTTGTTCGTATACGTGCCGCATGCTGCTGCAGTTGCCGATAAGATTGCTGGGGTGGTATTGATCTCCGAGCTGTTGACGAAGGGATCGGTTTTCGGCCGAAAGACTTTCACGTTCTTCCCGTTGCTCTCTGATACTGGCGACAGCTTCAGCAAGAATATCAGCCACAAGATTAAGAAATTTAAGGTCGCGCTTCAGTTTTTTCTCATCGGCAGTTGGACGGTCTATGCTGATAGTGCCGATAATGCGGCGCTGGTGAATTATCGGCGCGCAGAGAAAGGCTATTTTCTCATCTTTACGCGATTTTGTTCTATCCAGAAAGTTCGGGTCTTTTGTGATGTCAGGAACAAGATAGGTTTTCCCGCTCTTGGCAACCCGACCAGTTATACCTTCTCCCAGTTTGTATTGGCCTCTTTTTCTTTCTTCAGCCGAGAGGCCGCGCGAAGCTTCTATCACGAATATGTCGCTGTCCTGTCTGCGAAGGGCCAGCGTCCCGCGCGACAATCCCATTTCGGTTTCCATAATGTCGAGAATCTCATTGAGCAGGGCGGGGATATCGTGCTTATGCGCCATTGCCTGAGAGATTTTATAAATAATCTCCAGTTCAATCCGACCCCTTTTCTCGTTGTATGTTTTTTCCGTCATCGTCTATACCTCTAGCAGGTTTACAGTAGATACAATAATGTAATATCCGATAAGATCAAACACAAAAATGTATTATTAGTTTCTTGAGTTTCTGCCTTGGAACAGGATGAATATTTTCTCAAGTCGTTGATTTACAATGCTTTAGAGCTTTAGCCTGCCGATTGTTATCAACTTGGCATACCTATTGCGTATATCTAGGCCAAGATATATCGCGATAGTTTAAACAAATAAAATATCCGCCTTCGCATAAAGCTACGGCGGATCCGGTATTGCTTAAATAGATTAAGCGGTGCGCGAAAGGAGGGAAAGATGATTAGTGAAGAAATGTTTACGGTAAATAATTTATGGATGATGGTTGCTACTTTTTTAGTGTTTGTTATGCATCTTGGATTTGCAACTGTTGAGACAGGTCTTACTCGTGCAAAGAATACGGTAAATATTCTTTTCAAGAATACAGCAATTGTTGCCATAGGGCTACTGACCTATACGTTGATAGGTTTCAACCTTATGTATCCGGGTGACAGCGGTTGGTTTCTGGGAAAAATCTTCGGATTCGGCGGGTTGGGAATCGGAACGAATGCCGATGGTCTTACGTCAGCCTATAATGCAGGCTATACATACTGGACAGATTTTCTGTTTCAAGGGATGTTTGCCGCAACGGCGGCAACTATTGTTTCCGGTGCTGTGGCGGAAAGAATTAAACTTGGCTCGTTTCTTATTTTTTCAACTATATATGTCATGTTTGTTTATCCGTTTGTTGGATCATGGAAATGGGGCGGCGGCTGGCTGGCGGAAAAGGGTTTCCACGATTTTGCCGGATCAACGCTTGTACATTCTGTTGGCGGCTGGGCCGCTTTAGTAGGGATAATTCTGCTTGGTCCAAGACTTGGTAAATACGTGAAAGGCAAGATCAAGCCGATCATGGGTCACAACATGCCGTTACTTACAATCGGAGTTTTCCTGCTCTGGCTGGGATGGTTCGGATTTAACGGTGGTTCTGTTCTTTCTGCCAATCCTGGAGCCGTTTCGTATGTTCTAACCACAACATCACTCGCGGCTGCGGCAGGAATAATAGGGGCAATGATTCTCTCGTGGATCATTCAAAAGAAGCCTGATTTGAGCATGGTGTTGAATGGCTGTCTTGCAGGGCTGGTTGGTATAACCGCAGGCGCGGATGTTGTTTCTATTAAAGCGGCAATTATCATAGGCCTGATATGCGGTGCCGTAGCAGTCGTTTCGGTCATGATGTTCGATAAATTAAAATTGGATGATCCTGTCGGAGCGACAACTGTTCATTTGGTTTGTGGTGTGCTTGGGACTCTGTTTGTAGGGCTTTTTGCCAATGGTGTTACAGTGGGCGAAGGTTCCGATGCATATACCATATCATTGGGTATCCAAATACTGGGGATATTCAGTTACGCGGCTGTTTGCCTGCCTGCTGCAGCCATCATATTCGGAACATTAAAGGCAACAATAGGAATTCGCGTTTCCGAAGAGGAAGAACTTAAGGGGCTGGATATCGGTGAACACGGTATGGAAGCATACAGCGGGTTCCAGTTCTTTACGAGCCAGTAACGGGAAGAGAAGAAATGCCCGCTAAACACGCGAAAATAAGAGAAGAATGGTTAGAGGAGGAGAAGATATGAAGTTGATTGTAGCGTATATACAACCGGAAAGATTGAATGCTGTGAAACAGGCATTATACGAAAAAGAAGTTTACAAATTATCCGTAACTAACGCGCTGGGCTGCGGACAGCAAAAAGGGTATCACGAATCCTATCGCGGAGCGGATATAGAGGTGAATCTTTTGAAAAAGGTTAGACTTGAAATCGCAGTGAACGATGATTTTGTTGAGTCTGCAATTGAAGGGATCACTAATGGTGCGCGAACAGGCAGGATAGGTGACGGAAAGATTTTTGTTCTGGATTTGCCGGAATGCATCAGAATAAGAACAGGCGAAACAGGTCATGATGCTATTGGGTAGGAAGAGAATGATAAATCATGAATTTAGGGGAAGGAAAGAAAGCTATGAAAAAAATGTTGGTAATAATAATGATGGTTTTTATGGCAGGTTTGTTGGAGGGATCGGAAGTTAGTGTGTCAGTTGATGTTGCAAGCGCATATGTCTTCAGAGGCGCTACGTTTAATGACGGGCTGGTAGTTCAGCCCGGACTGGAGGTTGCCGGGCTGGTAACTTTTGGTGTATGGGGCAATCTTGATATAGATGATTATGATGGTGCGTTGGAAGATGGTCAATTTTCAGAGTTGGACATTTATGCTTCATATGACTTGCCGCTTGACCTGGATCCTTTAGGTCTGTCTGTTGGGTATACAGAATATCTATATCCGTCCGGCGGCGGTGATGCTGATCGTGAAATATCGTTGAGCGCGGGTTTTGACTTTATTTTTTCCCCATCATTAGCGGTTTTTTACGGAATTGATGGAGGTATAGAGGAAATGCTATACATCGAATTAGGTTTGGGACACGAATTCCCTATATCTTCTGAGATTAATGGTGAAGTAAGCATTGCGCTTGGCTATGTTGATCCAGATGGCGGTGATGCAGGTTTTTCTCATGCTGATGTTTCCGCCTCTGTAAGCTACAAGTGTCTCAGTGTTGGTGTAACATCTGTTGCCCGAATTGATAAGGATGTTTTACCTGATGTTGAGGATGGTGGAAGTTATGATGCTGAATTGGTTGGCAGCCTGGGTGTAGGCTTTAAGTTTTAGGCAGCGATCTCAGGCGGGATTCTTTTTATGAGACTACATTGGCTGCAGCATGAGTCTTTTGAGGGTTTAGGTTATATAGAACCTTTTATACGTCAAAAAGGTTTTTTATGTTCCCGAACAAGATTGTTTGAGAATGAAGAGCTGCCTGCTGTTGATCAATTTGATTCTCTGATTATCATGGGCGGTTCGGCGAGTATTTATGAAGAGGCAAAATATCCATGGCTGGCAAAAGAAAAAATATTTATAAAGCAATCCATTGATGCGGGCAAAATTGTAATAGGAGTTTGTCTGGGTGCACAGCTTATTGCAGAAGTGCTTGGCGGCAAGGTTTATAAGGGACAATACAGAGAAGTGGGATGGCATTCGGTTTCTCTTACAGAGGAGGGGAAGAATTTTTCCCTATTAAGAAATGTGCCCGAATCTTTTTCTGCTTTCCACTGGCATGGCGACTACATTCAGACTCCGCCGTCCTGTAAGCGCTTAATGGAAACAAAAGCTTGTTCCTGTCAGGCATTTTCCCTGGAAGAGCGTGTGCTTGGCCTGCAATTTCATTTAGAACTCTCCGAACTCAATATTGAAGAGTTAATGGAGAATTGTCCTGCAGATTTGGCGCCTGACAAGTATGTTCAGGATCCGGATTTGATCCGTGAGCAGTTCGCAGGAACAGAATCCTCTCGGCGAATCATAGAAACAATCTCGGGAAATATTTTTCGGTGTGGGTGAGTTAATTTTCTTTTACTCTGCGATCTCCCACGTGAGTCACGTTCCACGTGATGCGAGAGATTTCTCCGGGAACACCACCACTTCCTGCTCTCGGGCGTTGGCATGAAGAGATATTGATTTATCGGGATCAATAACCTTAACCATGTTTTCCCATTTATATGATTCAGGTACAATTTCAAGCAGTTTATTAGGGGATTGATTGAAAAAATCTTCATTAAGATAATTGTCGCCCTGATCAGGGAAAAGAGCGAGATACAGCATATCCATTTCTACAAGCTCGTTAAGGAAATGAGTGCCTAGCGATACGTCAGGAATAAGATCATCACGCATTGCAACAATTTCACATAACACGGATGCTTTGTTTATATTGTGAAACTTTACAGGGATACCGAGCTCAGGCGAGCTGGTGCCCCATCTGCCCGGTCCTAGAATCATGGTTGATTGATTGTCAGTGGAGGCGTAATTGATTTTCGCTATAAGGTTGGCTACATCGTGACGATCTCTTAATGGAAGTTTTCCGTAGAACTCAGGAACAACATAAATAAATCGGTCTATTTTTAGAATACGGCTTTGCCCTATAACTGCACCGCGCGCTTTTATGATACAGTCTTCTTTTTTTACATTTATTTTGGGCAGTTCCGTTATTTCGCTTCCTTTAACCTGGAGCGGTCGGCATTGGACAAGGTTGATTTTATAGGTTTTATCTTTCCAGAAATTAACGGTAAATTCGATATCCACAGGATACTTATAGGCGTCTTGAAGAATACTGAGCATATCCTTCATCTCTTCGACAAAATTTGTTTCAGTTAATAGGCCGTCGAAAGTCAGTACCCATTGTTTGATTTTGTCAGGATCGCGCTGCTTCATGTCCAGGTCTGCAAAGATTTCGAGCGGCAGATCCTGGCATTTATCTGCCAGAGCCATGAATTCGCCGGAGACGAGCTGGTTAGCTTCAAGGTCGAGGTAATCAATACGTCTCTGGGAATATTGACGTACCTCATTGAAATTTGATTCAGGTCGTCTCTGGGGAGCGTTAAGTGCAACTATACGGGTGTAGTCATCGTCTGACCTGTCAACGGCTCTGGTGCCAAGACCGAATACCAGGCGAATGACACCTGCTTTCGGGTCTATGTTTTCGTTCCAGGCATAAGGGTTAAACGAAAAACCTACACCTGCGGCTGCAGGGAAAAATTTTCTTTCATGCATTGATCCTGAAACGCGCATGATAAGCAGTGCCATTTGCTCATCATGATGCAGGATATTACGCTGTGCCCTGTAACGCAGCGCCTTTTCACTCATAGTGCTGGCATAAATAGTTCGTATAGCCGAAAGAAAGTCTTCAAGCCTGCGTTTGTAGGGACCCTGATTGGCGCAAAATACACTTTCGTATTTACCTGCAAAAGAATTTCCAAAATTGTCTTCAAGTAAAGAACTGGACCTGACGATAAATGGGGCAGGCCCGAAATAATCGAGCATATCTTCGAGCTGTTTCATTATATAGTCCGGAAATTTGCCTGTTAAAATACGACGTCTTGCCTGTTCGGAATCCTGAAGAAATGTTTCAGGATTACGCTGTTTCCGGCGTACCCACCAGATGCCGTTCTGAACCAGAAATGTATAAAAAACATCGGAACCGAGATAAAAGCTATCGTGTGTTTCGAGTAGATCAATGAATTTAGGATTTTTCTCCTTTAGAATCTCCCTTGCCAGCAGCATGCCTGCGGCTTTGCCTCCTATCATTCCTGTTCCGATCATTCTCTTTGCTATATCCAGAACCTTTTTAAGTGAGAAATAATGGGCGACCAGTTTGTGCATACTGCCGTCCCGTGAAATCATCATTTTAACAAGCCGATCCATATGATTTCTATGCAGATTCTTTTTGTCTGAAGGAGGTAAATCTTCTTTCCCTAGAGATTCCCGTGCATCAAGAATTGCTCTATCCCAAAAGCCCAGGTTTACCTCTGGATTAAGTCCGGACCATTCTGTAGAGGTTCTTATTTCGGAAAGAACAGCGCTTGATGTTTCCGGTTTGAATTTATCTTTGTTCCAGCAGTGAAACATCTGCATCGTGGGGGAAAAACGATGCAGAACTTTTACCGGACGTACATAGAGGTTTATTTTGTGACGGAGAACTTCCAGTAGAAGCTGGGTTGTTTCTGAAATCGGCTCTATTGCCCTTGCAGAATGGTGGTTTCTGAATAGAGCAAAATAGGCAATTGTTTCAAGGTCGTAAAGGTAGGGACAGGTAAGCATGAAAAAATTGCCCAGCATCTGATCGGAATACCAGTCGCCCGCAAGTTCTGAAAGACAGTCGAATACGTAGTACGCGCCATATCCGGCTTTTTCGATAACATCATGGATATTTGATATAAAGCTCTCAAATCCGTCTTCAGGATTTAGCTTGTGAATTTCCGCGCCAAAATCATTGGGTAGAAGTTGTTTGTGGCTGGCGAATCTGAAATAAATGAGTTTATGACCAGCGTTTTTTGCATTTTCTGCGTAGGGTTTCACAAAGGCCATATAGTCTTTGATCGAGTCAACCTGCCACACAATATTGTCGCCCGGTAGTATTCCCTTAAGAATTTTGTCTAGATGGGGCAGGCCGGTTGTTGGTTTTGCGTTTGTTGTCATTTTTCTTTATCAGCTTTTAAACGCAATTTCTGTGCCATGTTATGCGGTAAAAATAAATGCGGGGAGGATTTATAGGTTGCCCGCCTTCGCACTGAAGCTTCCTCCTGCGCTCAAGAGAGCTTACGGTCGGACAAGTCGGCGTGGCAAAAGCAAGTTACAGAGTTACACGAAAGAGAGAGGAGGGATCATAGGACTTCCAGCTATCCTATCTTGTAACTTGAATCTTGTAACCTGTAACCATCTCAAAGGGATTATTACAATAATGTAGTATAGGTCTTTGTGTTACTACAAAAATGTATTAAATCTGTTCACGCGTATTTAGGCTGTATGCAAGAACTAGGCTAAAAGCTTTTATTTACAGGGTTCTCTGACTTTCTCTGGAAGTTGGCACGCTCTTTGCATATATGACGGGTAATATATTTTTTAACTATAAATTGGAGATTGTTAATGAGTTTGTGTGAGCTGAAAGAAGTTGGTGAATTTTTTGGGGAAAATGTGTTCAGTATCAAAACGATGCGTAATTATCTGTCGGAGTCGGCCTATAAGTCTTTGTCGACAACTATATGCTCAGGTTCAAGCCTTGATGAGAGCATTGCCAATGAAGTTGCCGATGCTATGAAGACATGGGCTATCGAAAAGGGTGCAACGCATTTTACTCATTGGTTTCAGCCTTTAACCGGCGCTACTGCCGAAAAACATGATTCTTTTATTATGCCGGATAGAGAAGGTGGCGTCATTATGCAGTTTTCCGGCAAGGAATTGATTAAGGGTGAACCTGATGCTTCCAGTTTCCCGTCCGGCGGATTAAGGGCGACATTTGAAGCTCGCGGCTACACAGGTTGGGATCCAACCAGCCCGGCTTTTTTAAAAGAGGGCGATAATGGAGCAACCCTGTGCATACCGACAGTATTTATCGGCTATCATGGTGAAGCTCTGGATAAGAAAGCACCTTTGCTCAGATCCATGTCTGCTCTATCCGAGCATGTATGCAGGCTTGGAAGAATATTTGGTATTGAGGATGCCGGGAAAAGAGCTTACGCGACACTTGGCGCTGAGCAGGAATATTTCCTAATTGATGAGGACTATTACGAACAGCGTCTTGATTTGATTCAGACCGGAAGAACCTTGTTCGGTCGCAAGCCTGCAAAACATCAGCAAATGGATGACCATTATTTTGGTGCCATAAAAAGACGCGTAATCAATTTCATGAGTGAAGTTGATCATGAGTTGTGGCGTCTTGGCGTCCCGTCAAAAACGAGACACAATGAAGTTTGTCCTGCCCAGTTCGAACTGGCTCCTGTTTTTGGTGAACTGAATCTTTCCGTGGATCAGAACATGATTACCATGGAAGTTTTGCGTGATGTTGCTGAGAAACACGGATTTAAGTGTCTTTTGCATGAGAAGCCGTTCGCTGGTGTTAACGGATCCGGAAAACATAACAACTGGGCAGTTTGCGGGCCGGACGGAAAGAACTGGCTTACGCCAGGTGATAATCCGAGCGAAAATGCTAAGTTTCTTACAGTGATATGTGCCCTGATAAAAGCAGTGGATGAATACGCTCCTTTACTCAGGGCTACTGTGGCGACTGCCGGTAATGATCACCGGTTGGGTGCTAATGAAGCACCCCCTGCCATTATCTCGATATTCCTAGGCGATGAATTAACCGATATTATTGAGCAGATTGAAGCAGGTGGTAAAGGTTGCAAATCTGATGAAAAAGGTAAAACATTGAAGATAGGTGTTTCTTCTCTGCCGGATCTGCCCAGGGATGCGACTGACAGAAACAGAACGTCGCCATTTGCTTTTACCGGCAATAAGTTTGAATTCCGTGCTGTTGGATCGAACCAGAGTTGTGCCGGCGCCAATGTTGTTCTGAATACCATTGTTGCCGAAGCGCTTGATGATATTTGTACCAAGCTGGAAGCTGATGTTTCCGATGGTAAGGATCTGAATGAAGCACTGGAGCCGATTCTGCAAAAAATCATCAAAGATCATAAGAGAATTCTTTTTAATGGTGATAATTATACTGATGAATGGCAGGAGGAAGCTGAACGGCGCGGCCTGGCCAATCTCAAAAAAACACCGGATGCGTTAAAAGCTATAACAGACAAGAATACGGTTGAGCTGTTTGAGAAATATAAAGTGCTCTCAAGTAAAGAACTTGAATCCCGTTACGAGGTGTATCTTGAGAATTATGAAGGAACAATAAAGATTGAAGCTGAATGTGCTGTGACAATGGCTAAAACAATGATTGCCCCTGCAGCTTTAACATACCAGGGCGAACTGGCGGACGTCATAAGGGAAGTTGAAGCTGTTGGTGCGGCTGATGTTTCGACGACCAAGGAACTACTTGCCGGGGTCTGTGAAGAAAGCAATAAGCTTTTGCGCACTGCAGGTAAGCTGGAGAAATGTGTTGAGTCGGGGTTCTCCTCTGAAATGCTGGTGTTAATGGGCACTCTTCGCGAGGCCGCGGATAGTTTGGAAGGTATGTTGCCTGATTACCTGTGGCCGCTGCCGTCATACGCGGAGATGATGTTTATGCTCTAAGAGCGAGATACGCATTACGCTTCACGAGATACGCTGGAAGGGTGCATTCGATATGTCGATGTGCCCCTTTGGTGTCTCGGTGAAGAAAATTATGAATTATAAATGGTGAACGATGAATGGAAGAGGAAAGAACGGGGCTACGGGAAAACCAAGAACTAAGAACAAAGAACTGAACGATGAAAAAACAGGGCTTATATGATCCGGCGTTTGAGCATGATGCCTGCGGGGTCGGGTTTGTCGTTAATATAAACGGTACTCCGTCACATGCGATCATTTCAAAGGCCATAGATGTGCTTCAGAATCTTGTCCATCGCGGCGCTGCGGGCGGTGATGATCAAACCGGGGATGGAGCTGGAATCTTGATTCAGATACCACACGCTTTTTTTCAGCGTGAGACCGGCAGAAATGGCATTTCTCTGCCGCCTGCCGGTCATTATGGTATAGGGTCAGTGTTTCTTCCTCAGGAAGAGTCTTTTCGTGATAAATGTAAGCATATAATTGAAGAGGTTGTTGGCGGGGAAGGTTTTGAGTTTCTCGGATGGCGTGAAGTTCCTGTTGATTCTTCCGCGCTTGGCGTGATGGCCAGAGATGAGCAGCCTTATATCACCCAATGCTTTATAGCAAACAGCGATCTTGATGGCGAGGAATTTGAACGCGGCTTGTATGTGCTTAGACGCCAGATAGAACACAAAGGGGAAGAGAATCTTTCTCCTGATGATTCGTTTTATGTTCCAAATCTGTCCTGCTGTACCATTTTATATAAAGGCATGATGATGGGCGGGCAGGTCAGTCGTTTCTATAAAGATCTTGATGATCCTGATTTTGTCAGCGCCTTGGCGGTGCTCCATCAAAGATACAGTACGAACACGTTTCCTTCATGGAAGTTAGCTCAGCCGTTCCGGTATCTGGCACATAATGGTGAGATAAATACGCTGCGCGGGAATCTTAACCATATGCGATCCAGAGAAAAACTGCTGGCCTCAGATCTTTTGGGCCGCGACATCAAGAAGCTTATCCCTATTATTGATGAGTCAGGCAGTGATTCGTCGTGCCTGGATAATACTCTTGAATTTCTCGTTGCATGCGGCAGAGAGCTCGCGCATGCAATGATGATGTTGATACCTCAGGCATGGGGTGAGAAATATCCTATCGGCCCGGATCTACGGGGATTCTTCGAGTATCATGCAGGATTAATGGAGCCCTGGGACGGACCTGCTTCTGTGGCATTTACTGACGGTAGACAGGTGGGTGCACTCCTCGACAGAAACGGCTTGAGGCCCGCGCGTTACACGATAACCAAAGATGGTTTTATGGTCCTGGCATCCGAAACCGGTGTGCTTGATATGAAACCAGATGATGTTCTTGAAAAAGGCATTTTGAAGCCGGGTCAAATAATCCTGGTTGATTTAAACAAAAAAAGAGTTCTCAAGGATCATGAAATAAAATCCCATTATGCGCGGAAACAGCCGTACAGACGATGGGTTGACGAAAATAAAATCGTTTTGCACGGTTTGTTTAATGATATAGCTCCTGTAACGCCTGATACGGCGAGTCTTTTTTATCGTCATAAGCTGTTTGGGTACACACGTGAAGATATTCAAATGATAATTTCCCCGATGGCTTCAACAGGGCATGAGACTGTGGGGTCCATGGGTTTTGACTCACCTCTGGCCGTTTTGAGTGAAAAACCTCAGCTTCTGTATAATTATTTCAGGCAGTTGTTTGCGCAGGTTACCAATCCTCCTATAGATCCTATAAGGGAAGAATTGGTTATGTCGCTTATGACTTTTATGGGTAACCATGCGAATATACTTAAGGATGACCCGCGAAATGCGAGATTGATTAAACTGCTGAATCCGATCCTGTCAAATGAAGATCTGGAACGTATAAGAGCGCTTAACTTGCGTCATTTCAACACTACGGTTATTGATATCGGGTTCCCTGGAAATGGGGGTGAGTATGCGTTTGAGGAAGCTCTTGAAAAACTTTGCAACAGAGCTGAGGCTGCTGCTGCGAACCGCAGATCCCTTATTATTTTAAGCGATCGTGATTTGCCTTCTCATGTTGCGCCTATACCGGCCATCCTTGCTGTTTCGGCGGTGAACCAGCGGCTTGTCGGGAAAGGGCTTCGAACAAGCTCCAGCATTATAGTGGAAACAGGTGAAGCCAGGGAAGTTCATCATATAGCGCTTCTTCTGGGGTATGGCGCTACGGCTGTTAATCCTTATCTTGCCTTTGAAACCATAGCCGATATGGCAGGTCGTGGCGTTCTGGAGGGCGATGTGGGCGTTACAAAGGCGCTGGAAAATTATATCGACGCTATCTGTAAAGGACTTCTGAAAATAATGTCGAAAATGGGGATTTCCACATTGCGTAGTTATAGAAGCGCTCAAGTGTTCGAGGCTATTGGTCTTGGCCGTCCGCTTATTGAAAAATATTTTACCGGCACTTCTTCGCGTATCGGTGGTATCGGCTTGTTCGAGGTTTATCATGAAGCAAACGAAAGGTTTAAGAATGCCGCTGATAATACACCCGGCTCGCCTGTCGTTTTGCCGAGCGGTGGATATTACAGATACAGGAAGGATGGTGAACGACATCTATGGACGCCTGAATCTATAAGTAATCTTCAGCTTGCCGCAAGACGCAATGATCCGAACCTGTATAAAAAATACTCCGAATTGATTAATGATCAGTCACGTAAACAAAGCACGCTCAGAGGCCTCTTTAAGTTTAAAAAGACAAAACCAATTTCGATAAATGAAGTTGAGCCTGCGGAAAGAATAATGAAGAGGTTTGTGACTTCAGCGATGTCTTTCGGTTCGATAAGTAAAGAAGCTCATGAAACATTGGCTGTTGCCATGAACAGGATTGGCGGAATGAGTAATAGCGGTGAGGGTGGTGAAGATCCCGAAAGATACAAACCGCTTCCCAACGGCGACAGCAAGTGCAGTGCAGTTAAGCAGATTGCAAGCGGCAGGTTCGGGGTAACTGCCGAATATCTTGTTAATGCAAAAGAACTACAGATAAAAATAGCTCAGGGCGCAAAGCCTGGTGAAGGCGGTCAGCTTCCGGGGCACAAAGTAAATGAAGAAATAGCAAAAGTTCGCCATTCAACACCCGGTGTCACTTTGATTTCTCCGCCTCCGCATCATGATATTTATTCCATAGAAGATATTAAGCAGTTGATATTTGATTTAAAGAATGCGAATCCCCAGGCAAGAGTTTCAGTGAAACTTGTCTCTGAAGCAGGGGTAGGTACGGTTGCCGCCGGTGTTGCAAAAGGTCACGCTGACATGGTTTTGATCAGCGGCTATGATGGAGGAACAGGTGCAGCTCCCTTATCTTCGATAAAATATGGAGGAATACCTTGGGAACTTGGTTTATCTGAAACGCATCAGACTCTTGTTCTGAATGATCTCAGAACACGTATTAGAGTTCAGGCGGACGGCCAAATGAAAACTGGCCGTGATATTGTTGTTGCCGCTTTGCTGGGTGCAGAAGAGTTTGGTTTCGCTACCGCGCCGCTTGTTGTGTGCGGATGTGTCATGATGCGCAAGTGTCATCAGAACACCTGCCCGGTTGGTGTTGCAACGCAGAACCCGGAACTCAGGAAACGTTTTTCAGGTAAACCTGAATATGTTGTCAATTTCTTCAGAATGATCGCTGAAGAAGTCAGGGAATATATGGCTCAGTTGGGCATCAAGACTATTGATGATCTTGTCGGACGTTCTGATTTGCTGGAAATGAATAAATCAATCAATTTCTGGAAAGCGCGTGGACTTGATTTCTCCCGAATACTGCATCCCGTAGAATCAGCCGGCAAAACTGCTGTACGCTGTGTAGCAAAAC